>CAJCCR010000082.1 GCA_903960945.1 uncultured Planctomycetaceae bacterium
CAGCGGGAATAACAGGGCCTATTGATCTGGTTTTCACCTACAGAAATGCCAAGCGGGCGCAAACCGTTGCAAACAAAAGCAAAGGCAGGCTTAGGGTGGTGGATTCTGAAAATATTTACTGCAGGCTGAGGCCCAATGAAGATAAACCTGAAAAATTGTACAAATTACTGCATGAGCATTTGCAATCGTAGCCTATCTGCACCCTTCAAGAATTTGCAAATAATGTTGCCTAACAATTTTCTGATGCCTTGAAAGAGTTTCTTGAAAAACAACAAGTTCGAAACCCAATCTTCGAGCTAGCTTGGTTACTTCATCAGTTTTTTCAGGGATGATATCAATCGCAAGATTTTTGACAATTCGTAACCTTGCCTGAACTCTAAAGAGAAAATCATAAGCACTGGTTAGCTCGAAATGTTCGGTAGCTGAAACCAAACCACATAACTTCATTGCTTCAAGTGCAGACCAAACATTGGAATGCCTGATGGATGAATGACTTGCGCCAAAACGAATTTGCAATAATTCGACGAGGAATTCAACATCGGCCATGCCTCCGATTCCCCGTTTCAAGTCCCCGGGATTTCGACTAGCTTCAAGGCGATCGCGCATCGTTTTCATTTCGTCAATAAAAGTGCTTTGCCATGGAACCATGCAAACAGCATTATTAACAACCACCGAAACATCGTTGGCAAAAGATGAATCGCCATGCACAACTCGGGCACGCGAAAGCATGAGCCTTTCCCAAAGCTGAACATTACCAGAATCGTGATAATATTTTTGGAACTCTTGGATGGGGATTACAAGGCTGCCTGATCGCCCTGTGGGTCGCAATCTAAAATCCAATTCATAAAGCCTACCCAAAGGTCCATGGTTACTTAGGGTTTTAATGATGCGTTGTGTAAGTTCGATAAAAAAAGAATTGTTATCCAGTTGCTGTTCATCAGAATTTTGAGCGTTTGCCTTATGCGGTTTGCCTTCGCCTTCATAAAGAATGATCAAATCAAGGTCGCTGTGGTAATTGATTTCTCTACCGCCGAGTTTTCCGAGGCCAACAATGGCATATCTACAGGGTTTTCCAGCCCTTGGGCCAACAGAAAGAAGCGGCTGCCCAAACTTGAGAACCATGGAATTCATTTCAATATCAGCCACGGTGGAAAGAATCGTTTCTGCCAAGTCGCTAAGAGAAGCAACCATTAGGCGGATAGGATCTTTGCCAAGAATATCGCGCACACCAATTCTAAGAAGTTCTTTATCTTGAAAGCTATGAAGGATTGGATTGAGATCGGTAGCGTTTTTACAAAGGTCTGCCAGTTCGTGTTTGAGTTCAGAAAGTTTTCTGGGTTGGTCAAGCACCAGGGAATCGAGAAGCTCATCGATCATGCCTGGGTTATTGGTAAGGATTCCTGAAAGGAACTGGCTCCAGGCACAGATATCGACATAAAGTTTAAGGCTTGGAGGGTTAAAGCTAAAGAGTTCCCAGAGGATGGTTTTAGCACCCAGAGATGCTGTAACTTTTTCAAGATTCATAAGAGCCATGTCTGGGTCTGGTGTCTCTCTGAGACTTTTTAATAAAGCAGGAGCAATAGAAGCAAGGAAGTGTCTGCATCGTCTGGTTGAAAGGAAGGGTGCGGATTCCTGAGCTAGAAGAAGAAGATTCTGATAAGCGGCATCGATATTTTTAAAGCGATACTTTTCCAAAGCAGCGCGGATCAAATCGGGTTCAGGGTTGGGATCGAGAATGATATCTGATTCGGGCTCGGATTGATCCGCATCTCCGGAGAAAGTCTGATGCAAAAGATGTTCAAGAATTCTATGCGTTAGAGAGGTACGATCTTTATATTCTTCAAGGAATAACTCTCTGGGAGATTTATGACCCTCAGAAAAGTATCCCATTCTTTGTGCAAGCTTGTTGAGTTCATCCTCTTTATCTGGGAGCTTATGTGTTTGCAGATCAAACAATACTTGAAGGCGATGCTCGGTTTTTCGCAAGAAACGATAAGCATCATCGAGGACTCGAGATTCTTGATCTGTCAGGCATCCCTCTTTTTCAAGTGCAAGCAGAGCCTTCAAGGTGTTTCGTTCGCGGACCATGGGAAGATCACCACCATTGAGTAGCTGAAGAAACTGAATGGTGAACTCAATATCCCTGATGCCACCCCGGCCCGTTTTAACCTCGGTTTGTTCAAGGCCCTGCTTGGATGTTTGTAGCTCGATTCTGCGTTTAAGCGCTTTGATTTCGTTGATTTCAGCAAATGAAAGATACCTGCGATAGACGAAAGACTCGATCGATTTAATAAAGGCCGTACCGAGATTAAAATCGCCCGCAACAGTGCGAACCTTGATAAGGGCCTGCCTTTCGAAAGTTCTACCCAGAGTATCGTAGTAGGCGAGAGTGCCTTCAAGAGAACGAGCCAACGGCCCACGCTGTCCTTCCGGGCGAAGCCTGAGATCAACCCTATAGCAAGTACCCCTGTCGGTATGCGAGGAAAGCAGCCTGACAATTTCGGAAGCAAGCCTGCTAAAGAATTCGGAGTTATCAATGGGAGTCCCGCGAGAGATTTTGGTAATCCCATCATCATCATAAACAAACATGAGATCGATATCAGAAGAATAGTTTAGCTCTTCACCGCCTAGTTTTCCAAATGCCAAAATGCAACAAGATGCGGGAAGATCGGAGGCATTGAAGGGTATACCATATCTGCGTTCAAGGGTTTTGCGTGCGAGGTTCATTGCAACTTCAAGCGCAGCCTCTGCAACTTGAGAGATATCCCTGGTAACTTCTTCAAGGGGCCTATTGCGAAGAATATCATTACCCCCGATTCTAAGGACCTGCCTTTGCTTATACCTACGCAGTGCCCTAAGAACAGAAGCATCATCAGGGTTTTTATCAACCTCTGCTTGAAGCTCTTGCACCAGTTGTTCTCTGGAAGGAGTTTGATGCAGGGGCACGCCAAGCATATCAATGCAATCTGGATAAGAGATCAAAAGATCGCTGAAAGATTGGCTAGTGCTAAAAATCTGCAGGAGATCAAGGAGAGTGCCAGACTTATCACCTAGAATCAAATCCCAATAAGGCTTGGAAGAAGATTGGGAAAAGAAGCGCTCAAGATTATTGAGGGACCGATCTGGATCAGGTAAAGAGGGTAAAAGCTCTTTGATATTATTGTGAAGCAAAAGAAAAGAATCAGAGTCGAGATGTTTTGCAAGAAGGGAAAGATTTCTTTGGGCACGAATAGGATCAGAGTGCTTGAAATTATTTAGCCAATCAAACTCAGGATTCGCAGGGCTATTCATGGGTTTGTAGTTTCAGTTTAAGAAAGCCTTTTCATGAAATGACTTCAAGCGATTTCCTACCTGCAGCAGGAGTAACAACGCTGGTTTTCGCAATCGTAGCTTCGCGAGAAACCAAAGCAGCCCCGGAAACTTCATCCGTTACGATCCTGCCAAAAAGAGTAAAAGCAGTGGCATCTTCAATAAGCACTTTCACGGTATTGCCAATCAACCTTTCATTACCATCAAAAACCGTAATGTGATCGGTCATGGTATGACCTGTAAGTTGTCGAGGGCCATCAGGATGTTTAACCGCTAATTTACTAGGGCCTTCAACCAAGATATCAACAACAGATCCGATTTTAGACCGATGATCTATAAGGCTATTGGCATCTTGAAAAGCGAGAAGATCATTGTTTCTGCGCTTTTTAGTGGCATCGCTAATATCATCAGGATAAAGGTCGTCCGCTTTGGTACCCGGCCTGGTGCTGTATTTAAAGATGTAGCTATTTTTAAACATACTCTTTTCAACCAGATCACAACTGCGCCTAAAAGATTCTTCGGTCTCACCACAAAAGCCAACGATAAAATCACTAGAAACTGCAACGCCAGGAACTCTCTCTCTACAACGCTGCAACATCTCGATGTAATATTCCACGGTGTAAAGGCGCTTCATGCGCTTGAGCACTTCGTTGCAACCGGATTGCACAGGCACGTGAAGATACTTGCAAACCTTCGGTAACTCACGCACCGCATCAAGAAGCTCATTATCCATATCCTTCGGATAATTAGTGACGAATTTAATACGTTCAATTCCAGGCGTATCATGAATCAGATTAAAGAGCCCAGCAAGAGTGGTGGTCCTACCATCGCCATGCTTGTAATAATAGCTATTAACAGTTTGGCCAAGGAAAGTGATTTCTTTGCATCCTTGATCTGCGAGAAGTCGAACTTCAGCCAAGATATGATCAGGAGACCTGCTTTGCTCTGGTCCCCTGGTACTGGGAACAATGCAATAGGTACAGAATTTATCACAGCCAAACATGATGCGAACAAAAGCTTGAAAAGAATTGGGCCGCATCGCAGTTTCTCTGGATGGGTCATAACTTTCGAAGCTGCGTTCAACTTCATCTTTGGAAGCATCAGATCTACCAAGGCTAAGAGCCAGTTGAGGCTTGCCCGATGATTTTGCATCTTCAATAAGTTCCGCAATCCTACCCAACTGCCCTGTACCACAAACGACATCAACATGCGGTGCCCTGCGAAGAATCAATTCCTGATCTTTTTGAGCCATGCACCCCAGCACGCCAAGAATCTTGTGCGGGTTTTCATCCATATGAATTCTGATCCGACCTAGGGCACTGTAAATCTTATCTTCGGCATGCTGACGCACACTACAAGTATTAAAGAGAATCACATCAGCATCAGTGGCTTCAGTTGCAAGCTCGTAGCCCTGTTTTTTCAAAGTACCAACAACAATTTCGCTATCCAGAACATTCATCTGGCAGCCGACGGTTTCGATGAAAAGTTTCTTAGCCATGAATAAGTTTAAACCTGCTCGAAAAGTAAAGGAGTATAAGAATAGTATACTAAACCCCGGGCCAAGGTTTAAGCCCTCGTAAGCGAGTCGCCCGAAAACCAGTGCCTTCCCCTCAGAAATTCAGCAGCAGCCATCTTCCGTTTGCCCGCAGGTTGAACCTCAAGGACATTCAAAATGGTGCGGTTTCCCGCAGCCACCTGCATCATGTTTAAATCTTTTGAAGGTTCAAGAATAGTGCCTGGCGGCAAAGAGGTAGTGGCTTCAAGTTCAGGAGTAGCTTTTAAAATCATAATCCGAACGGGGGGTTGCTCGGTTCGTTGCCACAAAGTAAAAGCCGTGGGCCAAGGCTGCATTGCCCGAATATGAGCACTAATTTGCAAGGCGTTGAGCTCCCAGTTGATGTTGCCATGCTCTTTACGAAGCTTGGGTGCCTTGGTCGCAAGAGAAATATCCTGTGGAAGACCTTGGATAGGTCCAGCCTCCATTTTTTTAATAACCTCAAGGGCAATAGTTGCACCCATAATAGAAAGCCTAGCCTCAAGATCCCCTGCTGTTTCTTCCGGAGAAACCGGGGTGACAACCGTTGCGAGAATATTCCCACCATCAAGTGTGGGTGTCATCTGGATAATAGAAACGCCCGTTTCTTTTTCGCAGTTGGCAATAGTCCATTGAACAGGGGCAGCCCCTCGGTATTTGGGAAGCAAAGAAGCATGAACATTAATACCGCCAAGAGTAGGAATTACAAGCACTTCTGGAGAAAGAATTTGGCCATAAGCAGCAACGACGAAAAGATCAGGACGAAGATCACGAAGAATTGCAAGCCCTTCGTCAGAGTTGATTTTAAAAGGTTGAAAGACGGGTATATGGTGCTGAAGGGCGATGTTTTTCATCCCTTTACCAACCTGCCTGGTCGAAGCTTTTTCTTCCCCAATGGCGCGATCGGGTTGGGTGAAAAGTGCAACAACATCTTTTTTGTTGACCAATAAAGATTCAAAAGTGGGCTCGGAAAAAATACCAGTGCCCATCATGACAATTCGCATGAATCAACCCCCTAGGGAAATCAAGATTCGGATAAGAGTGAATCAATGAGAGCTTTGATCTCGGTCTCGGGAGGAATTTCGCCACGCTGCTGAGCAAACTTGAATTCTTCTTCAAGTTCTTTTAGAGCGCCGCGGGAAGCAAGTTTGCCGATAATACCAAGCTTATCAACAAAAAGAACACCATTGAGATGATCAATTTCATGCTGCCAAGCTCTAGAAGCAAGGTCGGAAGCAACCACTTCCACCTTTTCCCCCAGAAGGTTATAGGCATGTATCTTTACAGTTTTAGCTCTGCGAACTTTTTGAAACAAACCAGGAAAGCTAAGGCAACCTTCTTCGCCATCCATGTTGCCCTTGCGCTCAACCAAGGTAGGGTTGATGTAAACAAATTCATGTTCTTTTTTATCTGGGTCTCCAGAAACATTCATCACCAACAACTGGAAGGGAAGTGCAACCTGAGTTGCAGCAAGCCCAAGCCCCTTGGCTTCGTACATAAGATCAAACATTTCGCCGATCTGAAGTTTAATCTTCTTGTCGATCGAAGAAATCGGCTTGGCCTGACAACGTAAAGCAGGGTGTGGGTAGTGAACAATTTTCATCGTAACGAGCCTTGAAAAAATACTGGGTGTCTTGAGTCATTGTAATGCGAAAAAAAACCAATGCCTAATAATCATTAAGGTTCTTTCGAGGATTTGTTGATTTTATCAAATTTCGAAAGTGCATCATAACAAGCATATTTATAAATTTCACTAATGGTTGGATAGTTATAGCAGGTATCAATAAAAACATCGACACCACCATCCATCACCATAACCGTAAGACCTATATGAACAATTTCGGTAGCCCCTTCCCCGATGACATGAACACCAAGAAGTTTTTTAGTATCTCGATGAAAAAGCAATTTAAGGAAGCCTTCAGTATCACCAATGATCTGGCCCCTGGCATTGTTGGCATAACTAGCCTTGCCTGAAACATAAGGGATTTTAGCTTCGTCAAGATGCTCTTCCGACTGCCCAGCAGAGGAGCATTCGGGAATGGTGTACAAACCACTTGGAAGAAGGGAAGGGAAGTGCGCCGATTGCTTAAGATCAAAAGCATGATAAACAGCAATACGGCCCTGAGCCATAGCGGTTGAAGCAAGGGAAGGATTCCCGATGACATCGCCAGCAGCATAAATATGAGGTTGCTTGGTTTGGAAATGTTCGTTGACTAGAATGTGGCCGCGAGAATTGGTGGTAACACCAACATTTTCAAGACCAATAGAACCGGTTTGCCCAGATCTTCCAGAAGAAACCAAAACCGAATGGGCCTCGATGGTTGCGCCGGATTCGAGTTCGACCTCAACGAGTTTACCACACTCAATTTTTATTACCGAATCACTCATAAAAAATTTAATGCCTGCGGATTCCATTCGTGATTTCAAAGAGCTTGAAATTTCACTATCCATCCCTCCAACAATCTTCTCGGATTTTTCCACCACGCTAACACGAACCCCTAAAGCAGAAAACATACAGGCATATTCGCAACCAATAACTCCGCCGCCAATAACCAACATACTTTCAGGAATAACATCAAGGGTTAAGATAGTGTCGGAATCAAGAATCCTCGGATCGTGGAAGGGAAAATTCTTGGGTCTGAAAGGGTAAGAACCCGTTGCAATGAGAAACCGATCCGCCTTCAACTGAATCTCAGGGCAACGATCAGGCTTTATAACAACAGTTTCCGAATCAACAAAAGAAGACATGCCACGGTATACAGTGATACCATGCCTGGCAAGATTTTCGCGAATCCGCTGGCGTTCATTATCGGTGACAAAGCGTTCATGCGCCATGAAATCACTGATATGAATGGTTTTCATCATATCAACCTGAAAACCAAACAGTTTTCTTTGCTTAAACCCGGAGAGGTAAAGAGCCGATTCTCTTAAGGTTTTAGAAGGCAGGGTACCAGTGTTTGCAGCAGCCCCCCCCAACACATTTTCTTTTTCTATGAGCGCGACTTTTTTACCAAAGTACGCAGCAGCAGCAGCGCCCTTTTCTCCCGCAGGCCCAGATCCTAAAACTACCAAATCAAACTTTTCAACACTCATTATTTATTCTTTTCCAATTATCAAGGCTTTAATTTTTAGTGGAATCAACTTTTTTAATCAGCTCTGCACCACTCATACGATGTGCAGCATCATGAGGACAAGCATAAACACAACTAGGCTGTCCATCGACGGATTCACAAAGGTCACACATGGTTGCTTTTTGCTGAACAACCGCAACCTTATAACCGGGTCTGGTAATATCATCGATCTTTTCATTGGTCTCGAAAGGCTGCATGTTGATATTGCCGTAGGGGCAATTCTGGGCGCATTTCCCACAACCGATGCACCAGTTTTCGATAATCATTTCGCGTTTTTTGCCTCGGTGAATTGCATCCACAGGGCACCCAACCATGCAATAAGGATCAAGACAAGATCTGCAAGAACTTGCAACGAGGAAGTTTTCGAACCGAAGGCCTTCACGAACTAATCTGGTCACCCCTTGGTGTGTATCAGAGCAGGCTTTGGTACATTCATCGCAGCGAGTGCATTTTTCGAGATCCAACACCAATAAACTACGGGCCTCCATCAGTCCCTGTTTAAGAAAATCATTAAGGTTGGTACTTTCAACTTTTGCTACCTGCCTTCGAATTTCGGTAAGTCTTTCCAAAGCAATTGCGACCATCTTTTCACGAATCTTCGGAAAATTCTCGAGGATGAGTTTAAAATCTTCACCACTGATGCTGACAAGATCCACATGATCCAAAGCGGTCGCACTTGCAGTTCGACCTTGGGAAAGCAATTTGCCTTTCAATTCCGCAAGATGACCCATGAGGGCGATTTCGCCGACCATACCACCGGGGCCGGTGTAATTGATCACATGATCGCCACCCGGTTGCTTGATCCAGATTTTCACAAACCCAATGCGCACCAAGTAAAAATTATCTTCCGCATCACCCTGCCTGAATAGAACATCACCTGGATTTAAGCGAACGAGATTAGCCTTCTCACGCACTAAATCAACAAACTGCTCGAAGTCCTTATCGTTGGTAAATTGCTCTGCAAACAAGGGGATGCTGCGCAAATGGGTGCTGATGGATCTTTTATTATAAACCCCATCGAGAATAGCTTTACTTTGTTTGTTTCGTTGCAGAATGTAGAGGACATTTCTTCGGATTTCAAGAAGGCTTACATCTGTCTTGGCACGAACAGTAGCAGACCTTGGATAATTATTCATACAGGTCATTTCGCCGAACAAAACATCTTCCTTGGTCAACTGGGCAATGGGATTGCTGGTGTTAAGGCTAACAGGCGCATCAATTGAAATGTATCGGGCTTTTTTCTCTTCTTCCCTTTTAGAGGTAGAGAGCGTAGTGGTAAACTTTTTAATCAAGCCAAGAAACCCACTTGATTGCGTGTTCTCAATATGATTCAAAGGGCTTTTTAAAAACACATCAACCACACCATCTTCAATAATGAATGCTGTCGAGCCAGATTCACCCTCATTGCAAACGATTTCACCCTGCTTGAATTTCCTTCGTATAACCGAGCCTTGATTCCATTCCATGAAAGGCTGGCTGATGCCCTGAAAAAGTTCATGGGTGAAAAGATCTTCAACCGACACAGGCAATGCCCCGGGTTGATCACCAAGATTAGAACTTACAAGCTTCTTATTGGTAAGCGCACCCGTAGGGCAGGAAGCCATGCATTCGCCACACGATACGCAAGAAGAATTCCCCATCGGATCATTAAGATCAAAAGAAATCCTAGCATTGAAACCTTTGTTCATTCTGCCAAGCACTTCGTTATGGCGAACTTCATTACATGCCCTGACACAGCGATCGCAAAGAATACAAGCATTATGATCAACCGAAATAATCATCGAGCTATCATCGGTGCCCCGATCGTGAGGGTTTTTAGGAAAGCGGGAAGCATGCGGATCCATGCCAAGTTTTTTGGCAATGGTGCGAAGCTCATTGTCGCCATACTCCCTGTTTACTACACGCGGAACTTCGTTATCAACTAGGAGAAGTTCGGTAAGAATCTTAACGGAGTTTTTAACTTTATCGCTGGTGGCGCCTGTGGAAACTTTCATGCCCTCTTCAACGGGTCGATGGCAGGCAGCAACAAGAGTACGAGCACCAATATCAACAGCGCAAAACCTGCATACTGCAACGGGTTCCATATGTTCGCGATGACAAAGAATAGGAATGAAAACTCCCGCCTTCTGTGCAGCATCAAAAATGGTGGTCAACTTGGGTTTCAATTCACCAGTAATCGGATTCTTAGCAAGTGTTGCACGGGCGATCTCTACCTCTTTGCCATCAATTGTTATTTTGATGGGAGGCGCCTTTAATAAATCCGAGGCAATACGATCGAGTTCAACAACCCTGCCATCAACCACCATAGGGAACAATTCTTCAGCTACATTCATCGCCAACCTCCAAGGCCGCAAGGGCCCCTATCTTTAAAATCAAACTTGTTTCAAATAGTTTTCAACTTCTTCAGGGAAGAACTTCAAAAGGCTGGTGATGGGATTGGATGCCACCTGCCCCAACCCACAAATCGAGGTTATCCCCATCGTCTCACCAAGTTCATTAATAAGCCCAAGCTCTTTACGGCCAGACTTACCTTGCATCAAATTCGTGATGATATCCACCAGCTTTTGTGAACCGGTTCTACAAGGAACACATTTCCCACACGATTCATTCCGATAAAAAGAAACACAGTTCAATGCATTATCGAGCATATCTCTGCGATCATCATAGACGATAAAAGCAGCACCCAACATGCCGCCCATCTGCCCAACCGTGTTAAGATCCAAAGGCAGATCAAGGATATCGTAAAGCTTGGCTCCCGCAGGAACTTTATCTTGAACAAATTTAGCAGGCAACTTTTCGACAGGTACCTTCGCAGGCAAAAATCCACCCGAAGGCCCTGAGGTTGCAATAGCTTTAAGCGTGTGCCCCTGCAACATTCCACCGGCTGTCTCAAAAATCAATTCTTTAACCGTCTGGCCAAAAGGCACTTCGTAAACGCCGGGCTTTTGTACATCGCCACTTATCGAAACAATGCGCATCCCAGTCGCCCCACGGATGCCCTTATCGCGATACCATTCTCCGCCATTGAGTGCTATTCCCGGAATCCAAGAAAGTGTTTCAACATTATTGATGACTGTAGGTTTACCAAACAACCCTTCAAAAACAGGAAAAGGTGGCTTGTTCCTAGGTTCGCCACGCTTGTCTTCGATGGCTTCTAAAAGCGCACTTTCCTCACCCTGCACATAACCACCGGGGCTGATGAAAAGCTCGAGCATGAACTTTTTTCCAGTGCCCAATACATTTTTACCTATCACTCCTAAACCTGCTGCGGTGATTAAAGCCTCTTTGAGTACTTTGACTTCATCGATGTATTCATGGCGAATGTAGAGGTAACCCTTTTCAGCGCCAGTAACAAGTGCAGCTAAAACCATGCCCTCGATAACAAGATAAGGGGCCCTGCGCATGAGTTCGCGATCTTTGAAAGTACCTGGTTCGCTTTCATCCGCATTGCAAACAATATATTTTACATTCCCGGGAGCGCCCTTTACAGCAGACCATTTACGAAAGGTGGGGAACCCCGCACCGCCCATCCCGCGAAGCACCGAAACTTCCATCTTTTTCAGCAAGGCTGCATGATCCATGCCCCCAGTAACAAACTGTTTCACGGCCTCATAAGGCTCGCTACTCTGATAGGGATTAATTTGAAAAGGAAGGGTAGAATTATCCAAATGCTGGTGGGGAAGCTCTTCATTCGCAGCAGCTTTTCTTGCCAACTCGGATAAACTCTTAAGATCCATACCACGATAAACATGATGATCGTTGATCAACGCAGCTACGGTTGCATCGCATTGCCCCAAGCAAGAAACACCACAGACTTCGATTTTCCCGGACCCAAGTTCTCTGGAAAGATTCTCGAGTCCCTGGGTGATTTCTGGTGCACCATGAATATGGCACGCCATATCCCTGCACACTTTAATGCTTGCGCCTTTAGGTGGCTCCAACCTGTACAACGGATAAAAACTTGCTACTTCATGAATACGATGCAAGGGTACACCCGTTCGCTTGGAAAGCGAATGCATTTCGTTGTAGGGCAGATAACCACATCTATCCTGAATTTCTTTTAATGCCTGAACTAACATATCTTTCTCCCAAAGCCTGTCACAATTACAGTGTGCTTAATGCATCCCATTAAGGAATTGGTTTTTGCATCTTCTCGATGGTCCGAAGTATTTTCGGATCCCAAGCAGCAGCTCCAACGCCCTGATATGGTTGTTCCCCATGATGATAGTTATGGCATTCCACACAATCATGATTAACCCCGGCTTGAGCCACCCCTGCAACAAATTTGGCAGGTGCATGGCAACTTCTACAGTTATCTATTCCGGGAAGTAAAATATCATTTTTAGTAATTGAATCATTGGCAGCACCATGGCATGAAGCGCAATCCATGAACCTATGGGCAGAGTGATCGAACTTGGCATGAGGCATCCAAAGCGAAGGGATGGAAGGCCAAACAATCTTAGAAGGATCGCCTGCTCTCGAATCTTTAAACCATTGGAAAGCCTTGCTATCTTGGTCTAGGCCCGTTTGAATCAGCTTTGGAATTTGGGCAAAACCTGGGTTCGCACTCTTCGTATCACCTTTTTCATAATGACATTCGCCACAGGTTTTCTTGCCTAAAAACAAATTGTTCATTGCTACAGAAACCTTGGCATCAACTTGCTTTTTCACCGATTCAACCATGGGTGTCAAAGGGTTCTTCCCTGGAACGGGTACAGGCAAAACCTCTCTTGGTTTCGAAAACTCTTTGGTTTGCAGCACCAATTGTTTCGAGTAAAAACCTTCGAGGTAAGTGCGTATTTCTTCAGGTTGATATCGATGGGGTACGGATTCGTTTTTGTTCGAATCATCAAAAGAAAGCGGATGGCAAGCTTTGCAATGCACATCGTAAACAATCGGTTGATATACCCCGCCCTTGGATCTTTCCGCATGAACCGATTTAGGCATGTTTGCAAACGTGCCAGGAGAAGGCTTGGCATCTGCGGACTCAAGGTTATGGCAAGCATTGCAATCAAGGGCGATAGCAGCCTTTAAATCCATCCCCTTCTGAAATCCAAACCTCTCTCGTTCAAGCTCTGGAATATCTGAGTAAGTCCAAGGCTTGCCCTTGGGGTCACGGGATACGCCAGGGGTCAGATGCAACTTGTGGTTAAATTTAACGGTGCCTGGATCGGTCATTTTCTCTGCCAACAATCTGAAATCAGGGTGCCCCTGCGAGGCAGTTGCAAACGAGGTTATCTTCGGAGCGTATTTTGGAGTTGCACCTGCTGTAAGGTGGCCCTTCATATTCGTATGACACGAAATGCAATCAGAATCTGAAAGACGCACAATGCTCGCATCTAAGCCACGATGTTCACGATGGCAACCACCACAACTAGGAGTTGATTCAAGCTTTTGATTGGCATGATGCACTGGTGCAACATGGCAACTTTCGCAACGTGCATCGCCCGAAAGCTTCTTCCCTGCTTCGTGGCCCAGCCATTTCATGGTGAAACTATTTTTGCTGATGGGTTCAAACTCAGAATGGCAAACGGAGCAATTATTATTCCAGGCAGCGTGAAACTTAGTCACTTGGCCTCTGGAAAATGCAGCTTGTCCTTTTTCGCCCTGAACAAACACCAACGCCATCCAGCCTACCGCCGCCAACAAGCAGATTAAAACTAGAGTTGACTTGGTACGATCCAGATAGGTCGACTTTTTGTAATAGTCGAGCTGGATTCTTGTAGCGCGCTGTTTTCCGCTTTCTTGGAAAGCCATGGATCCCTCTCGATTTACCAGTACTTCATAGCCACAAAAACATGAACAAACATCAACACAATTAAAGCAACAGAAAGGGGCAAATGCACCCACAACCAACTATGAAGCCAGAACTGAATTTTCGCCTGAGTAATAATTTGCCTGCGTTGATTGCAAAGATCTTCCAAAACTGTAACCACTTCATGGGCGCGTGGAGGCAACTTTGTCCGCAAGGAATTAAACATCGAATGAGCCCGGGGAGGATTTTGCAAAGGCGACTTGGCCATCTCGCCATTCTTCAAAAACCCATAAATATGCTCGTTGAAAAAGTCATACAACGGCTTACTATCGGGCACGCTTTCCTGCAAGCTGGAAGTTACCACCACCCGGCCTTGGATTGCGCCTGTATTACGAACCGCACCCACCACAATATGGGAACCGTCTGAAAACTTTTCTGCATCATCAGAATCTGAAGTGATGTTGCAAACAGATCGAACCAATTGAGACGCTTCACCAGCCATCAAATCTGAAACATAATCAATTTGGGAAAAAATGGTTTCAGCAGGAACTTCTTTCAACATCTTTTCAGGCAAAAACTGCTGCAATATCAAACCCCAGACTCCACTCGCAATCACCAACAAAAACAAAGTCATCAGGGTGGTACTTAAAGGGCCGCCCCAACGAAAGCCTGTATGGAGAACCAAAAGTGGGACTGCAAGTATTCCGAGCCAAATATGGGCACGCATCCAAGTTGATACTTTTCCTATACGCCACGATCTTAACTTTTTTCGAGGCCAGATTAGGAATTCGAATAAACAAATCAGACCACCTATGACTCCGAAAGTAAATCCGGGTAAACTGCTACCACTAGGCCATTCTGCATGGCCTACCGAGGCAAAAATAAACCAGACTACCGCCAAGGCCAGCACAACCGAGGAAGCAAGAACCCAAGGGTAATGTTCTGCAAAGTTTGATTTGCGAATTAACACTGATTTTTATTCCTTCACTCAATAAAATTCAGACAATAAGAATTAACCTTAATATATCGAATATTTTCTACCACCCTATCATAAAATTGACTAAAAATAGAATAACTGTTGATACTGTAAGATGATTGTTTTCAGCGAGAATTATAAAAAGAAATACCGTTTATGAACCCTTTAAATTGTAGGCCCCTAAATTTGATTAAAGCGCTCAGTTTTTGCATGCTGTTTTGGGCAATTTCGTTCTTTTTAACAAGCCAAGACTTATTCTCTCAGGAAGGAAAACCCCTTCCTGCAAAAACTGCTTCCATTAAACCATCTAGCTCAGAAGCTAAACACCCCCCAATAGCCACATCTTCTTCTTGTTCTGGTCGTGGCTGCCATGGTGGCTCCGAACCCGTTTTAGGCCAAATAGTTCAGCAAAATGAATTTTCAACATGGATTGCCCATGATAAACACGCAAAAGCCTACGAATCACTGCTTTCAGACCGGGCTAAAACCATGGCTAAAAATCTGGGAATCCCAGCAGCCCATAAAGACCTTCGCTGCTTGGCTTGCCATACAACCCCTCAAATTGCTCAAGAACAATCAAAATTAGATTATCCATTAGACCTAGGGGTTGGTTGCGAATCATGCCATGGCTCCGCCTCACCAAAATGGCTAGGAATTCATACCACCGAAGCTTGGAAAAACACGCCCTCCGCTGCTAAAAAGGCCCTTTATGATAACGAAGGCATGAACTATTTGGGAAATGCCATGTTGCAAGCACAAGTATGCATGGGTTGCCATGTGGGAGCACCCGCCAACCCTCAAACAGGAATACCCGCCCGCGATGCAAACCATGATATCATGGCTGCAGGACACCCAAGGCTTACCTTCGAAGCATTGTCCTACCAAGTAAATATGCCGCCACATTGGAACCAAAAAAAATACGATTCCAATACCAATCGCGATCTAGAAATATGGGTAACCGGGCAATTAGCAAGTTTATCCTCAAGCATTGAGCTGTCTTCGCATCGCGCAGAACTTGCTCTTAATAATCAGGGCGTATGGCCGGAATTCGCAGAATCGTCCTGCCTTTCATGCCATGCTGATTTTCAACAACCGAGCTGGCGTGCCAATAAGAATTATTACGAAGGAAGAAAAGCAGGCTCACTTCCCTACGACTCTTGGACCGGGGTTTTGCTTTCAGAAGCCTTGTTGATTTCTGGCCAAGACAAGCAAATTACAAGCCTTTACTCTGATTTTGTGAAAGCTAAAAACACTTTTAAAACTAGCCCCAAACAAGCCAAGTCAGCAGCGAATACGCTGGCAATTCAACTTGCCAACATTCAAAAAGAGCTGGTTACCAAAGGTGTTAATCCTCCAAAAGAATGGCGTACTCTTTTACTCGATCAGCTTTCCAAGCATAATCTGGAAACTGCAACTTGGAATGAATCCACACAGATAACCTTGGCGCTTTCCATGCTAAGTTCCAAAAAGCCTGAACAAGCAATCTTGCAAAACCTATGGGAAAACCTTGCCTACCCCTCGGGTTACGAAAGCCCCAAAGGCTATAGCCCAAATCCCAAATCACTTGAAAGTGTATTGCAAAAGCTAAAAAGCTCGAAGTGATAAAATCTACCCGCCTGCATCAGCCGAAATAATTAAAAGTTGCTGCCCTTCCAAAAGAATCGTATCGGGATCATTTAAAAAATAGTCCCCATTAAGGGAATAAAGCACATGGCTTTTTCCTGAAGGCGAGGGCAAGAATTCCTCGGAAAGCTTTGGGAACCGATTTTTTAAATTATTAATGATCGAAGATAAAGAGCCAACGGGTGCTTTGCAAAAAGGCACACCCGCTTTTAGTTTTGGGATCCCAAGAAATTCCACGGTGATAAAGCCCGGGGTGATTTCTTGATTAACCATATGTGATTACGATTCAGGATTGTTGCCGAGGTCTGCAAGGGGGGCAACCAAATTAAGCAGGGTGCCTATCTGGGCAAGCCGCATTCCATACCGATCAAGAAACTCTTGCAGGCCGAATTCGTTGTCGATGCAATCGGAATCATCAGAAATCCGCTCGACGATATCGTAGATCATTTTGCCGTAGGCTTTTTCCAAATGAGGCAAAGCATTTTTGCTCATGTCTGGAAGGCCGGGGAAATCATCAGGCCAGCGAGAAATGAAAGATTTCCAACGGGCTGCGTGATCATGAGCAGCTAATGCAGCACGCTGATGGTTCAACATTTCTTTTTGAATATCAAGAATCTGCTTAAGGATTTCTGAAAGTTCGTTTTGGGGTGCAACTACGGGTGGTGATTCAATGTTACCTGGGGTTACGCCGCCGCCCATTTCAACAGGATAGTTCATATTAGGTTCCAAGTAAAATCACCCGAGTTAAAATATTATTGCAAGCAAAACTCTTCCATTAAATAATAACGCCACTTGCCCTAACTTGGAAGCTTTCAATGCAATAAATAATCAAAATATTTAAAATAACAAATTTAGAGCTAGCAAGTCTAATAGGTATAGGGGAGATCAAGATCAAAGCTTTCAGCTTTATGAAAAAGGCCAGTACCAGGATTAAAAGATCGACATTCAACCCCGAGTTTGCCATTCAAGATAGAGTAGCGGGAGTAAGACCATTTTCCATTTTGTGTAGCACTACCAGCACATAAAACCGGGAATGGAACATCCGAACTTGTGGGGTGATAGAACTGGTCATGCCGATGGCCATGAAGCCAAAGTGAAACCTTACCCTTTGCAGCAACGTTAAGAAGTGAATCAAGATCACGAAGAGCGCGAATTTTTCGTTCTTTCTGGCCACTTGCAATTTTGACTGGGTAATGTGTGACAAGAATTCTACGGCTATCATCCAGCTGATCGAACAACATTTTTAAGCGCTGCAACTGATCACTGCCCACACAACCCCGGGCATCCCAAGGCAGACGATTGGGAGTCGAAGAATTCACAGCAACAACCCAGATATTGCCGATTTTTTGGGCAAAGGGGTAAATATGATCGCCTATGCGCTCGCCTTTTTGCCAAGAGGAGAAATGGTTTTCAAAATGATTTTGAGCTGCACAGGAAGCGGTTTGGTAATCATGATTACCGGGCACAGCAAGCCCAGGATGCGCATCAGGGCCATTCAGGCCGAGAAGC
The DNA here is from genome assembly GCA_903960945.1 of uncultured Planctomycetaceae bacterium. Lineage (GTDB taxonomy): Bacteria > Planctomycetota > Planctomycetia > Gemmatales > Gemmataceae > UBA969. Next base: position 17,838 of record CAJCCR010000082.1, read on the forward strand.
TCTGCAGCTTTTGCCATCTCTTCTTCAAAACCTAAAGCCGTGGCATCTCCCGAAAATACAATGCTGTCTAAATTCTGAGACTTGATATCTTTCATCAAGGCATTGAGAATTTCGTTGGTATTACGAAAGCGAAATCCCCTGCCAAAAATCTTAAGGTTAATCCAGCCTGTAAATCGCTTGCTAAATAGATCACTTTTTGTCCACGCACTGCTTGCAGTAACATGAATATCGCTTAAATGCGCCAGAAATACGGGCCTGTTTTGGCCATCGCATTGTCTTGATAAGGGGGTGTCAACCAAAGTAGTATCATCCTTAACAAAGCTCAGGTTCAAGGTTTTTTATCTCCACCCTCGTACTGTTGTTTTAAATCCCACTGGTTCTTTGCTTTAACAGCGTTATCATTCAAACGAAACGTTCTCATGGATCGCTCAGAAACCATTTCCTGTTTCTTACCTTGCTGCTTATCAAGATCATATTTAAATATTACAGCAACCTTTTCCTCAAAGGCCAAGAAAAGATGAATAGTTTCTGAAGAAGAATTCGTGAAGTAATATTGATCCGATTTCACATCATCCTTAAGTTTTAAACTAGGTAACTTTTTCTTTTCGGTCTTGGCTTCGAAGTGCTCAAGCACTCCATCTTTAAAAACGCCCCCCTCAGTTTCATCAGAATAAGCGAGAAATACGTCACGCGGAATCACCGTGCTCCCTTTTTGCTTGCCATATTTAACCAGTAACATCCCCTTGCCCCTAACAAAATCTGGATAAGGGCGCGAGTAATTTTCCCGGGGCAGGCGCAGGAAGGTAGGTTTGGAAACTACGGTTCCATTTCCATCCTTGGGAGCAGGAATTTCAACAGGATAGCCCAATAATTTATCTGCTTCATCTGCCTCTGCAACAAAATCTATGGTTTGATTGGCTTGCTCTTCGTATTCTGCGATGCCACAACCCAAAATGAGAATACAAAGGCAGAAAGTTAAGCTCGTCTTTTTTAAAATTGAAGATTGGGCAGTCATACAATAACTCTTAATAAAAGCTTAAATGCGCCAGCAAACATTGCCAGTTAAGATTATCATATCAGCATTATAGAGGTAGTAGACTGATAAAAGGGGTATGAAAGATGATTCAATTTGATTTTAAAGACAAAGTTGTACTGGTAACAGGGGCTAGCAGGGGTATGGGGGCCCAGATTTTAAGACAATTTGTCAATGCAGGTGCCCATGGTTTGCTCAATTTTCTGCCCAACGAACAAAATCTCGCAGATGCCAACGCACTTATCGAAGAATTTCACTCCCAAGGTAAAAAATGTGACCTCGCTGGTTTTGATGTAAGCCAAGAACTCGAAGTGCAAGAACATCTGGCAACGCTAGGCAAGAAGCACGGAAAATTAGATGTGCTGATCAATAACGCAGGAGTTTTACGCGACAAAACCATCCGAAAAATGACCTCCGAAGATTGGTATACCGTCATGAGAACCAATCTCGATGGTGTATTTTTCTGCTGCAAGTACGCAGCGCAAATCCTCGCAGAAAAAGGCCGGATTGTTAACATTGCATCCATATCGGGAATCGTTGGGTTTCCCGGGCAGGCCAATTATTCCTCTGCCAAGGCAGGCGTTATTGCCCTCACCAAAGTGCTTTCCAAAGAACTAGCATCACGAAATATCACCGTGAATGCGGTTGCCCCCGGAATGATCGAAACATTGATGTTAACAGGTGTGCGTGAAGAAGTTTTGCAAGAATACAAAAAACAAATCCCCTTAAAACGCTTTGGACACCCAGAAGAAGTCGCAAACGCTATTTTATTTCTGGCCTCTGAAGAAGCTTCTTACATTACAGGCCAGGTTTTACCCATTACAGGGGGCTGGAACTAACCCAAACGCCCCAGATTCGCCTTCTTTGCTTAAAGTTGATCTTTCACGATTTCTTTGTTTGGGGTATCGGCTTCTCTTAAGACCAATATTGTTTCCCGGAGAAGTTGTGCCATGAGATTAAAACCATTTGTCTTTGATTCGATTTTAAGTTGTGCCTTGGTGGGGTTGCCCACCGCGATGCTATTACAGTTTTCGCCCACGGTAGTAAATGCAGCGATCTTGGATTCCAGCGACCCGATCGAAGTTTTGAGCAAAGCATTGCAACTTCCTCACGACATCTCAGGATATCGCGATAAAGCTATTGCAGATGCCAGCGTTAAAATCCAGTATCCCGCAGATATTTGGCGGGCTGCCTGCCTAGCAGATTGGCGCGAGTTCCACTCCGATGGTTCCCCCGCAAAAGCTGACCGCGAGGCCAAAAATCTTCTCGTATCACGATTCCAAACCAAACTCGACACCATCCTAACCACTGCGCCACCCGAGGAAACAGAATCCCTGTTAGAGCTCGTTCTTACCATTGCCAAAGAAGAACGCCTGGGCGGCAACTACCGACCCTTTTCCAAAGCTGCTGCTGCAGTTTTTGCCAAGGATTCTCTTAAAGGAACCGTGGCTGAACGAGTTGCAAGAATTCGTGTTTATGGCATGTTGAACCCTGAAACCGCACAAGGGTTGCAGTTGTTCTCCGCCCTTCTTAGCGAAAAAGAAATGCGTATTCGCAGAGCCGCACTCGATGGCATTTCCTATTGGGTCGAAGCCAGTGGGCCCGCAGAAGAATCTAAAGATCAAGGCAATAACGCCCGTAGAAGAACCCAGGCAATTTTATGTGTCAGCACCCTGCCTTTGGTGCAATCCGCATTACAAGATACCGAACCCGAAGTGCGTAAACGCGCTGCCAACCATGCCCGTATCAGTGGCTATGTTCTTACCTCGATGATTGCAGACCCCCTCGGGAAAACAGTTCTAGGCTCCAGCGATCCAGGATTGCCAACGTTTGTCATGGATCGAAAAGCAGCTTATGATCTTGCGGTTGTGCTTGAAAAAACAAGGCCCGCTTTGTTGCTGATGATAAGAGATACAGATTTGGAAACTCGCCTTTCAATCCATCGTGCAATGGAAGAGCTTGCGATGGCACGCAAAGCATGGAAGAGCCAAACTGCTGCCTACGATATCAAAGATGCGCCCGCATTTCCTGTAACCATGAAGGAAATCATCGAAGAGTTATCTAAATCAGTATCCGATTCTAATTTCAGAGTACGAAGAACTGCACTGGAAACATTCGAGCTTCTAGGGCCCGAAGGCGCTGCATTTACCAGCAATATTATTAAAGCTCTGGACGATTCCGATCGGTTTGTTCGCTGGACTGCAATAAGAACCTTGGTTGAAATTGGCTCTACTTCCAGCGCACAAGCATTGCCAAAACTCCGAGATTTGCTTCAAGATCCCGATGGCGATGTACGCAAAGCAGCATCGCTTGCTTTATCCAAGTTGCAGGATAAGTAAGGCTAATCTTTCTTCCAAAGCCTGCCTTTAGTAGATTTATTATCGGGCTTCTTCTTTTTAGGAGGAGCCTTTGCTTTTGTTTCTTTCTCAGGCGGGGCCTTTTTAATAACGCCTTTTTTGGGCCCACCTATTTTCGGAGGAGGACCTTTACGCCCAGCCATCTTGGGCGGCGTACTCGTTTCAACTACTTCTTCCCCTACTTCTTCCCCTACATCTTCACCTACATCTTCACCTACGTCTTCCGATACATCATCCAAGCCTTGATTCTCATAAGCTGATTTTGAGAACCTTGCTTTTTTCACAGGCTCGATTGCGTATTCTTCTTCTACTACAACATCATCCTCAAACTTGTCGCCTGGCCCCAAGCGGGATTCTTTTCCTCGCATCACCAAACGAATTGGCACATCGTTAAATGCTAATTTATCTCGGATATTCTTCAGCAAATAACGCAGGTAGGGTGGATCAAAAAGATCCGACTTATTGGTAAACAACACCACCGTAGGCGGGTTCGCATCTACCTGACTTGCAAAAAATATTCTAGGTGTACGATTCTGCCTGATAGGCGGGGGAATATCTTGAAATGCTTGAACCACAACGTTTGTAATATCTGCAGTGCTAACCCGCTGGCACGCTTGTTTAAATAGAGTTTGCGCCAAATTTAAAACAGGGTAAACATTCTTACCAGTCTTTGCGGTAACAAATGCAATGGGAACAAAATCTAAACTAGGGAATGTTTTTCGCACATACTCCGCCATCTTTCCCGTCTCGATTCCCTTCTCGATCACCAGATCCCACTTATTGATCACAAAAACCGCAGGCTTATGATACATCAGAATGTATTCTGCAAGCTGCTTATCAACCCTACTGATTTTAAATTGCGGATCCATGAACAATAACACCACATCCGCCCTACGAATCGAACGCTCTGCACGGGCAATCGAATAAAACTCGATATCGCCCTTGATCGATCTCTTCTTGCGCACACCCGCAGTATCAATTGCAATGAATGTTTGATTATCGCGCTCGAACCGAACATCCACACTATCGCGGGTGGTGCCTGCAACTTCGCTGGCGATAACCCGGTCTTCCTGCGCAAGCGCATTTATAAAAGTACTTTTACCCGTATTTCTTCGCCCAACAATTGCTATCTTCAGCGGTTCATGCTCTGGAGGCGCAAAGGTATCTCCGCCCTTGGGCAATAACCTTAATATCCATCTTAAAACTTCTTCTTTATGCCTTTTCTGCATCGCACTAACGCAGATCATCTCGGAAAAACCGAGCTGAAAGAAATCATTCGCCTGCATATCCAGGCCTTCGTGATCACATTTGTTAACCAACAGCAAAACCGGCTTGCCATAAGTTCTTAAGGTTGCAGCCACCTTCATGTCGGCATGCAACAATCCACTCCGTACATCCACTAAAAACAGAATTATGCACGCTTGCTTAAGAGCTTCCGCAATCTGCCCTTCGATATAATTGGTGAGGTTATCGACATCGTGGTTGCCCATGCCACCCGTGTCGACCAGTTCAAAATAGCGTTCATCCGCCTCGATCAAGCATTTGATACGATCACGGGTAACCCCTGCTGTCGGATCGACTATAGATATGCGTTTGCCCGCAAGCCAATTGAAAAAGGATGACTTGCCTACATTGGGCCTGCCCACGATTGCAACCGATGGAAAAGCCAAGGGAATCTCCTGAAAAAAAGGTTATAGTTCTATTCTAGTTAGAATTTGCTAGAAATACATACCTTAAATATTCTTCGACCCCTATTATCACACGGTATAATCCGAACTCATGGAACTTCCCAGACTTTGATATGAACCCCAAATGAGGCCTTTTTCTTTGTCAAAACAGACGATTTTATTCTGGTGGGCTTGCTGGTGGCTACTTTTGGTTTTATGGACTATAGGCCTACTTCGCCCGGAACCCATCCAATTGCAACACCACCTTATCAGCCCATCCCTTGGCTGGATTACTGCAAAGGGGCTGCATCTTGGGGTTTACGCCCTGTTAGCGCTCTTTGCCTCCCTACTACCTAGTTCACCCTCTTTCAAACTTTTCTGCTTTATTATTTTAATCATGCATGCTTGCGCTACCGAATTTCTGCAGCAATGGGTCAAGGAACGCACCGGTTCCCTTTCTGATGTTGCTATCGATTTACTTGGTGTAGCTTTGGGGCTCGGCGTCTGGAAACTATACCGCTGGTTCGCGCCAGCCAAGAAAAAAGCCCTATCAAGATAATACTTCTAGCACCTCGGCCTTCGTCACTCTTTTATGTTTTAAGGCAGTGCGAAGGGTTTGCTTACCGGTGGAACTAATAGCGCAGTTGTTGCATTTTTCTGATGGCGTCACGGAAAGTAGGATCCCTGCCACCTTTAACGCCAGCGTTGAAGCCCGCAGTGCCTAATCGGACAGTCGCAGCTCTCAACTTTTCCTCGTACTTCTTCTTCAAGCGCTCGTCTTCCACCTTGGCAACCTTCATTTCTTTCATAGCTTTTTGCTGTTCCGAGAGTTTGCCAGAGATAGTTACAATTCTTGGCGCAGCAGCTTGAGCTGAACTTTCATCTTTAACGGATTCCAAAACCGATGCCATCTCTTCCAGATTGCTTATAAGACTTTTAATTATACTCTCATGCTTGCTTCCTAGGATACTCCCGAGAAAACCGTTAGAGATGAGAAAATAGACGCCATAGCCCAGAGCTCCAAGAAGAATAAGTCCACCCACTGAAAGCCCAATGGCCAACCCTGAGCCCGAACTACCTTGCTTCTTCTTTTTCTTTTTGGGCTTGGGAGTTTCTTCCAGTTCTTCCTCCTCATCTTCTATGGGAGGTGGAGCCTGTTTTTTTGGGGCGGGCTTCGAAGGCAGAGCCTCTTGCTCACCGACAATAAAGCTTTCCTTGCATTTGGGGCAGATGATTTTTTTGCCCGGTGTTGGCGCATTACGCACCTTCAATTTGGCGAGACAATTTGAGCATTGGATCGCAAAAAATTCCGATTCGGTTCCATCACTCGACATAAAATCTCCGACACAGCAAGTCCGATTGGGGGAAAGCAAATAACGAAGGGCTAGATATATTACAAAGGTTCAGGACGCCTAGGTCAAGAAATATTCTTTTAAGGAGGAAGCAGTAAATGGGCCTAGGCGTCTGGAAACTATACCGCTGGTTCGGGCCAGCATTGCAATCGAATAGCAGTTAGAAATAATTACAACACTTTCTCTTGGCGATGCACTTCGCTTTTGCACCCAAAATAGCCTACCCTTAGCCGCCTATATTTTTTGATTTCTCAACTACCCGGGAATAATCCATTTCAAAAAAATCAACTTAACCATGCAATCAATTCTTACTGACCCAAGGTTAAATGGACTACGATAAGCGTTAAAGGAAAACCCAAATGTTAAACTGAGAGTTCTCCGCAAACAAGAACGTTTCAAACACGATTATTAATTTAAAATTAAAACTTTTAAGTTATCACCTAAGCTTGCAATCTTTCCCAAATAAGTTAACTAATCAGCAGCTAAACATGAATATACACAACACTATAGCAACCTTAACCTGTGTTGCCTTGGGCTTATTGATGCCAACTTATTTAGTTGCGGAAGAATCATTTTTCAAAGAAAAAGAAAGTAAAAAAAAAGGTTCCTTTGAAGATGCAACTTTTTTTTACAATCTCTCTCAGTTTCTTATTCCGGAGCCAACCAAAAGTTTCACAACACCCTCCATCAGAAAACCTTTGCCTGATTCCGAAGTCTTTGCAAGCAATCCTTATACTCTACCCAAAGGAATGGTTTATCTAGAATCCAACCCTGTTTTTATCGCAGGCAAATCCAGTTCTGATCCGAAAACTTACAATTCTCCGACTTTGCTTCGTTATGGTTTGAATGATAATGTTGAGTTGCAATTATTTTCAAATTCATTAACGGTTGAATTCGATGATTCGAATCGAACGGGATTTTCGCCTATTGTCTTTGGGATGAAACTCCACTTTTGGGATGAGAACGAGGCTCTTTATTTACCCTCGGTCGGTTTGGAAGTCTTTCTTCAAAGTAGTTTTGGTTCTAGCTTTCTGAATACTGGGGTACAACCTTCGTTGAACCTTTTATTTGGCAAGAAATTACCATGGGATATGATTTTAGATACAAGCGTGGGTTTTCAGAGTAACAATATTGGATTAGATCGTGGTGGGAATGGATTTGAATTAGAGGTATCTGGCGCACTGACCAAAAAAATCACCCATCGATTATCCTTTTTTACCCAAGCACTTTATGACGGCGCAGTTAACCCAGACTTATCCAACAATATTCTTGTAGGCGGTGGAGCGATTATTTATTTAACCGACTCCATCGCCATTTGGGGAAGTTACAATGCTGGTTTAGTAAAAGATCTACCACCCTATATTTCTTATTTTGGTACGGCCTTCGCTTTTTAATTTTTTTAATACTCAAACAAGTGGCCAACCCAGAGCCCGACCCCCTTTTCTTCTTTTTTTCTTTATGGGCTTGGGACTTTCCTCCTGTCCTTCCTCCTCATCTTCTATGGGAGATGGAGCCTGTTTTTTGGGACTGGCTTCGAAGGCAGAGCCTCTTGCTCGCCAACAATAAAGCTTTCCTTACATTTGGGGCAAATGATTTTTTTGCCCGGTGTTGGCGCATTACGCACCTTCAATTTGGCGAGACAATTTGAGCATTGGATCGCATAAAAATCCGATCAGGCCGCCGAGGTCAAGAAATATTCTCTAATGGAGGATGCCTTAAATGGGCCTCGGCGTCTGGAAACTTACCTGCTGGTTCGGGCCAGCATTGCAATCGAATAGCAGTCAGAAATAATGGTATTTTTAATAAGTATGGCGCAAAACATTTAGGAAATGCTAAGCGCCATAAAGACAAAGGACTTATCTTTTAATCACATTGTAAAGTTACTTTTCCAGAGCTTTAGCTTTGGCAAAATCCTCTTCAGCCTCTTTGTTTTTTTCAAGTGCCTTATAAGCTTTTCCGCGATTGTCGTAGGCAATCACATTCTTAGGATCTATTTCAATCGCCTTGGTGCAATCTGCAATGGCTTCGGCGTAATTCTTTAACGCGTAATTCGCAGCGCCCCGAAGGTTGTAAACACCTGCATTTTTAGGGTTTAGTTCAATCACTTTGGTGTAATCAGCTATAGCTTCGGGGTACTTCTTTAATTCGTGATTCGCAATTCCCCGAAGATTGTAAACACCCGCACTTTTAGGATCTATTTCAATAGATTTGGTGAAATCCGCTATAGCTTCGGGATACTTCTTTAATGCGAAATTCGCTCTACCACGAAAGATGTAATAACCCACATTGTTAGGATCTAGTTCAATTGCCTTGGTGTAATCCGCTAGGGCTTCAGGAACCTTCTTTAAACTGTCATACGCCATCCCCCGAGAAAGGTAGGATTTATCATCAGGCCTCAACTCAATCGCCTTGGTGTAATCCGCTAACGCTTCGGGTCCTTTTTCCTGAATCTCATTCACTCCGCCGCGAAGTATATAAAAATCCGGATTTTCAGGATCTAATTCAATAGCCTTATTGAAATCAGCCAAAGCTTCAGAGACTTTTTGCTGGGTTCGGTAAACTTCCCCACGGCGACCATATGCCTTGGAATACTTAGGGTCCAACTTGATTGCCTTGTTGAAATCGACTAAAGCTTCAGAAGCTTTCGCTTTAGCTTTATCAAGGTCTTCCACACTTTCAAATCCTATCGCCTGCTTCCAATACACACCACCCCGACCAACATAGCCCATGGCATCCTTCGGATCCAGTTTGATAGCTTTATTGAAATCTGCCAGGGCTTCGGGCAACTTTTTTAACTCAGAATATACATCTCCGCGACTGCTATACGCCGACGAATCCTTGGGGTCCAGTTTTATTGCATTCGTGTAATCTTCCACTGCTTCGGCAAACTTCTTTATTGCTGAATACGCATCGCCACGATTGTTGTAATAGGCATTTGCATCGTCTGCATCTAACTCAATAGCCTTGGTATAATCTTCTATGGCTTCAGCGTGCTTCTTTAATGCCGAATATGCAAAACCACGATCGTTGTAGAACAACGCATTCTTAGAATCCAACTTGATTGCCTTGGTAAAATCCTTAATGGCTTCAGGATACTGCTCTAATTGGGAATTCACGTTGCCCCGACCATAGTAAGCCATACTGTACTTGGCGTTCAGCTCTATGGCTTTGTTAAAATCTGCCAGAGCTTCGGGATACTTCTCTTGGTAGGAATTCGCTTCGCCGCGATTATAATAGGCCTCCGCAAAATCCGGATCTAATTTAATCGCCTTGTTATAAAGCTTTATGGCTGCTTCTACCTTATTGTTTTCATAGGCTTTAAGGCCTTTAGCCAACGCATCTTCCGCTTCTTTATTTGTTGTTTGGCCAATCAGATTAAAAGAACCAGCCAAAAATACCACAAAACAAAAACTAAATAATCGAATCATTTTAAACCTCGATATATAAAAGAACATCCCCAAGGTAGAGAAACATTTTGGATTAAAAGTTAAAGCATTTACTTGGATGCTGCAAATGTTTTTATGGGTTTTTTGAGTAGCCACAAACTTTAGTCGCTGCTAACTGATATGTACCCTAGAAATGGTGCTAACATTCAAACAACCACAGGGGCGGTATTTCTGACCCGGGTGCCTTTCCATTGCAGATAGGCAAGAAGCAGAGCGCCCGCAAGGAATAAAATTAGACTAACATTGCTTTCTAAAGAAACCGGCCTAGGGTCGCTGCGTAACAACTCATTAAGAAACCTATGCATTGCATAGAACATCATCAAAATAGCAGTCAACTGTCCAACCCTAGTTTGAAACGGTTCGAAGGAAAGAAGTAAAAACAAAAGCAAAGCCATGCTCATGGTTTCGTAAAGTTGTGCAGGATGAAGGCCAAGGCCATGGGGTTGCAAAACCAATTCTTGTTTGCCTTGGATTTTGAGTTGCAGAGTTTTCTTGCCTCTGGGCCAATCGTTATTAAGAATCATCCCTAGATCGAATGGGTTCTTAACCATCTGGCCTTCCGCTTCAATGATGATATCACCTTCGGAGATGCCAAGTTTTTTCGCAGCGGAATCGGGTTCAACTTTGCCAACGACAGCCCCCTGCCCTTTTTGATTTTCTGAAAAGGTAAAGCCCGTTGCAGTTTGCAAACCAGCACGAACAAGATCATAGCGGGCTGGGGCAGCTAACGGAAAATGAATCGCAATCGCTGGTTGCGAGGGCTCCACGATCTGACCAAAACAACAGCCATTCATCAGGCAGCCAATTCTTCCAATCGCAATACCCAAGGCAACCGAGGGTGCAAGGATATCGATAACCAAAAGGGGCTCTATGCGTTTTGGCCTAAGCACCATGAACCAATAAGCAAAAAATCCGAGAGTGCCTCCCAAAACCGAGCCATAGAGAATGATGCCACCATCCCAGATGCGGGGGAAATTCATCAGAAATTCTGTAAAGGTAAGTTTTTGTTCGTAAAGGAAAAGAGTTCTAGCACCTAAAAGGCCCGCAACAAATATCCAGACGGATAAATCGTGCACAATTTGTGCATCAATACCTTTTGCTACCGCTCGTTTTCCTGCAAGCCAGGTGCATACGATGAAGGCAATAAAAAGCATCATACCAAAGCCATAAACCGGAATACCTTCAGGCGTAAAGCTGGTATAAACAGGTATACGAAAAAGAATCTGCATCATGCCTAAGGTTCCTTAACGGTTGCAGGAATGATTCCCACAGGTTTTCTTATATCGTAAATTAAAGGACTTATCGAGATCGGATCCACCGCAATCTTCCCTTGGGGCTTTTTTCATGGCATTGGAACCTAACCACCCGCAATTGAACTCTTCGAGAATGAGCCTTCGAATAAGCCCAAAAATCTGGCCTTTCCTCTCTACATTTGCATTTTCTTCCGCCATTCTTGTCGCTGTTGCTTGGTCTCTGCCCGATTCGGAACATAAAAACATAGTCTTTGGCATTCTGATGCTATTTATTGCATTATCATCATGGGTTCAATGGAAGAAAAGCCTACGGCTTCATATATCCAAAGGGACTTTGACCTTTCATTCCCCTCTGGGAATTATCACGCCCACCACTAATATTTGCCATGTTGCGTTTGATCCCAAAGGGTCTTTGCAATTTTCACTCTATAATCCGGAATTGATTTACCCACCCGAGAAAGTTGGCTTGATAGATCAATCGATGGAAGAAGAAGGATATAACTTTGCGATCAAGGGTATTAGTAAACCACTTGCAATACAAATCTGCAAGGCTTGCAATCTGAGCCCTGATTATTTAATTGAAAATGAATTGGAACCAGACGAAGTCCGGGATATAGAATCCTTCCAATCCTTACTAGCGCAAAAGCAACCTTGGGCTCCCATAAGCTACACCTTGTTTGCAATTAACATCATTATTTTTCTAGCAATGTTGTATGCAGGGGTTGATCTGTTCCAACCTACCACAGAACAACTTCTTGCGTGGGGCGCCAACGCGGGTCCAAAAACGATGGATGGCGAAGCTTGGCGGCTTCTTTCAAGCGCATTTTTGCACATTGGATTAATTCACCTTGGTGTGAATATGTTTGTGCTCTGGAAAGTTGGGCCTTTTCTTGAAAGGCTATTTGGAAGTATCACCTTTCTGATTTTTTATCTTGTAAGCGCAATAGGGGGCAGTGAAGCCAGCCTTTGGTGGAACGAGTTTGGAGTAAGTGCAGGAGCATCCGGGGCGTTGTTTGGGATATTCGGAAGCTTGCTGGGATATTTATTGGCCAAGCCCCCTGGGATGTCTGCAGCAATTATGACCCAGCTTCGATTTTGGGCATTAAACTTCATCGTTTTAAATATCGCCTTTGTGTTTTTTCTTGCGGGTGTGGATCAGGCTGCGCATGGGGGTGGAGCGCTGGCAGGATTGCTAATTGGTCTTCTTGCAGGGGCGATTCAAAAGAACTCAGTTTTAAAAACCCCGATTCTCAAGCACGGCATTCTGTTGTTTGCTGGGATTGGGTTATGTTGGGCGAGTTGGTTTACGCTGCAAAAAGAGACTGCAGATAAATTCATAGCAATTAAAACCTTTGAACGATTCGGGAAAGAAGAAGAATCCCTGCTCGAGAAGTTTACCAATGGGCAAAACCAACTGAGAAAAACCCAACTGACAGAAGATGGATTTGCAACACTTTTGGAAAAAGAAATAACCCCGGTTTGGTCAGACTATGCGACAAAGTTTAGTGGCTTTAAAAAGGTTCCAACCCGTTGGTCAGGTTGGTATCCTGATTTTGTTGTGTACTTGAACACTCAGGTGATGGCTCAGACCCTTTTAATGGAAGGGATAAAAACAAAAGACAAAAGCAAGGTGGAAAAAGCGCACGAGAAGTTTTCAGAAGCAGGAGATTTAGTGATGAAAATAACCACCGAGATGAAAGCGAAGAGTAAGAATAAAAGCGAATAATAAAGCTTACTGTGTACAGCTCAAGGCTTGGTTTTCTGCCCTAAGGGCATGAGATTAATTTCCAAACCACCCGCGCCTAAATATTGATCCAACAAACCCAAGTTCCCCTGGTCGCGAAGTTTTGCAAAGATCTTACTTCGTTCATCCTGCCAGATTTGAAGGAGATAATCGGGATTGGTTTTCCTGCCTTCAATGTATTGCTGTAGCCTGGCGAGAAAGCGTTCTGCATCTTTACTGGCTTGTAGAATCATGTTGTTGGTAATAGCCAGAGTTTCTTGTTCGAGCCTGAATTTATCGGATTCTGACTGCCTTAGTTTACTTTCGGTATCTTGCTCTGCCTTATTAAGCATTGTAGTTACGGAAGTTTGGGCCCTAGCAACAGCATCAAAAGAAGGTTTGACTTCATCAGGCGGGGCAACAAGAGAAACACGAACGTCCAAGAGTTGGACCCCAAGATTGCATCCTTGGATTCTCTGTGCGGTTTTATTAAGGATTGCAGGGCCCATCGAAATCTTGCCAGCAAGCAATGCCTCATCAACGGTTTTACTTGCAATCCACATTGCAGTTTCAGATTCAACATAGCGTTTCAGAAATTCGGGAATGATGGGAGCATTGATTGCGAAATCAACTTCCATGCTTGGCTCTACTTTATAATAAACGGTAACCTGAACATTAACGAGGTTGTTGTCGCCTGTAAGCATCTGGCCTGGGGGCAGAGGTTTGCCTCCATCATCTTCAAAAAATCCAACAGCAATATTATTCACCTTATCAACAGCGATACGATCAACGCGATCCATGCCATAAGGAAGACCGATGAAAAGGCCTGGGTCCGCAAGCTGGGGCAACGGCTTACCAAAGCGCCTGATAACTCCCTTTTCACCTGGTCTGATCTGGGTGAATCCCGTCAGCAAATAGAAACCGAGAACGAGGGCAATTAAAACCAGCAGGGTTTTTCTCATGGCTTAGCCCCTTTGGTTTCGGGGGCTTTAA
>CAJCCR010000083.1 GCA_903960945.1 uncultured Planctomycetaceae bacterium
GTTATGCTAACCAGCATCAAATCATAATTTTTGGCTAATGGGTTCTTAATAACCTTAAGTCCTCTAGGGCCTTAAAGTGCGATTAGCCAACATCCTATCATTTTTTAATGCCGCTCACAATTTTGCATCCTCACTACTGTTTAATCTAAATGCTGGTAAGCCGCTTACAATTATTGTTTGATCGTAAGCATCTGCATCGTCGTAAGTTTCCAAGGTAAGGCGAATATCGCTATGGCGCATGTGCTTCTGCCTGAGGGCAGGGCTGATTTTTGCCCGGCCCAAAAGGACATTGCAGGTTTTTCGAAGCGCATGGAAATCAAATTTCCTTCCTTGGGTATCTAAGTATGGTATGCCTGCGAACAGCAAGTCTTTCTTGAAGTTTCGTAGATAGTTTCTGGGTACGGAAAATAGTGGGTCGGTAGGCTTACGACCTGTTTGTTTCACCCAAGAAGCAAGTTCTTCTGCAAATTCTTTTCGTAGATGGAATACCGCATCTTTTTTGTTTTTGGTGATTGTCTTGGGGGCGAATATTTTTGGTTGATCTGTTTCTGTTTCGAGGAAATGAACTTTAAGCTTATGAAGTTCTGCTGCTCGTAATCCGGTGAGCACAGCCATTTTGTAGACTAGGGCCCTACCGTAGCCTTTTAATTCAAGGCGCTTTTTTGCTTCGTTATTAATTTTTCCACCTAGAGCTGTTTTTCTCTTCATGCACTTTTCCTCGAATTTAGCCAGGGGCCGATCCTTGGCTGATTGCAAGAGTTTTATGATGTTAGGTTCTGATTCCGATCTTCGAACGAATGTTTTTCTTGATTCATCGGATTTGGTTACCAGAAGGAACGGGTTGGTTTCCAACCTGCGCTTACTTACCAACCAAGTTAGGAAACTAGAGATAGCGCCCCGGTAGGCGTTTTTTGTCCTGCCACTGAGTTTCATCCTTGCAAGGTAGAGGTCAAAATCTTCGATATCGATGCTAATTAAATCTTGCAATGTTTTGCATGAGGTGATTTTTGATTGCCAGGTGTTGTTTTCGGTTTTTAATAATTTGAAGTGGATGAGTGTGGTGGTGATCAGCCGTTTGCAATCTTTTAGGTATCGCTCGCCCCGGTCTTTCTCTTCTAGAAACAGTATGTACATCTCAAGATGGTCGCTGATGGGTCGATTTAGGTGTTTTGCAAAGGGGCTGATTTGGCCCAGATCGCTTTTGTATTGAGCGGCTTCCAGATCCTTGAGCATTTTTTCAGCAACTCGTTTATCCCGGTGAAGTGGGAACGAGAGCTTTTTACCTTTTGAATTGAAGACCCCATACCACTTTGGCGATTTGGTTTGTTCTTTCTTTGCATTGGGGGTCCCCTTAGGAACGCGCTTGCCCGTTGCATCAACCCAATGAGTGGTGACTTGCTTCTTGAGATATCCCATGATTGCTCCTTAGTGCCGTAGGAGGCACAACGGGGGACTGCGGATTTTTTGTTTACCCCTTGTTTACCCCCAGTTTACCCCAGACTATGCGGGGAAGGTGGGGAGAGGTGGGGTATCTTGTCCAAATACCCAATTTGGACGAAGATGCATTGTTGCATCATAAGGTTATATAGATCAATGGGTTGGGACGATTTGTCCGAAGAAGTCTGAGAGAGTCTTAAGAGGCCCCTCCCGGATTCGAACCGGGGATAGCGGATTTGCAATCCGCGGCCTTACCACTTGGCGAAGGGGCCTTGATTAATTGGGGTATCTTAACGGGGTTGGCCATCGAGGTCAACCTTAGTGTTACAAACAACTTAGGATTAAATATGGCTTTTTGTTGCCTTATGCTGGAAATAAGCTTAATTTAGTAACATAATTAGTTTTTTAGTGGAGTGGATCATGACAGCCCGACTGGTCCTGGAATTAGGTATTGGTGCCCCATTAACGGTGTTATTGTCTCAGGAACAGTCTGTTAAAATAGGCCGTAATCCCGATAATGACCTTATAATACACGATGAACATGCCTCCCGCTTTCATGCGGAGGTATATTTTGAATCAGGCACATTCTTTTTAAAAAACCACAGTAAAAATAACGGCACTAGGCTAAATGGCAGCAGAATAAGCGAAGATGTTGCTCTTATAAATCAATGTAAAATAAATATCGGAAGTGCCCAAATTCGCTTTGAAACCTCATCAATTGTCAATGATGATAGCAGTAAGACTCTGCCTGAAATAGGGTTGCAAGAAGAAGAAAAAGAGCCGAAGTCGGATCCCTTCATTACTCAATTTCTGCATGATGAGTTAAGCCTTTTGTTTTCGTATGTTGCGGATTCGGTACTGGAAAATAATCCGAGGGATTTGGTTGAGAAGGCACTTAGAATTCTTTTAAAAAGGACTCATGCAGAAAAAGTTGGTTTTCTTAGTCTAGATACCACGGAATTTTTGCTTAAGCAGGTGCTTCCTGCAGATACAAGCCTTGATTTGGTGTTAAGTAAAACCCTCACCAATGAAGCGGTGGCGAGGGAAAAAACGGTGTGGCTTCTTCAAGAGCAAGCTGGAATCGAGGCAGATAGTCTACGATCAATGAAAGATGCAGTTTGTTTATTAGTAAAATGCAAATCACCTGGAAGTGATGTTGAAAATATTATGGGTGCGGTTCATTTGTATAATTCCAGGAAGTTTTTTACATTTAAGGATGTGCGATTCGCAGAATTTTTGGTGGATTGCCTTGCAAACAGCCTGCATGTGCTGAGGCTGCGCAGGGCTTTGGAAGCTGACAATAACAGATTTAAATTGATAGAAGAAAAAGGCAAGGAATTAATAATTGGTTCGAGTCGCCTTATAGCGAAAATGAAGCAGGAAATACAACGGGTTGCTATACGAAACGCCCCGGTTTTGATCATTGGGGATAGTGGCGTCGGGAAAGAGTTGGTTGCCCTGGAGTTGCACAATAAAGGGTTGAGGAAGGCGGAGCCGATGGTTTCGGTTAATTGCGCAACGATATCGCCTAGTCTTGCGGATGCAGAACTTTTTGGGAATGAAAAAGGGGCATATACAGGGGCAGACAAGGCTAATACAGGGTATTTTCAGCAGGCAGATGATGGGATACTTTTTTTGGATGAAGTGGGCGAGTTATCGTTGGATTGTCAGGCGAAATTGTTGCGAACGCTGGAGACGGGAAAAATCCGCCCATTGCGAGGTAAGGAAATAAATGTGAATGTTCGGGTGATATCCGCAACCAACCGGGACTTGCAAAAGGAGGTAGAAGAAGGGAGATTTCGCGAGGATTTATTTTATCGGTTGAATGCTTGCGTGATAAAAGTTCCTGCATTAAGAGAGCGATTGGAAGATCTCCCAGAGTTGGTGGAGTTTTTTTTAAAGCGATTTTCAGTGGAGTATCGCAAGCGATTTTTGCCCAGCCCGGAAGTTCTTGAAAAATTGAAAAAATATCACTGGCCGGGGAATATCAGACAGTTGAAATCGGTGTTGGAATCGGGTGTGAACAGGGCGGAATCTGAAACATTGATAGCGGAAGACATAGATATACCGACGAGCGATGCAACTGGTGGTGAAGCACCCAAGACAATAAAACTAGCAGAAGTTGAAGCTTGGGCGATAAAAATAGCGTTGGAAAGGAATGGATGGAACCAAACCCAAGCCAGTAAGGTTTTGGGAATTCACCGAGAAACCCTGATGGATAAGATAAAAAAGTATAAAATTGAAAAGAAGCTACCAAAAACCACTTAATGAAGAGTTTTAGAGCATTTGTCATGATAAATATGGAAGGGGAGATTAAACCTTAGGCAGGCTGTTTTCGGTATCAACAGGCTTGCTTTCGGGAGTTTCTTCCTTGCCATGAATGGCATCAAAAATTTCCTGACGATGAACAGGAACATCCTTGGGCGCGATTATCCCTAATCGTACCTTGTCACCGCGAATCTCCACCACCGTAATGATGATGTCGTTGTTGATGACGATGCTTTCGTTCTTTTTTCTGGACAGGACTAACATAGGTCTGTCCTTCCTTTGGTCCAAGTGAAACGACTGCACAAGTATTCTTAGGTTTCTGCAAAAAGCGAGGGAATGATGCAGAAAAACCCAGACAAATAGTAATAAACAATGCCTGGAGATACTTTTTGGCAGCGATTTCAGGTGCTAAGCTGTCAACCGCGCTGAGGTGTGACTGCTTGTTGCCGCCTATATCTCGCCAATCTCATAGTAACAGGCAAGGGGGGTTCGTCAACAAATTTAATAAAAAATATTAAAGTTTTGTCAAAATAGTCATTTATTGCCTGAGTTACCGAGAGTCTCATAGTTAACAGGCTTGAATTTGTTTGATTTTAAGTAATAAGTGGCAAGGTCGGAGACTGTTTTGCTTGGGTCGCTGCGTGACATCTGGTCAATGCGGTCGTTGAGATCGGTGGTTTCCTGAAGGCTCATCATTCTTAGAGCAGCAACGCGTACAGCGGGCGAGGAATCATGGCTTAATTTTCTAAGCCACATGCTTTGATCTAATTCACTGTCTTCCATCAAGGAATCTAAAACCTCGAGCCTTTTGGAAGGCCTTGGATCTGTCAGGAGTTTACCAAGTTGAAGGTGTTCTTTTTTCAGACCTCGTGCGATGAGTGCGGATTCGCAGTACGCACGAATTTCAGAATCAGAATCATGCAAAGAGGGCAGAAGGGAATCGACGGAAACGCTCTCAAGTGCGGCTGCGCAAGCTAGGATTGCAACTTTTCTAACTTCGACATTTTTGTCTTGTAGTGCTGCAACGCTCAATTCGGTTAATCCCACATCAGGTGCGATGGCTAAATGAATCGCTTGGATTTTAATGTTTTCTGGAGCATCGGTAATAGCCTTGGCCATGATTCCTGCAAGGCGGGAGTGCAATTCTTTGTCGGTGGTAGCTTTAATGAGTTGTGAAACAATTTTCATTGCTGGAACGAGTGCGCTAGGGTTGTTGGCTTCTGGTAAGGAGCCGAGAATTAATTTGGTGCCCTCGAGGAAATCGGTGGTCAAAGGATTAGGCGGTGGGGAATTTGTTGAAATGGAGGCGAGGAGCTCGAGGGTTTGTACCTGAGCTGGTGCAGAAAAAGAGGTAAACCTGCGGGCGAGATGATGAAAGCATTGTTGGGAAAGGGGTGAGGCGGTGCCTCCCCAGGATTCGAACATTTTGCCTAGTGCTTTTGTAAGGTCGGGGGCGCTGGCATCTGTCGCTGTTTCTAGGTGATCTAAAAGCGGGTATTGGGCGTTTTCGCCAAGCTTTGCAAGGGCATCGATATAGTGGGATTTATATTCGGGTTCAGCCTTAATTAATTGGTCGGTGAGGTACCAGCCCATTAGGTAGTCTCGTTGCCACCAACCTAAGCCGATCAGGGCCGGCAAGCAAACCACCAAAGCTAGTGTGATAACAAAACGAGCGGTTTTTAGCATGGGATTTAGCCTTTGAAGCAAAAGTAAAAGTACGAAGGCAATATAAACATTGGGGGTTGAAAAAGGCAACCCTAGGAGTTGGAATGGAAAAACCGGTAAAATCATTAAAGCTGGCACTTGGGGATAACGATGAAATAAGGGTTGGATGTATGTGACTATTAAAATGGGAAGGCTGGAGAGTTTCGATGCGCCGCTTGCAAAGAATTAATCTGATGCTTCTGATATTGGTTGTGATCTCGAGAATTCAAAATGCACAAGCAGGAGAATTAGATCGAGAGTATAAACCTACCGGTACATGGTCGGGTTCCTCGCAAGAGTTGAAATCTTTTGCGCAGTTAGAATTGTTAAAAGGGAAAGTAATTCCGGAGGCATGGCAGGAAAAAGTTCGGTCAGTGGTAACAGATCCTACTTTGTCTGCCAAGGGCCCTGCGGAGGCTTTCAACTGTGATCCAACAACTTATGAGTGGCTTTTAGAAAACCCACACCATGCGGTGACGATGTGGAAAATGTTGGGTGCGAAGTGTTCGAGTATCGAGAAGGAAAATGCGAACACCTTTTATTCGCGTGAATCCTCTGGGAACAACATTCAATTTCATTTGATCACGGACAAAGATGGTTTGAAGGTTTGGTACGCCCATGGGATGGGCAAACCCACTGCGCTTTTGCCTGCGATTCCGGTACAGGCGGTGATTGTATTGCAATATCAGGAAAGCGTAATCAATAAAAGCGTAAAGCATCAAATGACGATTTATGCAAAAACGGAAAGCAAGGCTGCAGCAATAATATCGAAGGCGTTTGGTTCATCGATGGTGGGGATGGGTGAAAAAACGGTGGGTCAGATGCAGATGTTTTTTGGAGCATTGCCATGGTATTTAGAGCGCAACCCTGAAAGGGCGGAAAACCTTTTAAAAGCTACGCTTATAACCAAAGATTCTTCAAAGCCAATTGCGTTGAAACCTTAGTTATGAAAGTACAAGTATTGCAATTAGTAAGATTGCTTAATCAGGTTTTAGCTGAACCAGCACCATTTGTGGTTTGACTAAATTATCTCTGCCCAAAGCGAACGAGAACTCTTTTTTTATTATGGTTTGAACACCATTAAAAACCGGAATATCAATGGCAGGTGGAGTATCGCCACCCGGTGGGCGATTAGGTAACCAAAGCCAAAGAATTTGCTTTTTTTGAGTTACCAACGTTAGCAGCATTTCTTCGGTAGTCCAAAGAATTTTATTTTTTTGAATACGCAAGTACCATTCTAAAGTTGGATCGATCAGATCTTTTTCTTGGGTGATCAAGATTGATTCGTCTGGTTGCAAAGAAGAGCATAATTCTTGAATCAAGGCTCGGGCTTCAAGGTCTCCCGATGATTTGTAAGGTTTTTTAACATCCCTTCCTGCTTGAAAGAAAGCCAAAATAATCAAACAACAAAGTATGCCAAGGTAGGCCTTGAAGCGGATATTTGCAAGTAGGTGCAATCGTAAAATGCTGCTAATCCCCAGCGCAGATAAAATGCAGATTGAAGGAACCAAGTGCTGTGCGACTCGGGCACTTCCACCATAAGGGTAGCGGCCCATGAAAGAAGCAATAAGGTTGAAGGCAAAGGGCGCTAGCAAAAGGATGAGGATTGAAAATTTGGAATTGCGAAGGAGTTTAAAAACGCCCAAGAGAAAAAATAGGAGAGTCAGAGAGCTCGCGCCATCTTTGCCCCCAATGGGATACGCACTTAGGTTTCCTGCATGAGTTTTTAAGAGCCAGTAGGGTAATTGGAAAGGGTTGGAAGGAGGGAAAGTAGAATCCCAATAGGCTTGATGTTTTGCAAGTTCGTTGTGGAATTGGTTGGTGCCAATGATTGCGTAATGGGCAAGAAAAGAAGCAAGAACGGAGCAAATTAGAAAAATGCATGGTGTGATGAGTGCGTGTTTTTTTTGTTGAAGGATGTGGAACACTAGTGCGATGCAAACGGCCCCTGCGGAAAAAGCAGCAGGGAAGGAGGTGAACAGGAGAATGGGGGAAAGGGTTGCGAGAAGGAAAATGGGTCGAGAGGTTGCATTATTTTTAAGGGCGTTGGAGCCAAGCCAGAGGAAAATTGATGCGGCTAAGAAATCAAAGGCGTAGGGTTTTACTTCGCATGAGTGCCTGATGGGGTAATAAGAAACAGCCATAATAGCCAAGGTAAGCAAAGCTGTTTTAGGTGGAGTTATATTTTGGGCGGCTTTAAAGGAAATAAGGAATGCAAAAATGCCAGCGATACAGGGGGCGATGCGGAGGGTGAATTCGCTGGTGCCGAAAAGTAGGACAGCAGTTTTTTCGAGCCATAAAAACCCAAGAGGGGCGATTTGATAATGCCTAAGGGGTTTGGTAAGGCTGGCGAAATCAGAGTCAAAGAAATTTAATGCAACAAAAGCCTCATCGCCCCACAGTGGGAAATTCAGGCCTAGTCGCAGCAATCGTAAGGTAATTCCCAGTAAAACAAATCCGATGCAAAACCCTAGTAGCAGCTTTTTTGGTCTGCCCCATAGGTTTTGATCAGTCCTTGCTGTTACTGCCATGCAGAAAATCTCCCGAAATGTCGATGAATCAGTTGCTTATATCAAAGTTTGGGGCACCGAGGGAAGAGGAGTCGGCGAGGCAATTTGGGGCAAGGCCCTTCCTTAACCGGTCTGGCAGAAAAGATTTAGATTTGGCACAATCCCCGTTTGGTTAGGAAGAATCATGGGCACAAGGAAGTGCGATGCCGTTGAAGCCGGAAAGTAATTTGTTCGAAGAGGCAAGCAAGCCTAAAAAAGCAGGATGGTTATTGGGCTTTCGGTTACTTGCAATATTACTAATATTATTGCTATCTCTTAAATGCATTTATATTTTTCTAGGCGGGAACTTCTACGAAGTCGTGCCCGGAAAATTTTATCGTTGCTCCCAGCTTGGAGCTACAAGGTTGGAATCTGTCATTAAGAAAAATAACATCAAAACCGTAGTTAACCTTCGAGGTTGTTGCGATACGGTGCCTTGGTATATGGATCAGGTTCAAGCGATTAATAATTGTAATATATCGCAAGAAGATCTGAGCTTTTCCGCAGGTAGACTGCCTTCCACTAAAACCATCAATCAATTGGTGGATGTGATTGATCAAAGTGAAAAACCAATGTTGTTTCATTGCCATAAGGGCATTGATAGAACAGGGATGGCGGTGGTGATGTCAGAGTTATTGCAAACAGATATTGGCATCGATGAGGCTTTAAGGCAATTGAGTCCTTATTATGGGCACCTCAATATAGGTCGGACAGCACATATTGATGAGTTCTTTGTTTTGTACAAAGAATGGCTTGCAAAGAATGAGGTTGGTCATACGAATGATCGATTCAGGGAATGGGTGAAAAAGTATTATGTGCCTGGGGATTGTGTTGCAGATCTGCATTTAATTGAAGGTGATGGCGAGATTTTGCATTTAGAAAAAGGCAGGAGTAAATTGTTGAGGGTTCGGGCGCAAAATACATCGATTAGGGAATGGGTAATGAAGCCGGGAACCAATGCGGGAATTAAAGTAAAATGGTTGTTGCTGACGGATGATCGCAAGGTACTTGCGAGTGGGTTTGCAGGTAATTTTCAAGCAGTGGTAAAGCCAGGCGAGAGTATAGATATTTCGGTGGTGATACCACCTTTGATGGAAGGTGGCAGTTGCTTATTAAGGTTGGACATGAACGATCCGCAGCATGCAGCGTTTCATCAAGCAGGTTCAGAGATCCTTGAAGCAAAGGTGATTGTGCAATGAAAGTGCTGGTACGAGTAGTGGGAACTTTGTTGCTGGTAGGATTGATTCTGACGAGGGTCAATCTGGGCCAGATTATGGATTCGTTTGCAACACTACGCCCCACTTATTGGGTCGCTGCTTTTCTGCTTCTTTTTTTCACGCAGGTGTTGAGTTGCCAGCGTTGGAAAGTCCTCGCTACCGCAGTTGGTTTTGGCGGAACATTTTATGAATACATGAAGTTCTTTTTCATTGGGATGTTTTTTAACCTTGCCTTGCCTACTTCGGTGGGTGGCGATGTGGTTCGTGCTTGGTATCTTGCTTACAAGATGAAAGATGATTTGGTAGAAAATCGAAGAAGCAAGGCTGTTTTGACCGTTTTTGCAGACCGATTTAGCGGTGTTTTGGTATTGGTGGCCATTGCAGTTATAGCAACAATTTTTAGTCCTGTGGAATTACCCGTGTGGGTTAAAGGTTCGGTGATGTCGGTAGGGTTGGGTGCTATTGGATCGTTGGCAATGCTGCCCTTGATTGCAAAATTTTCAGTTCGGTTTCCAAAGTTACTTGTTGTGTTGAAAAGTGCAAAGCTTTGTTTTGGGAATGGGAAGGTTTTGGTTTTAACCACAGCGATGTCTGTATGGGTTCAACTTTCAAGTGTTTCAATCATGATGCTGATAGGATTGGGGATGGATCTGCCCATACCGTTGCCCTTTTATTTTGTGATGGTGCCTTTGGTTACGCTCATGACCATGTTGCCTATAAGTTTGGGTGGAATGGGATTGAGGGAAGGGGCGACAGTTTTAATGTTGACGCCATTGGCAATCGCACCTGCATCCGCAGTTGCATTATCTGTACTATGTTTTTCTGTTTATGTAGCAGTAGGAATGATAGGAATCTTTTTTTACCTGGGTTCACGGGGAAGCGCATCAAGCTCGGACATGAAAGATGTTCAGTTGGAAGGCGAAATATCCGGGTCAACCGAATTGGAGGAATCGCACGATGGCTCTGCTATCCGTAATAATACCGATCAAAGACGAGCAGGATAATATTCTTGCTTTGCATGATAAAATTGCTTCTGCGTTGGAACCATACTGTGCCAGTTCCAATGGATCGGGCGTTAACGAATTTGAAGTTGTCTATGTAGACGATGGCAGCATTGATCGATCGCCGCTGATTCTCGCAGAACTAGCCCGACGCGACACCCGCGCCAAGGTTGTTGTGCTTAAAAGAAACTACGGCCAGACCCCTGCGCTACAAGCGGGTATCGATTGGTCGAGGGGGGATTTTATCGCCACCATGGATGGCGATTTGCAAAATGATCCTTCAGACCTTCCGATGTTGTTAGAAAAAATAAATGAGGATTGCGATGCTGCACTTGGTCAGCGTGCCAACAGACAAGATGGTTTTTGGCTTAGGAAGTTTCCGAGTTTTATTGCGAACTGGATTATTCGAAAAGTAACGGGTTGCTCGATAAAAGATATGGGCTGCACGATACGAGTGATGAAAAGGGATTTGGCGGTTGCATTGCCTTTATATGGCGAGATGCACCGATTTATTCCGGTGCTTGCGCAAATGTGCGGGGGCAGGTTGACTCAGGTTCCTGTTAAGCATCATCCGCGGGTTGCGGGAAAAACCAAATACAATTTGACGAGAACTTTGCGGGTGGTTTTGGATTTAATCACCGTGAAGTTTCTTTATTCTTATCTGACAAGGCCCATGCATTTTCTTGGAACGGGCGGTTTGTTAGCAATTGGTTTGGGCTTTGCGAGTGTTCTTGGAGCAATCGCAATGAAATTGTACAACCAGACGGATATGACAGGAAACCCATTGTTACTTTTAAGTGTGATGCTGGTTTTGGTGGGCATACAATTGATATCCATGGGGTTGTTGGGTGAGGTGATGACCCGCACTTATTTTGAAAGTCAGGGAAAAGCATCGTATCTGATTCGGGATACGTATAACCTTGATAAAGCCATGATGAATAAGGCTGCATAGATTTAGTGAACGAATTTTAGCAAGAAAAGCCTGCATCCTATTTTACAACCACCCGTGATATGTTCTCGTAACATTTCAAGGGTGGTTGTAGTTTTTTCGGGATGAATCCATTCTTTGGCAGTACCAAACCATTCGAAATTTGAAGGTTAATATTCTCAAGATTGAAGGTATTGCCCTGATGCTAAGTTTTTTATGTCATTTTGCTGCAATTTTATGAATCATACATAATTAAGAACCTCAACAATTTTGGAAGAAATGCGAATTTGAATCTTCTTACTTGTAGAGATGGTTTTTAATTTGGTTATACGTGTTGTGAAGTAATGTGAATTGAAGATAGGATCGGTTGGTTTTCTTTTCGATGCTTTGAAAATGTACGTGATGCGACCATGGATGAAAAGTTTTTATATTTGCGCTTTTTTACTTGGTGTAGTTGGTTGGTTTGCATTGTGGATGAATGCCCAAGAAGTTAAAAAGTAAAAGCGCCCATGGAGAACACCATGATCTATGAATTTAAGGTTGAATTGGATAAGCAAATGTCGATCGGGAGTTTTAAAAGCAAATAGGTTTTAAATTAGAAAAGCTTATTGATTGGTCAGGAGCACGACATTGCAATTGCGATAGAAGTCGGTGGCTTGGCCAATTTTTTTTGCCCGGAGTGAGTGTTTTAGAACGATTGAGTCCCATTTCTTTTCGGGCATGAATATATAAGCAGGTATTGGTTGCTCGAGGAATTGCTTAACTTCCTCTTCGGAAATTAAGGTGTTGATCTGGCGCTTGCAATAAAAAGTAATGCTGGGTTGAAACCAATCGTGGGTTGCGATCACAATTTCTCGGGTAAGGTGATCTTCAGGCAAGGATTGGGAAAGCATTTTTGGGGCTTTGATTTCATTGAGATTTGAACCATTCCATGCGCCTAATGCCCCCGTAAAACCAATTGATCCTAGGCATAGAATTGCGAGTGTTGCAATGCGGTTTTTCTTTGCAGCAAGTACCAAGGCGAAGGTGCCACACATGATTGGAATAAATCCGATGAATGCCATTTGCTCAAGCCTTGGAATTTTTCTTCCTTTAATCCATGATATATCTGCCTGGGTTGAAACTAGAATCATTGCAAGACTGGTGATGATTCCAATGAAAACCAAAATAAACATTCCTGTTTTAGGAAGCCAGTTGGGGTAGGCGTGAGTTTCATTTTTCCAAGCAAGCATTGCTCTTGAAGTGAGAATTGCAATGGCTGGGTAGAGCGGCAGAATGTAATTAGGAAGCTTGGTGCTCGAGATCGAGAAAAAAACAAGCACAACAGCAATCCAAGTTGCAAGCAAGCGAACTGCACTGCGGTCGTTGAAAGTGCTGTTTGAAGGTTCGGTGTTAAAAAGTTCTTTTTTAGCGTTCAAGAAAGTCATGCCAATGAATGCGGACCAAGGCGCAGAGCCAATTGCGATGACGAGCAAATAATAAAACCATGGGCCTGAATGGTTTTCCATCGCAGTGCTGAACCTGCCCAGATTATGCGTGAAGAAAAAGCCTCTGTGCCATTGGAATTTTGTTTCTACGCCTACCCAGATATACCAAGGGCCTGCAACTAGGAAGAATAAAAAAAGCGCGCCCAGCAAATGAATGGAAAGCAGGCGCTGGGGTTGCCTTTCCCAGAGTAAAAACAAAAGAATGATCAACAATGGAAGTGCAAGAGCGATGGGCCCCTTGGCGAGCATTCCAATGCCTGTGATGATTCCGCCCCAAAGCAGCCAAGTAGAATTGTTGTTTTGATAACCCTTGAAAAAAACAAAGAAGGACCATGCAACACAGGCGTTTAGAAGAGAATCAGGGTTGGCAAAATGGGCAGATCCCGCCCAAGCGGGCATTGCTAATAATATCAGTCCTGCAAAGAAGCCCGTGCTCGCCCCGAACATGATTGTTGCGAGAGCGTAGGTTGCAAATAGGGAAAATAGGCCCCCCAGAGCGGAAGGAAACCGGGCTGCAAATTCGTTCACACCAAAAGTGTTATAGGATGCGATCTGAAGCCAGTAAAGCAATGCGGGTTTATCAACACGAAGATTATAATTATAAGTGGGAACAATCCAGTTTCCCGATTCCATCATTTCGTATGCAGCTTCCGCATTGTTACCTTCATCAATATCCCAAAGGCTGGAAATGCCTAAATTGGGTAGGCAGACCAAGGCCCAAGCCACTAAAAGGCAGGCGATTTGAATTGCTGGATTTTTAAATACCTTTAACATCAAGCCTTCCTTAGCTGGGCAAAAAAGCACTCCAATCATGCCTTTGAAAACATACTCGAATCATTAAAAATAGGCGATACCAACATCAATTGAATCGAGGTTGACTCGATTTTCACAACTGGTTATGGTCCCGCCCCTTGGGCACTTTCTATTTAATGGATTAATTGATGATTTCAGGCTGGATTTTAGCACTGCTTTTATTGACAGGACAGGTTCAACAACCTGCCTCCGATATTGCACGCCTGCGAGAACTTCTTGCTGATAAAAAACAGCCCCAGTTACAGGCACAAGCTGCTTATTTGATTTTGCAACAACAAACACCTCTCGCGACCGAGACCGTTAAACAATATCTGCGCGATCCGCGTAATGTAGAAGTTTTTACCGCCTTTGCTGGAGCAATCAAACTGCGTAGAGATGGCCGTTTTTCTGAGGAATTGATTGATGCACTTTCGATTGACTTGCCCGCAGTACGCCAATCCGCTGCTGAAGCCTTGGGCGCAAGTGTTGATGGTAGGGGTGCATTCAAGTTAAAACAAATTGCTGAAAATCCTAGCCTTGCAGAAAGCATTAGGCAGCAAGCAATGATAGCGCTGGGGAAAACAGGAAAGAAAAGTGCTGCTGAAACTTTGCTAAAACTTTTTACCGATCCTAAAGAAAGTGTCAGGCTGGGAAGCAGGCAAGCCCTCGCAGATTTGATCGGGGAAGATCTGGGCCGCGATAGTGTTACTTGGCAACTTTGGTTTGATGAACGAAAAAATCTATCTTCTGAAGCTTGGCTTGAAGAACGGCTTGCGCAGCGTAATGCTAAATTAACTAGGCTTGAGGGTGAGCTTGATTCTTCGCGAAATCGAAACCGTACACTTTACCAGCAGCTTTATTCTCGGCTTGGGCCCACGGAAAAAATTCCTTTCTTTCAGGGCTTATTAGATCATGAAGACCCTGCAGTTCGCTTATTACTTGCAGGTTGGCTAGCGGAGGCGCTTAGTGAAGAATCTTATCGCAAGCCAGCAGGCGAAATGTTACTTAGTTTCAGCAGAGATCCTGTGGATGAGGTGCGCAGGCAAGCAGTGCTTGGCTTGGGCCGATGGAATGATAAAGCCTGCCTTGATCGTTTACTTCTTATTATTCAATCAGATCAAATTGCTGTTCGAGCTGCTGCAGCAAGATCGCTTGCAATGCAAGCTAAGGGCAATGATGGTGCGGCACGAATGATTCTTGTGCTTCCTGCATTGCAAAATGCTTTGGGTGATCCTGCATTGGAAGTTGTTGTTGAAGCCGCTGAAGATCTTGGATCCTTAGGGGTTCCTGCCGCTGTTCCATTGCTTGCAGGATTACTGAAGCATAAGGCGGATGCGGTAAGAAAAACTGCAGCGCAAGCATTGGAAAGAATAGCAGATATATCAGTGTTAGAGGAGTTGTTGGCAGGTCTGGAAGATTCCGACATCGGGGTCAGGCTCGGAATACTTGGTGCGGTATCCCGCGCTGTGAATCAGGCAAAGTTCATTAAGGACGATGACAAGCTAAGATTGCAATCGCGAATGGAAGTAATTCTTTTGAAGGATCCGGATGCGGGGGTAAGGGCGAGAAGTGCTACGCTTTTAGGCGATTTTGGAACTGTAAATCATCTTGCAACTTTGTGGAAAGCGGCGATTGCTGAGGGTGATCCACGAATTCAGGAAAAGTCCTGGCAGGCATTTCTTGAGGTCTTATCCAAAAGTAAAGATCTAAAGCTTATCAATGAATGGAACAACATTGTCCGAAAGGAAGCTCCGCTTCGCAGGGTTAATTTCTTGGTAGAGCTTCTGGGAAAAATGCAGCCTGCAACCATGAACCCTAAAATTGAGCTAGCGCCTGTGAGGGAATTGTTAGTGCTATGCGGGATAGAAAATCAGAAATGGTTGCCTGCTTGGAGTGCTTTAAGGGAGCTGCCCCAGGCTTTGGAGCCTGAAGAAATTGAGAAACGATTGAGCCTGCTGTTTCAAATAGCCGAAATCGCACTTAAAGAGCAAGCAGCGCCTGATGTGTTGCAAATGGTAGATTTCGCAAGGCCATTGTTTGTAGGAAGAAAAAAACTGCAGGCAGACTTTGAAGAATTGTATCGCAAGGCAAATGCCCTTATCAATTCAAAATTCTAAGCTGGTTAACCCAGTTCCACTTCATTGTTATCGCAGTACGATTTCAGTTTTGCCAGATATGCAGCCTTTGTATTCGCATCTAGAAAAGAACCAATAAAGGAATTCTTTGCTGCAAGAGCAGAATCTTTATTGGTAAGGTTTAATGCGGTAGCGCAGGCATCAAAGTTATCCGCAATGTAGCCGCCGAAATAAGCGGGATCATCAGAATTAATACTTGCGATAATTCCACAATCGAGCATTCTCTTTAAAGGATGCTCTTGAAGGTGGTTCACTACTTTTAATTTTAGGTTTGAAAGAGGGCAAACAGTAAGCGGGATTTTTTCTCGCACCAACCTCTTTATTAGTTTCTCGTCTTCCAAACAACGAACGCCATGGTCGATCCGCTCTGCCTGCAATAAGTCCAGAGAATCTTCAATGAATGAAGGTGGGCCTTCTTCGCCTGCATGTGCGGTGATGCGGAACCCTTGCTGCTTCGCCTGGGTGAATACTTTTTGAAATTTGGAAGGGGGGTTCCCAACCTCGGAAGAGTCGAGCCCAAACCCAGTGATCACTTGTTTAAACTTTAAACATTGGGCAAAAGTGTCGAGGGCGGAATCTTCAGATAAATGCCGTAAGAAACAGGGGATGAGAAAGACGCTTAATTGTAGTTCTTTCTTTGCCCTTTCTACCGCTTTGCATAAACCATCCAGCACCGTTGATATGGTAATACCTCGTTCTATATGTGCTTGGGGATCAAAGAATATTTCAGCATGTAGCACTCCCTGCGCATGGGCCTTTTGAAAGTAACGCCATGCAAGTTCGGCAAAGTCATCTTCATCTTTGAGAACAGCCATGCCTTGGTAGTAAATGTCTAAAAAGGATTGCAGGTTGGAGAAATTGTAGGCGTGTTGGATTTCTGCGATGGAATGAAACGGAAGCTGGATGCGATGTTTTTTTGCTTTTTCGAGTAAGAAGTCTGGTTCAAGCGTTCCTTCAATATGAAGGTGAAGTTCAGCTTTGGGCAACTGTTCAATGAATCGTTTCATGAATAAATCCTTTTTAATATTGTATGCAGATTCCTAGGACGAGCGTAGAAAGAAAGTGAAACAAGTGGAAAGTGATTTGCCTAGGATTCCCGTTCTTCCTATTTTCGCGATGTAATAATCGGAATTGTCGGAATGTTCGATATATTTTGAAGGTTTGGTTTTAAAAGGTCGATAGAGCATACAGGATAATGCATAAAAATGGCAAAGTTTACCCGGCTTGTGATGCCGGGAAAAGTGAAAGCCAAAAGTAATAAAGTCGGAGGGGTGGCAGAAAATGAAACGAGAAAAGCTGTTGGCATCAGGTGCCTGGCTGCTCATGGTGTCTGCCATCGTTGCGCAATCCCCTGTGGATGGTGGTAAGGTTCCATCGCCTCTTAGCCCATATGGTCAGATTGGATCAGCGGTAATCAAAAAAGAACAGGGCACCAACGAAAAGAAGGAATTGGAATTACCAGCAATGGAAGTGGATGTGGATAAAGTACCTATTGGTGCAATTCCTCGAGAAGGGGCTGCGCCTTTATATCCAAGATTTTTCTTAGGGGGCGAATACCTTGCATGGAAGTTGAATAATACGACAGTGAATCCAATTGTATTTAATGTCCCCGAAGGTTTGCTACAAACCTCGCCAACGACAATTACTTTTAATCAAAATGGCGTGGTGAGTTCAAATGTTAGTGTGTCCAATAATTCGAGTTTGTTGTTGCAATCGCAAGCGCAATTATCCCAGAATGGTGTTATTGATTATGGCATGCAATCGGGTATGAGGCTCTCTGCTGGATATTATTTAGAGCAGGATTCTGGGTTATCGGTTAATGGGAATTTCATCCTGGTACCTAAGAACAGTTATTATTTGTCAAGTGTGACAGGGCTCAATGATTTTCCAATACTACTTCAGACTGGTTTTCAAAACACTTTGAATTTTGTAATACCAGCCGTGGTCGTCGGAGATTCACCAACTTTAACAACTGAAGATTATGCAATTGTGCTTTCTCGCCAAGTGGATTCTTCAGTTTTTGCGAATGCTAGCACCTATATTGCAGGTGGTGAATTGAATGTAAGGGGTAGAGATTTTTTGATTGGTGACATGAACTTTAGCGGCTTACTCGGTTTTAGATATTTCCAATTTAAAGAAGCGCTGGATGTCAGCAGTCAGTACACTATATTTAGGCCAAATGGGGTTACTGATACACAAACATTTACCTTGGGAAATGGAACGGGAGTTTCAACTACTCAACAGGTTCCTATTTCACTGAATTTTCCCACCCCCATAAATATTCAATCTGCGAGCAATGATCAGATCAAGGTATACAACCATTTCATCGGGCCCCAGATTGGTATCAATGCAGATTATCATTACAATCGTTGGTCAGTAATGACAGGTTTTAATCTTGGTATCGGGGTGATGCATCAGGTTGCAAAAATTTCCTCTAACACCTCCCAAACCGTGGTAAGAGAAACCTCTACTCAAAATGCTGCAGGGCAGATAACCTCCACTACCAATACTACAACCACAAACTCTAATGGTGGGCTTTTGTTTTCACCTACAGATGTAGGCCAATATTCAAGAAACCAATTTGGGCTTCTTCCTGAGATTAATGCGAAGCTAGGTTTTAAAGCTACAGAAAGAATCAAGCTGACTGTTGGTTATGATTTTCTTTTGCTCGCAAATGTGCTTCGTGCGCCCAACCAAACACAGTTAATTCCTTATAGCAACAATCTGAATTATACTGCAAATAATCAGACCCAATCCGCAAACCAAACATTGCAAATACCAGCATTCCAGTACAGCACCAGCAATTTGATCATCAATGGTGTAACTGCGGGCATGCAATTGGATTTCTAACCAGCTTTTTCTTTGATCACTTGTATTTGATTTTCCAAGATTCTTCCATCAAGTGATGGCATGATTGCTTCTTGAGCAATCTGTTTTAAATAATAACTGTTAACGGTGCCATGAATGATGACGCGTTCGCCGATTTCTTCTAAAACTACATCGCGTAAAGCCGAAAAAGGGCAACTTCTA
>CAJCCR010000084.1 GCA_903960945.1 uncultured Planctomycetaceae bacterium
ACCATGCATTCCGTGGTATCAAGAACTGCTATATTCCCCTGTGGCCCGACTTTTCCCAAAGTTGTTTCCTGATAAAGAAAAGCCATCGATGACTCGGTGTACTTTCCGTTTTTCTCAGCCATTGTCATTTCAACAGGCGCAGTCATCTCAATTTTGTTTTTCTTGATGTGATTAAAGAGGGTGAAGAAGTTGTTTCCACCCAAACCGGAGTTAGCGACTTTTGCCATTCTGTAAACGGGTAGCTTCTTGATTTCAACAACACCAACTGGAGAGGGTGCAGGAAATCCAGCAGGCACGGGGGCTTCAACTTTGGGTTTAAAAGTAAGAATCACGAGTGTTTCAAGGAGTGCTGCACGAAGTGTGTCAGCCTGTTTTGTAACGTCTTGCAATTTGGAGGAGGCTTGCGCAGCTTTCGAAAGGATATCCCTCACCATGAAGTTTTCTTTGCAAGATGCTATGATTTTTTCAGATGCAGCCTTTAGTAAATCGAGCCGTTGTTTTGGGTCCTTGATTTTGTTGGCTTCATCGATTGAGATGCGAAGGTTTGCAGCTTCCAATGTTTGAGTTGGGTTTTCAAAAGCATAAGTAGGTTGGGTACTGAACACCTGGGTAAGCATGAAGATGCAAAGGTAAAGATAGCCAAAAATTCGTTTCATGAGAGACCTCAAACAAGCAGTTAAAAATCAACTAACTTTATTATAAGTGAAAATGTCTAAGAAAAGCAAAAGCATGCTGTTAATGGCGTTGTTGTGTGAGGTTTTTTTCAAGGGTGTGATGGGTGGTTACAATATCTGTAAGAGGCAGAAATCTGAAGCCGAAAATCAGGAAGATGATGATCCAAAGTGCGATCATTTCCCTTAATCGAACCTTGAAAATATCGGACCATTCCACTTTCTTGCCACAGAACAACTTAAAGTAAACCATGAGTAGGCTTATGGATATCAGTGCCTCAGAAAAAACGATGACCATGCCGAAAAAGGGTGATGATGGAATGATTTCATCTGCTAGCATTTCAAAGCTGATGAAAGCGGATGTGCCAGGAAATCCAACACATCCAAGACCGCATACCAAGAATGCAATTCCCAACATTGGAGTAGATTCGTAAAAACCATGGTTTTGAAAGAGGGATAATCTACCATGCCTGGCTTCGAGTGCCCGAACCACAATTGCAATCCCAATGAAAGCAACCCAGAGAGAATTTCGGAGAGAATAAGCGGCGGTAAGCTGTAGGGCTTCGTGAGAGCAAACTCCAAGTGCGACCATCGCGGAAAGGGCCAAGAAAAGATAGGTGAAGAAGTCCCGCAGCGAGCGTTGAACAAGAGTTAACCCCGCGAAATAAAAGATGCTTGCAATTGCAAACCAAGAAAGATAAAGGCTTGCATGGGTATCGTGGAGGAGTTGATTGTTTTTAAGAATGATAAGTATGGGTGCCATGGGGGTGATGAATAAAAGTGCGATGGTGAAACTGCATTTTTCAGTCAAATAAACAATCCATGTGTGACCGGGGAATATGCCCATGCGAATGACAACCATTAAACTGATGAGGATACCGGTTAATTCGACAGGTAGATTGTTTTCAAATGCGAGGGTTAATGCAATTAGCCATGTTGGAACCCAATGGATGAGGAAAATTCGGACGCGTTCGCCTCGTCTTGTAAGGTCGATCAAAGGAATTAGAGGTTCCAAAGCCAGTAGTAGAAATAAAGTTCCATTGCTGGATGATGAGCAGATTAAAAGAGAAAGAGCCTGTGAAAGAAGAAGTAGATTGGATGGAAAGGGTTTATCTGCACCGATGAATTTAGTGCGTGGCGTGCATAAAAGCACCACGAAATAAAGCAGGGATGAAAGTGCGGGAAGTGGGGCGTTAAATTCTGATAGTTTGATGTAGCCTTGGTACCCAAAATAAAACCCTAGGTAGGAAGCGATGGCGCAGAGTGCTGAAAAAAAAGAGGAATAGATGGTGATGAAGCGAAATTTTTCCTGTGACTTGGCCAAGGA
>CAJCCR010000085.1 GCA_903960945.1 uncultured Planctomycetaceae bacterium
CATGATAGTGTTCGAAAGTTCATTGATAATTTGAATTGAATTAGTCCCCGTTCCTCCAGGGGTAAAAAGTGTTGCGATGCCAACAGGGGCCTGAAAGGGTGTTGTGCCTTTATCCAAGTTTTCTTGCGACTCTCTAAAGCTTGGAGGAATTCTGCGAATGAATTTTTTATTATGCTCGCTATCCCAGGGCTCATTTTGCCTGAACTGTTTATAAAGAAAATTATGCCCAAGGTAGGGCAGGATTTGGACACGCCAGCTTAGTAATGGTTTACCTTCTTTTGAAAGTGTTGCTGCGGGAGGAAATTTCCCATTCTCTTTGTGATATGCCAATAAAGCGGTCGCAATGTTTTTCACCTTATTCATGGATGAAGCTGCAGCGGCCTTGGCTTGGTTTTGTTCATTAATTCTTGCTGCAATTTCAAAATAAGGATCAAAGTCTGTAATCACAATCGTCACTTTATCATCCATGATTGAAACGGATTTAACCATGGCAGCCAAAGCTTTAAACACCGGGTCTTTCCCCACTTCTTCTACCTGTGCCTGCACCAAGTCGGGAATACCCTGAATAGCTTTTAAAATCGATTTTTGCACATCATTGGCAAGTTCCTTATCCTCGGTTTGAATAACCATTTGGATTCGCCATGGGTCGAGATACATTCCCAGCGTTACAAGTTTCAGCCCATTTAAGATTCCCGGAGCTTCACCATCTTTTCCATTCGCTTTCTTGAGCGAGGGAAAGATTTTGCCTAGATCCAAAGGGTTATCTTTCGAGGGAAAAAGCATCGCACCAAAAGGCAGGCTGCCCATAGCATCAAAACCTTGGACAATATCAGTGCGCTTGGTTTTTTTCGTGTCCTTGGCTGCACCCACTTGCTCTAACAGATAAAAACCTTTTTCTTCTCGAATCACATAGGAAAGAGGCAGTATGGAGTTTTGACCTTTTCTGATCACCTGGCCACTTGCAGTTTGAATATTAATGGGCAAAGGTATGTTCTTAAGCAAGTTTAGCAAATCTTCTGTTTTCGCGAAGGGCTTTGTTTTTATCATCAGGGAAGGAAGGAAATAGGTCGCTGCATCCTTCGCACTAGCAGAAAACCAAATTTCATCAATCACTTTTTCGATGCTACTTTTTTGCAAGTTCAAGAAAAACCCAAGAGCAGCAGCCTCCGCAGCCGGGATCACCTTTTTCTGAACCAACGGAATCATGATCTTGGCTATATCAATCTTCCCTGGCTGAATCCTGCCCAAAAAAAAACTCTGCTCATCCAACAAAGGCAATAATTTCTCTGCCGAGGTTTGAGCATAAAGCGAAAGCATTGGCAACAGTAGCAACAAACCAGCAATCCATCTTTTCATAATCAGCCTTTTTAAATTCAGTTAGAGACAGAATCGGGCAGAGGCACTTTATACTTCTGCGCCAGTTCTTTTAATTGCGACCAGGTACCCTCATCAAGGCTCAGCCCTGATTTCATTCGTTTGCTTTTTTCTGTAACTTCTAATTGGCCTGGCAGTATTATATCACCGGTTGCACCATCTGCTTTTGGGCAGGCAAGCACATTGGCAGCAAGGTTTGTGGTTTCATTTAAAAAGTGTTCCACCCCTGCAAACTTCGCGGGATCGATCACCAAAAAGAAAACAGCATTTGCAGATTTGCTTTCGACCCCGGGTGTACTGCACTGAGCGCCTGAAAGTCCGCCTGCAAACATATCCATAAGCAACCCTAGCCCAAAACCCTTGTATGATTGCTGTCCGCCCAACGGAAGAATCGTGCCCTTGGGATCGTTGTACAAAACGCCGGGGTCGGTTGTGGGCCTTCCTTCGGAATCAAGTAGCCAACCTTCGGGGGTTGGTATTTTCTTGTTGTAATTAACGCGGACTTTCCCTTCCGCACAAACACTCGTACCTATGTCTAAAACAACAGGGTTGTTGTTGGTGGGTGCGCCCACGCAAATCGGGTTGGTAGATATCCTGCCTACTTTTCCACCCGGTGGAGCAACAGCACGACCAAATCCATGATTATTTACCGTTGCGAGGAACGCCATCTTGTGTCGCGCTGCCTCTTCCGCATATTCGCCCAATCTTCCGATGTGCCCGCATTGTTTTAATGAACCCGCAGCCACCCCGGTTACCGAAGCTTTGGCAATCAGCTTTTCCAATAAACGATACGCCTGAACCTGGCCCAGATTCCAGTTACCATCGGCTGCTACTGCTGATGGGGTTTCAGAAAGCAGTACAAATGGCGCACCCGGTTTCAAAATCCCGGCTTCAATCGCCTTGATATATTGCACCACTCGGATGATGCCGTGGGAATCGTGACCACACAAATTCGCATCAACAAGGCTGGTTGCGACCCTTTGGGCCTCGGTAGGCGGCACCCCCGCTGCGATAAACATCACCCTTGCAAAATCAAGCGCATTCTCACAATCTAACCTTGGCATGATGATTTTTCCTTGATTCTTATCGATTTCTGATGGAATCCTATAGCAAGGTTCTAACATAATTCCATCTACTTTAATCAGGATTCTAACATGACCTTTAAAATTAGCTCAGCAATCAGACAAGATGTTACCAGCCATGATGGTACGCAAATCACTTTGCAAAGCCCCAAAGGCGCTAGTGCAACCATTTATCCTGCACTTGGATTTAACTGTTATTCATGGATTGTGCCGACTTCCGAAGGAAACTTAGACATCCTTTATCAAGACCCCGAACTTTTCCCCGACGGCAGGCCCACTCGAAGTGGTATTCCCGTTCTTTTCCCCTACCCCAACCGTGTTCGAGATGCGCACTTCAATTGGGAAGGCAAATCTTATTCCCTGCCCCGAAATGATAATATTCAAAAACACAACATTCATGGCTTTGCAGTGCGCAACCCTTGGAGAGTTATTAGTCAAGGTGCGGATCTCAATTCAGCCTGGGTCACCGGGGAGTTCCAAATTTCAAAAGACGACCCTGCATCGGTTGCTTGCTGGCCTGCCGATGCCATCTTGCAATTAACCTACAGGCTCAAAGAAAACTCCCTTGGGATCGAAGCCCTTGTGATTAATCCTGATAGCAAGCCCCTACCTTTTGGTTTGGGTTATCATCCTTATTTCAATTTGCCTTTTACGCCGAGCTTGGCTTCCGATGATTGTTCCCTGCAATGTGGTGCAAATTCTTTCTGGCATTTGGATGAATGCCTTCCTGATGGAAGGAAGATTCCCGTTGATGCGGCGCGCGATCTCAACAAGCTTCGCAAAATGAAAGGCTTTCAGGCAGATGATGTTTTAACCGATCTGCCTGCATTTAATGCCAACGCATTTGGAATGATGGAAAGAGGCAGGGTACAAGGTGCAAAACAACATGCCATGGTCATGTATTGCGATAACTCATGGCGCGACATGGTTGTATTTACGCCGGGTTCCAGAACCAGTGTTTGTATCGAACCTTATACCTGTGTTACCGATGCAATTAATTTACAGCAAAAAGGTATCGATTCAGGCCTTCTAATACTTCCCCCTTCAGGTAAGCATCAATCCCTTGTAGAATTACGAATTGAACCGTGCGGTTCTTGATAAAAGAGAAACAAAATGGCAAAGCCGAAACTCGTATCGTTAAGTAAAATCTATCCACCTAAGACCCTGCTCGAAAGGATAAGACCCCCTTTTGCAGTGATCATGGGTTCCCCCTCGGATGTAGTGAACCTGCTTCATTCAAGCCCTCATAAAGAAGCAGTCTGCTATCAGATGGATTTGTTTCAAGCCGAGCGATTGGAACAAATGCTGAAGGACGCCAACATTCCTGCACAGGTTCGAGTAGAAGCTGATTTATGGGATCTTGGACCAAACTTTTCCACTGCAGTTTATCTGCCCGCAAGATCAGGCGAGCGCGAGCTTAAAACCGATATCCTCGAGCAGGGTTTTCATATCCTCAATGCCTCAGGGCAGTTTCTGGTTTGGTCTGCGCAGCCCAATGACTCTCTATTTCCAGAAGCCATGAAAAAAATCTACAAGAAGGTACATATC
>CAJCCR010000086.1 GCA_903960945.1 uncultured Planctomycetaceae bacterium
GCCTTCAAAATCAGCTTTCACACCCAACTTCTCTACAGCAAATATGATTCCACTAAAAAGAAAAAAAGCGTTCGCTGCTAGAAACATTTTGCATATTAATGCCATATACTTTTATCCTTTAATTTGAAGATTGTTCAGGGTATTTACTTTACCATAAACAACATTCATCAGATCAATGCTCTTTTCCACTTCCTTACTTCATCGAACTGCTTTAGTCTGAATCTTAGGCTATTGATTGAAACCCTCCATTACTGGTACATCATGCGAACTTTTTCTTTCTTCTGTTTTGCCCTATGTTTAGTTTTTCCTTTCATAGGATTGGCGCAAACGCCCAAAGAAGAAATTATCGATCTGGGCACTGGGGTAAAAATCGAATTGGTTCTAATCCCAGCGGGCAAATTCATCATGGGTTCTCCCAATACTGAAACAGGCCGTTCAACCAACGAAACCCAACACGAAGTAATCCTCACCAAATCTTTTTTAATGGGCAAATACGAAGTGACTCAATCCCAATGGGAAGCAATCATGGGCAAGAATCCAAGTTCAGGCAACAAAGGGTCCATGCTCCCTGTCACCGATGTCTCTTGGAATGATTGCCAGAAGTTTCTCAAAAAGTTGAACAAAAAAACCAAGAGTGAATTCCGTTTGCCATCCGAGGCCGAGTGGGAATATGCGTGCAGGGCAGGCGCAAGAACAGCCTTCTCCTTCGGTAATGAACTTAAACCAACCGATGCAAATCATGCCGCATCAAACATTTATACCCCCGTAAAAGTCGGCACTTATAAACCCAATGCTTTTGGACTTTTCGACATGCATGGCAATGTGAACGAGTGGTGCAATGATTGGTTTAAAGCCTACCCGACAAATCCTGTTACTGACCCAACGGGGCCTGCCAATGGCGAATACCGGATTGTAAGGGGCGGAACCTGCGTTCTTAATTCTTCCAACTCACGGTCTTCCAATCGCAATCTGGATCTGGCCTCGGTTGGAAGCAGCGTACGGGGTTTCCGCCTTGCCAAGTGAACCTTGAAAGTAGAACGGAGTGTTTAATTGAAATATTCGAGGAACTATTTTTTACTTTATTTCACTCTTAATCTGCCCTAATCTACATCTAGATTAATAAACCTTTGCTAATTAATGGTGATTTATGAAAAGAGTTTTCAGTCTTTGTTTCTCGATTTTTATGGTTGCATCATTCTCGGTAATGGCTCAAGCCCCTGCAGCCAACAAAGCTGCAATCGATGCCTTCACTAAAGGCGCGGAAGCCCTCAAAAAGAAAGACTTTCCCAACGCAATCATCAACTATAATAAAGCGATCGAACTTGATGCCAAGATGGCAACCGCCTATATCGGCCGAGGAATCGTCGCAAACAACCAAAACAAATACCCCGAAGCTATTGCAGACTTCACCAAAGCAATAACCCTAGATCCTAAGCTTGCAGATGCCTATGCCAACCGTGGAATTTCTTCACTTAAACTAAATAAAAACCCAGAGGCACTTGCAGATTTTAACAAAGCTATCGAAATAGATCCCAAGATGTCCGCCCCCTTGGTTAATCGAGGTATTCTTTCCTCCGGGCAAAATAAATATCCCGAAGCACTTGCGGATTTCACCAAAGCAATCGCTGCAGACCCTAAAGATGCAGTCGCCTATAATCAACGTGGGATCGTACAAAGCGAACTCAAAAAGTATCCCGAGGCGATCGCAGATTTCACCAAAGCAATCGAACTTGATGCTAAAATGGCCGATGCATTTAGCGGTAGGGGTATAGTTGCTTACAACCAAAATAAACTTCCTGAAGCTATTGCAGACTTCACCAAAGCAATCGCTGCAGATCCTAAATCTTTCAAAGCTTACTTCAATCGTGGTGTCGCTAATGATGATATAAACAAATATGCTGAAGCTGCTGCAGACTACACCAAAGCAATAGAATTAGACCCCAAGGATGTTGATGCACTGATCAACCGGGGTTCCGCACTACACAAACAAAACAAAATCGCAGAAGCTATTGCAGATTTCACCAAGGCAATAGAGATAAACCCCAAGCAAGCAACGGCCTTTGGCAATCGCGGACTTGGTTATGATGAGCAGAAAAAATATCCCGAAGCAATCGCAGATTACACCAAGGCAATAGAATTAAAC
>CAJCCR010000087.1 GCA_903960945.1 uncultured Planctomycetaceae bacterium
AAGGCTCCAAAAACGAAGCTTGGTTTATTCTTGATGCTGCTCCTGGTTCCAAAATCTATGCAGGCCTTCTTCCTAATGTTTGCGAAACCCAAGTTCGCAAGGCTTCACTCGATGGCACCATTGGCGATCTCTTACACCAGTTCGCCCCCAAACCTGGCGACTTCCTTTATCTTCCTGCAGGCACCGTTCATGCTGTCGGTGGTGGCATTCTTATTGCTGAAATACAACAAACTTCTGATGCAACCTTCAGGCTCTTCGATTGGAACCGCAAAGATTCCTCCGGTAAAGGCAGAGATCTTCATCTAGAAGAATCCATCGCCTGCATTGATTGGAATAGTGGCCCTAAAAATCCTGTAATTTCTGGCTACAACCCATCGAAACCTTCAAACATTGCCATTAACAAAAATCTTGTGGATTGCCCTTACTTCAAAATCGATTTCCGCCACGAACCCAAGGCTTCCACCATCACAACAAATGGTTGTATGCAGGTGGCCATGGTTCTTGAAGGAGAAGGTACTCTCAGCAACAACGGATCAATTACACCTTTAAAAAAAGGTGAAACTCTGCTTTTCCCTGCTTCGATGAATAATCAAACTTGGGAAACCAAAGGCGGACAATCTCTTTTACTCGCTACTCTGACTCACTCATAAACAAGGATTTTTTATGCAATACAAAGAAGGCGCAATCGAAGGCATCATTTGGAAAAGCCTTTCCATCTACAAAGACCAACGCGGGTGGCTCTCCGAACTTTTCCGCCACGATGATCTACCCCAAGAATTCCACCCTGTCATGGCTTATATTTCCATGACCGAACCCGGCATTGCACGCGGACCACACGAACATTACGAACAAGCCGATTGTTTCTGCTTCATCGGGCCCTCCAACTTCAAAGTCTATCTCTGGGATGCAAGAAAAAACTCCCCAACCTATGGCAACAAACAAGTCGAACTCGTAGGCATCGATCGCCCGATGCTTCTGATTGTTCCACCAGGCGTTGTTCACGCTTATAAAAATGCAGGTGATACTCAGGGCCTTGTTTTCAATTGCCCCAACAAGCTTTTCAAGGGCTGGGGAAAGAAAGATCCTGTCGATGAAATTCGTCACGAGGAAGTCCATAACAGCGATTTTACTCTCGATTAATTTTCTCGGGCTCTCGTATTGACCCGATTTATCGATTTCGTTTACATTACTTTTCAATTGGTGATTTTTAACTCTTGATCAAGGATGATCTGCAATATGTCGAACAAAACCCAGAAAACCGCTCTTATCACAGGCATTAACGGCCAAGATGGCAGTTACCTTGCCGAACTTCTTTTATCCAAGGGCTATCGCGTTGCCGGTATCGTTCGCCGTTCCAGCACCGAAACTCAACAACGCATCGAACATATTCGCAGCAAAATCGAAATCTACCAAGCTGATCTTCTTGACCAATCATCACTCGCTAAAGTCTTGGCTGATGTTCAACCAGATGAAGTCTACAACCTTGCTGCAATGTCCTTCGTGCCAACATCTTGGCAACAACCCGTCCTTACCGCAGAATTCACTGCTGTAGGCGTTACACGCATGCTCGAAGCTCTCAGGCAATCATGCCCCACTGCTAAGTTCTACCAAGCTTCCAGCAGCGAAATGTATGGCAAAGTTCTCGAAGTCCCACAAAGCGAAAATACACCTTTCTACCCTCGTTCACCCTATGGCGTTGCCAAGGCCTATGGCCATTACATCACCGTTAACTACCGCGAAAGCTACAGCCTCTTCGCTTGCTCAGGCATCCTCTTCAATCACGAATCTCCTCGTAGAGGCCTTGAATTCGTAACCCGCAAAATTACCGATGCGGTAGCTAAGATCAAACTTGGTCTCCAATCCGAACTACGCTTGGGCAACCTTGATGCCCGCAGAGATTGGGGCTTCGCTGGCGATTATGTTCGAGCTATGTGGCTTATGCTTCAGCAAGATACCGCTGATGATTTTGTCATCGGCACTGGCGAAACTCACACCGTTCGCGAATTTGTTGAAATCGCATTCAACCATGTTGGACTCGATCACCAGAAATATGTTGTTGTTGATCCTAAATTCTATCGACCCGCGGAAGTCGATCTTCTCTTGGGCAACCCAACTAAAGCCATGAAAACTCTTGGCTGGAAGCCTGATGTTTCATTCAATCAACTCGTTACCATGATGGTCGATGCAGATTTGAAACTGCATGCGCAAACCAGCAAGGAAAACCTCTCTAAAGTAGCGTAATTCATGATTTGCAACTTTAGCAGACGATCGGGAATTGATGCTCTAGCGGGCAAAATCAGGAATGGCGTTAAAATAGAACTCGATGATATCCGGGTCATAAGCCCGGTTATCATCCCTAAATCAGACAAGCTTGCACCACCTCTAGTTGAAAAAAAAACGCTCAAACAATCTATCTTCAAAATCATAAAGTTTCCCTGGCACTTTTTTAAGGCCAAAATGGAAGCTCTCATTAATTTAAAATTACTAGCCCTACATCAAGAAATCGAACTGCTGAACAAACGGATTGAAACCCTCGAAGTTAATAATCCACCCCAGAATTTGATGCATAGAAATAAATCTTGGAACTCCTCGAACCAGAATATTTAAAATGCGATTAATCATTGATGGACAACCCCTTCAAAATGCAAACTCCCGCGATAGCGGCATAGGCAGATACACCAGCAACTTT
This sequence comes from uncultured Planctomycetaceae bacterium, assembly GCA_903960945.1. Classification (GTDB taxonomy): domain Bacteria; phylum Planctomycetota; class Planctomycetia; order Gemmatales; family Gemmataceae; genus UBA969. The sequence goes on from CAJCCR010000087.1 coordinate 2,690, forward strand.
CTTTATGCCATTACCAGCCTTCCAGGCAGCCACGAAATCTCTCTCGCTCTTCGTACCGATTTATTACCCTGGAATTGTTCTAATCCTAAAGTGAAACTTCTTTTTTATACGCCAGCATCGCCCAACCCTGCTGGCCTCAATGCTGACCATATGAAATGTGAACAACATTATGCGAACTGGATCACCAGTTTTTCGCCAGATGCCTACATCAACACCGACAATATGAACCCATGGTTTTTAGTGCCCCGCTTCGGCCCTAATAAACCCATTACCGCTAGCATCTATTACGACCTTATTCCCCTGCTCTTCCCAGATATTTACCTCTACGACATTCATGCTGTAAATTTTCACGCAATCAGGCTTCGTTCGCTTATCAAAAACGATTTGATCCTTTCCATCTCGGATCAATCCTCCAAAGATCTCGAACTTTTATTCCCTGAAACCAAAGATAAACTCGTCACCATTCATGGCGCAATGGATCACTACTTTACAGAAGAAATCAGCAACCAATCCCCAGCCGTTTGGGACAACCTAAAGTCCAAACTCAACCTTAATAAACCTTATTTCTTTCATGTAGGCAGATGGGAACCTAGAAAAAATCTAGAAGGCGCAATCGAAGCTTTTGGCTGCTACAATCTCAAGCACCCAGGCGAATTCAACCTAGTTCTCAATTGCACCCTTAAACCTGAACAAAACGCTGCTTTAAAACAATTATCATCCCAATTCAAAGTGGAAAACCAAATCCGATTCACAGGCAGAACCAACGATGAAGAACTCAAACTGCTTTACCAAAACGCACGACTTTTGTTCTTCCCATCGTTCTACGAAGGCTTGGGGCTCCCCATCTTGGAATCCTTTGCTTCTGGCACCGCGGTAGCAGTTTCCAACACCTCATCCATGCCCGAATTCGCAGGCCCCGATGCAGGTTTATTCGATCCTTCTAATCCAGAAGACATGGCTCAATGCCTAGAAAAAATGCTGTTAATTCCTAAGGAACAATTATGCGAAAGTGGCAAAAGCTTCGCACGCTCCTTCTCTTGGGAAAACACCGCAGCCAAGGCCTTAAACGCAATCCAACCATTAATTCAATCACCCAAAAAAACCCTGAAGTCCTGCTGCCTGGTAAGGCTTTGGCCCATACTTCAGCCATCAGATAACAACTTGGTGCTTGAAACCATCAAGCAATTGCAAAAGGAATTCACCGTTCAGCATTTTGTTTCAGAATCTGAAATATACTTCGATGCGGGGGTAGGTAAAGAAGCTGCAATTCATCCTATAGACACTCTTGCTACTTATCTCCAAGAAGATCCAGCAATGGTGCTGATATGCTGGCCCAGATCCCAGGATGAACTTGATCTAATCAAGGGCTTTGTATGTGAAGAAAAACAAATGATAATTGACGATGTGAATAAAAAGCTCTTCTGCTCTGGATCCAACTTTGAAAATAGAAATGAATTAGCAGATAATGGCTTTTTGAATAACTTCAAACGTATTATCGAATCATAAAAACCATAATATTTATCAAAAAACCAGCCAAAGTATAAAACTTTAAGTTAATACGTGCATAAATATTTCGAACAGCCGCTTCTTGCATAAATCACCATTGACAAAAACTCACATACAGTTATTACAAAAAACCAAGTAAAAAATATTTCCATCATTCGCCCAAAAAGAATGAGAAGATATGAGTTTGCAAAGTACGACAAAGTTAATGCTTAAAAATTTAGCTAGCAAGTTTGGTGTTGCACCAATTGGCCTTAAATACCTTAAGCAAATTTTAACTATAAATGCTGAATTAATAATAAAAGAACAGAAATATGAAAGCCTTCGAAACAAATTAGCTAACCTATCAGAGAAAGGACTTACATTTTATTATGATCAAAATCATGGACCATCATTTGAATTAAACAAAGGTAAAAACCAAAACAAAGTCCTAATTTGTTCAATACCCAAATGTGGAACCTATTTTGCCGCTGAAATCCTTAAAAACCGTGGCTTCGTCGATACAAATGTACAACTCTGGCAAGATTTCATTCATGATTACCGCGGCCAAACAGTAGAAAATAAAAGAGCGGATATTTTGCCAAAGCAAATCGATATTTGCTTAAGCGAATCTTTAGAATTAATCCAACCAGGTCAATTTAGCCTTGGGCACTTCCCCTATTCACCTGAAAATAAAAAATTATTCGAGAGCTTCAAGGTAATTTATGTTTACAGAAATTTAAGAAACAGTTGCGTCTCGATGATGCGTTTTGCTGATGAGCTTAAACCAGAAAGCCACTGGTTTCTTAAAGGTGATTGGCAACAACACCAAGATAAAAAAATCAAATTCTTAGAGTTCCTTAAAATTCATGGGGAAAGATATTTCAATTGGATAAATCCAATTACAGAATGGTTTAATAAGCCTTATTTATTAAGTGTTTCGTACGAAGATCTTAGCGGAGCTACTGGTATTCCAGCCCAAAACACTATTTATTCCAAGTTAAATGATTTCTTAGAACTAGAAAGTAGTATGGTTCTTGATGGGTCTCTTGCTACAAACGCAATAAAAACCAAAACAATGACTTCCACCGGCCAACCGTCCAATTACGAAAACTATTGGAGCGATGAAACGGAATTTATATTTAAAAAACTAGGCTTTTATGATCTGAATAAAAGCTTGGGATATGATTAATTATTTTTCGATATTGCTAAGAATTGTTTTAAAAACAAAACTAACCTTAACAACGGCTCAATTTTTGTTGGAAATTCTTCGCCAGATCTCCCAACCCGATTCCACCCGAACTTTTTCAAAATCATTACTTAAATCCTTACTCACCATCTGAAACATCCAGCCATACCAAATAAGGTTCTTCTCGTCCCGTGCGTCAAAATATATTTCATCAAAAGGAGACTTAATCACAGATTCAATCATTTTAAGATAATTAGTTTTTTTAAGTGCAACTACAGGATCAGAAAATATTTGATAGGGATAAACATTTGCAAATCTAGATAACAAATAAGAATCTGGAGTAAAAAAAACAATCCTATCAGAAATGTTCCTTTTATTTTGCTTAACCAAAAAATCACTGCGCATTTTCAGACTTTCCCAATATGATTTTGGCATATAAACTCTATTATAAAAAACCGAATCATCAACCAATGGTCTGCCCTTTTTAACTAACGGAACCTGCCAGCGAAAATCATTTTTTACATTCCATTCCAAAGGATTCCATGACCATTCTATTCCATAACTTGATTTAATAAGCAGAAAAGCTACAACCAATCCTGGCAAAAGTGAAACATAACTTTTTATTGGGTAGTGTTTTAAAGATATTATCAACGACCGATTTAGATCAATTATTACAAACCCATAAATAAAATAAAAACTTGAAAGATATTCGAGATCAGGCCTACTCACAAAATACGCAAACCAAACAAGAAAAATCACACTTATCATAATTCTAACTGGGGTATGTTTATCACAACCACCAGAAATAACATTAATAATAAAGTAATAGCAAACATGTAAAAAAATAAATATGGGCCATAAATCAAACTTGTAGGGAACAGTCCAAGCCCCCGATGTTCCAAGCAAAGAAGGCATGATATAGTTAAACCACCCAGACAAGGAAGGTAAGTAACCAAAAACCAGAAAAAACACAAAGTTAAAAAAACCAAAACCACTTAGGATACCAAGTAGAAACAACAAACAATTTTTTACAACTAAATGAAATCCTAATTTAAGATTTTTTAAATGAACGAAAAGAAATGCCATTATCCCAACTAATGAAGCTATCCCGGATTCAACATTTAACAACAATGCAAAACTTCCAACACACCCAAGAACTGGGTAAAAAAAGACAGATTTTCTATCGGCCCAAATCATAACAAATAACAACGAAAAGGTTATTCCAAAAGTTCGAATTGGAGAATGATTGATTGGAACTAATGCTCCATCTGTTGAATAATGCCATGGAAGCATAAACAAAACAGCCGGAACCATGTAAGCCCAATTCTGTTTACCCCATTTCCAAAACAAATAAAGAGATACTGCCCAATACAAAATATCAGCAACTTGAACAATTTTTAATATTCCCCCAAGGCTCAAAAGCTTTCCCTGAATTTTTGCGATCAAACCAATCAAGGAAGGAAGAATTGCACCATAAGTAGGATTAACTTCATCCAATAATTTAAACCCACCAAACAGCAAGTCTGCCTGCCCAATAATCACAGTATAATGAATATTAGTAACCGCCATATTGGCTTCGGTAGATTTGGAAAAATCAGGGAATAAGAATAAGCTACGAAGAAGAGGTAACAAAAAAGCTGCCATTAATAATACAAAAACAACCCCTCGCGATAGCCTAAAGTCCTTTAAAAAAAAAACGGGAAATTGAAAACCTAATTTAGAAATTCGGATTCGATTAATAACATCAATTACCAATGGTTTAAATAAAAGTAATAATGCTAAAAATATCAAAATGAATTTATGGGCTCTTGTTCTACCTGAACTATCAGTAATCTGACTTGAAAAATTAACAAAAGAAGTAGCTTCTGATTTTCCAGAGAATGGTGTCTTTTCAAGATCAACAATTGTAATCTTTTCGGGCCACAATTTAAAACTTAACATACCAATAAAAATTAATACCCCAACAATAAAAAAAGCTAACACTTGATTTTTTATTTGATTATTAAAATTCACAAAAATTCACTTTGTATTTGCACTTCATTATGAAAACAATGCTTAAATTGCTTGATTGTATTTAAAAAGTCAAGCCAAGTACAAATCTAACAACCAACCTTTCCTCGCTACACCCCCAAAAGCGCCAAAACCAACATTGTTAAGTTAATTGATGCAATAAAATCTTGAATAATTGATGTTTAACAGGAAAAGATTTTTAATCTTAATATAAAACACACGTTAAATAATTACGCCTTAAAGAAAACATAAGTTCCCGTTGCATATTAAACTCAAATTCCAGTATATGAGAGATTGTGCGTTGGTTAAATAATTAGTTATGGACATTTTTATGGCATGGAGGCCATGAATTTAATGATTAAGAAAAATACAATTCATGACGACCCACCTATTGTTCGGTTGTTGCCGAGCCCCTGTGCTTTATGCGGTAGTTATGATAACTCCAACGAAATCTACCCTTCCAACTTTGATCTAGAAGCATTTAATCCTGAAGTTTTTTCAGCAAGAAGGTTGCCAGATAGAATTCACTACCGAATGGTAGAATGTAAAAAATGCAATCTCTTAAGATCTGACCCTGTTGCAGATTCTGACACTTTACTGCAACTTTACATCAAAAGTACTTTTTCCTACGGCAACCAGATTAATTTTTTAAAAAAAACGTACGGAAGATACTTAGAACTGGCGAAAAAAGTATCACCAAATGCTACATCCCTTCTAGAAATTGGGTGCGGGTCAGGTTTTTTTCTAGAAGAAGCAATTAAACATGGGATCCCCAATGTATGGGGTGTAGAACCTAGCACGAATGCAGCATCACAAGCACCTATAAATTTACAAAAAAAGATAATTCTTGATGTCATGCGTCCTAATTTGTTTCCTAAAGATACAACTTTTGACATCATCTGCCTCTTTCAAGTTTTAGATCATATGCCTGACCCCGTAGGGACTTTAAGTGAATGCCAAAAATTACTTTCCCCTAATGGTGTCATTTTGATTTTAAATCACGATATAGATGCCTGGTCAGCGAAATTATTAGGCGAATCAAGTCCAATTATTGATATTGAACACACTTATCTGTATAGCAAACAGACACTAGCTAAAATTTTGGAAGCTGCTGGTCTTAAGGCCGTTGAACAAGGATGCGCATGGAATAGTTACGATATTTCTTATCTGGTAAAACTATTCCCATTTCCCAAATTCATAAAAAGTTTCATTTTGTTCTTATTTAAAGTCACACTACTAGGAAAGGTTCCAGTAAGGGTACCGTTAGGCAACCTATACTCACTTTCAGTAAAAAAACAGGAGTTTTAACATGAACCAAAAATCTAACCCAAACATTGAAGCTTTTCAAAATGATGTCGTTTCAAATGGTGGGTATCAATACACCACAAATGCACCACTAAGTTCCCAAATGGCTAATGAACGACTTACCAAAGCAACCATTGATTCTGCAAATTTCATTGGGGCGAATTTAATAGATATTGGATGTGGGGATGGGACTTATACATTTGAATTACTTTCCCGGGGAAATGCAAAATCAGTGGTCGGGATTGATCCAGCAACTGATGCAATTAATCAAGCCAATAAAAAAACTGGATTAAGAAATGCAACTTTCATTCCAGCAAGTGCTTACGACCTTCCTTATCCGAACCAAACTTTTGATTTTGCAATTTTAAGAGGAGTGTTGCACCATCTCGAATTCCCTGAAAAAGCAATTAAGGAAGCTCTACGAGTATCCAAAGAAATAATTGTTATAGAACCAAATGGGTTTAATCCTGTCCTCAAATTAATTGAAAAAAATTCTAGTTACCATAAAGCGCATGACGAAAAATCGTACACCTCCTGGAAACTTTTTCAATGGGTTAGAGCAGGTAACGGAAAAGTTGAGAACTTTAGTTTCGTTGGACTTGTACCTTTTTTTAGCCCAAATTGGATGGCAAAAATTTGCAAATTATTTGAACCTATGGTTGAATCTTTTCCCATCCTAAGAAGAATTTGCTGCGCTGTTTGTGTTTTTAAAGCTAAAAGTTATCACGAATCAAAAACCCAAGTCAAGGATGTGGCCTGATGCGTGTGCTTATCACTGGCGCAGGAGGGTTTATTGGGGCAAATTTGACCAGACGAATGATTTCGCTTGGCCACAATGTTCATATCCTATTGCACCCTCAAAGTAATCCTTGGCGATTAAATGACATTTTAAAACAGGTTAATATTCATTCTGTCGATCTTAAAGACCAAAATAAAGTATCTGAAGCAATTTCACTTTCTAAACCTGATTGGATTTTTCACCTTGCTGTACATGGTGCTTATTCTTGGCAAAATCAAGATGGCGATATCTTATGCACCAATGTTCTTGGAACTATGAACCTTCTCCAATCCTCTATCAAACAAGGTTTTGATGCCTTTATAAACACTGGGTCATCGTCAGAATATGGATTTAAAGATCATGCCCCGAAAGAAAATGAATGGCTGGAACCAAATTCCACCTATTCAGCAAGCAAAATTGCAGCGACTCTTTTTTGCGAACACCAAGCCAAAGCAACGAATACAAGAATTGCAACCATGAGGCTTTATTCCGTGTATGGCCCTTGGGAAGAGCCCAAAAGATTAGTGCCTTCTCTATTAGTTCATGGAATTCAGGGACTGTTCCCACCCTTAACCAACCCAGACACAGCAAGGGATTATATTTACATCGCTGACGTTGTAGATGCTTATATCAACGCTGCCGAAAAAATTAAACCAGGTGTAGGTGAAATTTTTAATGTTGGGTCAGGAATTCAAACCTCAATTGAAGAAATAGTTACTATCACAAATGAAATTTTCCCAAACAGAGGATTACCGCAATGGGGGAGCATGCAGGATAGAATTTGGGATACCAATACCTGGGTTTCAAATCCGGATAAATTAATTTCTAATCTAGAATGGCTTCCAAAAACAAACCTTCAAAAAGGTCTTGGTCTTTTTACGATGTGGCTCAAATCATCAAAAACGATTCAAAATTATTATGAATCGCAACTATTAAAAAGAAAAATTGCATCGTAATTAGGTATTGGTTTTGATTTTTATTGAGTGCTTATATTGTATTTTGACCATCACTCGGAGTAATACCAAACAACACAAGCCAATAATGATTGAAAAAATCTCCGCTAATCATTGAGAAAAAATGTTTGAACATGAAATATTTGGCCAATACGAAGAATTGCAAAAAAAAGCTCGAACAAGGCTTATAAAAATGCATTACGAAAGTAATGCCGGGCATGCTGGTGGCAATCTCTCTGCGCTAGATATTCTTTTATGCCTACACCACGCTGTTATTAAAAAAGACGACTTGTTTGTATTGTCCAAAGGGCATGCTGCTGGTGCTCTTTATATCACCTTATGGACAATGGGAAAAATTCCTGAAACTGAATTAAACACTTTTCATAAAGATGGAACTAGGCTGAGTGGACATCCTCCCGTACATGGCTTACAAGAAGTTCAATTTGCAACTGGTAGCCTAGGCCATGGATTATCGCTGGCAGCAGGACTAGCTTTGGCAAAAAAACTGAAACGGGAAAAAGGAAGAATCTACTGCTTAACTTCTGATGGGGAATGGAACGAGGGGTCTTGCTGGGAAGCTCTTATTTTTGCTCAGCATCATAAACTCGACAACCTTACTTTTGTTGTTGATTCCAATGGTTTACAAGGCTTTGGAACAACTAAAGAAGTTGCAGACCTGGGATCCCTTGCAGAAAAATTTAAAATTTTTGGGGTCGAAACACTAGAAGTTAATGGTCATGATCCCTCATCGATTCTTTCCGCTTTAAAGAACAACACCACATTTAAAGCTATAGTTGCAAAAACCATGAAAGGGAAAGGTGCAAGTTTCATGGAAAACAAAATGGAATGGCACTATTTGCCGATGACAAAAGATCAATTCCTCCAAGCTACAGAGGAACTAGCCTAAATGCGTAAAGCTTTTTGCGAATCATTAGTAAATAAAAGCTCAAATAATGAGTTTGTTTTCCTTACAGGCGATTTAGGTTTCATGGCATTAGAGCCTTTACGTACAGCTATGCAAGATCGATTTATAAACGCTGGGGTTTCAGAGCAAAATATGGTCTCCGTAGCAGCAGGGTTAGCAAAATCAAATTTACGACCTTGGGCATACAGCATTGCCCCATTTATTTATGCACGGCCTTTTGAACAAATCAGAAATGACGTTTGCCTTCACTCTTTACCTGTAATTTTAGTAGGTAATGGCGGAGGTTATGGGTATGGCGTAATGGGCGCAACCCACCATTCACTCGAAGACTATGGCGCATTATTAACCTTACCGGGAATGCGTACTTTTATTCCTGCATTTGATGAAGATATAAAACCAATGGTCGATATCTTATTTAAAGTAAATAATCCATGTTATTTACGGCTTGGCGTAACCGAACTTCCAAAAGATTATCAATTGCCGGAGTATAATAGCTGGCGAAAACTTATTGAAGGTGATGGAGCTACTCTAATTGTTGTTGGCCCATTAGTCGGAGGTATTCTTCAACATCTTTTAAATCTTGATAAATCAATACGACCAAATTTATGGTTATTAAGCGAATTAGCCCCCACGAAATTTCCAGAGGAATTTATTTATGACATTAATCGCACTGAGCATCTTTGCGTTATAGAAGAGCATGGATCCCACGGGGGTGCTGGGCAAATGATAGCTCATTTACTACTAAAAGAAGGAAAACCTCCCAAACGATTTACAACCAAAACCGCACTTGGCTACCCTTCAGGAAAATATGGCTCGCAAAAATATCACCGTGTAGAAAGTGGTCTAGATCCTATTTCAATTTGTAAACATCTAGGAATTTAATCTGAAATCAAATGACCAACCTAATCCAAAATAATACTGATAATTTTAAAATGAGAGTCGAAGCCCTTCACGGACCAATATTAATTCTTGGGGGATGCAGTTTTTTAGGTGCGAACCTATTTAGATTATTAACCAAATATCGAAATGATGTTTATACATATGTCCTAAATGAAAACAGTTGGCGTTTAGAACATCCTGCAAAGCACAACATAAAACCTTTTCAAACTTCAAATGATGAATTACTTAACGAAATTATTACTAATATAAAACCTAGCTCAGTATTCGATTGTTTTAATTACGAATACTTTACGAACCCCCAATCCATAAAATCAGTTTACGATCAAAATTTCTTTCCTTCATTCAAAGCCTTATCGTTATTTGTAAACACAAAGTTAAGTTGTTACATTCATGCCGGCTGTATTAGAAAAAAAAATGATCAGCATATTTCAAAAGATATTAATCAATCATCGGAAACCAATTGTTTTACAAGTGCTAAAACCGCTATCGAAGATATAGTATTGAATTATGGGTCGGCCTACAGGATGCCCGTTATAAATATCCAGTTGCCAGAAACTTATGGCCCACTTCAAGATGTCAGTAATCCTATTTTAGAATATTTTAGCCAAAACATCGCCAATCAAAACAATCCAAGTGAACATTTAAAGTTTTTATTTATCGATGATGCAATTAATTTGCTTTTAACATCTGCTTTAAAAATTACTGATTTAAAATTAGGCTCATCTATAGACATAAATTCGAATAGTTTTGAATTCAAAGATTGGAAACCGATTATTTCTATAGAGAAAGGAATCAAGATTACAGAAGATTGGCAAAGAAATTATTTGTTCAAAAATAATCACAACAATGAAGGCAGCGCTTTAGATAAAACCTACAGTGTCAGCGCTATTATTGCTTGCTATAAAGATGGTCAGGCTATTCCGATTATGTATCAAAGGCTTAAAGATGTCTTTTGTAAGCTTAAAATTGACTATGAAATTATTTTTGTAAATGATTGCAGTCCTGATGATAGCGAGAATATTATCTGTGCGATTTCATCTAAAGATTCAAAAGTCATAGGGATTAGTCATTCAAGAAATTTTGGCTCCCAATCTGCATTCAAAAGCGGCATGAGCATTTCTTCAATGAATTCTTGTGTACTACTTGATGGCGATTTACAGGACACCCCAGAATTGATCGAGAAATTTGTAGAAAAATGGCGAGAAGGTTTTGATGTAGTTTATGGGCGAAGGGTAAAACGCGAAGCAACTTGGTTCATGCAAATCGCTTATAAAGCATTCTACAGGGTGTTTGACTATTTATCTTATATCCCCATCCCTAAGGATGCAGGTGATTTTTCACTTATAAGTAAACGCGTCGTCAAGGAAATGCTGAAATTTCCGGAACGCGATGCATTCTTAAGAGGCATACGAGCTTTTGTTGGATTTAAGCAAACAGGCGTAGACTATATACGGCCCGAGCGAATGTTCGGCGTAACCACGAACAGTTTTTTTAAAAATATTGGATGGGCAAAAAAAGGAATATTAAGTTTTAGCAACAAGCCGTTAAACATTTTAAGCTTTTTAGGAATTACCCTATTTCCTCTAAGTGTTTTTTTAGGGCTCATGCAAGTTCTTTCAAAATTATTTTTTCCTGAATTGGCCCCTCCAGGCTTCACTTCAACCATCTCTATCATTATTTTTTTCGGGGCTATTAATCTTTTTGCAATCAGTGTGATTGGAGAATATTTAGCTAAAATTTTTGAAGAAGTAAAACAAAGGCCTGCCTTTATTCAAAACAAAATCATCAAAAACGGTTCAACCAAGAACCTTTAATTACAATGAATTTTTTAAAACTCTAATCTAAGCGCAATTTATACCCAATTTAAAAAATCTAACCTATTAGCCCTATCTTCCCATACTGAATCGTGAAGCGCGCCTTACGCCAGATGCTCTTGATTCTTTTTAATCGTTTACGGTAGACCTTCCTTATCGAAGCATTCTAGGTGTTTCAGAACTCATCCATTGAGGTTCTGCTGGCCCAACCTAGACTCCGCTTCTTATTTATTTTGCCAAAGGAATGGCGCATGCTTATTACCCAAACCCCTTTAAGAATTAGCTTTCTTGGCGGGGGCACTGATTATCCCGAATACTTCGAAAAATATGGCGGCGCAGTTCTAGGAACCGCTGTTGATAAATGCGCATATTTCGCCATTTCGCGCTTCTATTCCAAACTTTTTGATTATTCCATCAGAATCGCCTATCGCAAAGTCGAATGCGTTTCCTCCCTCAACGATATCGAACATGCCCCCTTCCGCGAATGCATGCGCTGGACTGGCCTTCACCAAGATGTAGAAATCAATCACTCTGCAGAGCTTCCCGCAGGCACAGGCTTAGGCTCTTCTTCATCCTTTACTGTCGGGCTTCTAAACACAATCTATGCCTACCAAAGAAAATTAGTTCCAAACCTTGAATTAGCCTACGAAGCCATCGACATCGAACGCAATGTCCTTAAAGAATCGGTTGGTGTTCAAGATCAAACCTTTGCTGCTGTAGGTGGTTTTAATCTCATCGAATTCCGCAGTATGGGCAATTTCATTGTTAATCGAATCCCTTTTTCACCCATACGCCTTGAAGAATTTGAAAACCACCTGATGGTTTTCTTTACTGGAATCAAACGCAGGGCTGACGAACTCGCTAGCAAACAAGTTAAGAAAGTTGAATTTAATCTCAAACGCCTAGCGGCTATGCGTTTGCTGGTGGACGAAGGCTACAATGTTCTTGCAGGCTCCGGGCCCATTTCTGCTTTTGGTGATACCCTCCATAAATCATGGATGCTAAAACGATCTCTTGATGAAGCTATAAGCAATGATACCGTTGATGAGCTTTACCAAGCAGGAATGGATGCAGGCGCTATCGGTGGCAAACTTTTAGGCGCAGGCGGCGGCGGCTTCATGCTCTTTTTCGTTCCACCAGAAAAAAAAGCTGCCATCGCTAAAAGGCTTGCTAACTACCAACAAGTTGATTTTCATGTTAATTCTAGAGGTTCGCATGTCGTTCACGCAGATAGCGAACGCTATGTAAGCCAATTTCCTGCTGTTATTCGCGAGGCTGCATGACAAATCCACTTTCAAATATTCCCGTACTTATTCTTGCTGGTGGCTTAGGCACCCGCTTAAGATCCGTCGTCGCAGACAAACCAAAAGCGCTCGCCCCGATCATGGGAAAGCCTTTTCTTGAAATCCAAATAGAACTCTTAAAAGATCAAGGTGCAACTCACTTCGTTCTTTGCGTTGGCTATCTTTCTCAACAAATCTCCGACACTTTTGGGGACGGATCCAAATTTGGTGTGCGCATTGATTATTCTGAAGAACGAGATCAACTTCGCGGCACCGCAGGCGCAATCAAGCTGGCCCAACCCTTTATTAAAGATCGTGCCCTCGTCTTAAATGGCGACACCTATCTTGATTTTGATCACAACGAACTGGTTGCAAGGCATCTTGCGGAAATCAAATTTGGCGCCAAGGCTACTTGTACCCTAGCCAGGCTCGATAATGCATCTAGGTTTGGTACCGTTATACTTGATGAACACGATCATTATGTGGCGGGTTTCCTTGAAAAAAATATCAATAATCATGGCCCAGCATGGCTTAATGCTGGGGCCTACATGCTCGAACGCAATTTTGTCGAAGCTATTGCCCCCGACAAAATTGTTTCTCTTGAACGCGAGATTTTCCCAAATCTGATTGCCAAGGGTGGAAAGATCGCTGCGACTCTTAGCAGCAGACCTTTCTACGATATTGGCACGCCGGAAGATTACAAAGGTTTTTCAGATCTATATCAAAGGTGGAATCATGACCGACATCGAGCTGCTTAAAACTTCACTTAAATCTGCAATGGCTGTTTATCAAAATGTTCTTGATAACGAAACCGAATGCATCACCCACATAGCCACCAAGCTTGGCAATATTTTAGAAGCAGGCGGCACCATTTATCTTTGTGGTAATGGTGGTAGTGCTGCAGATGCACAACATATCGCTGCGGAATTCGTCGGTAGATTTCTCCGCGAACGCAAAGCACTTCCTGCCCAAGCACTTACCGTCAACACCAGCATCCTCACTGCCATAGGCAACGATTATGATTTCTCACAAATATTTTCACGGCAAGTAAAAGCCATGGTTACCGCAAAGGATGCTTTAGTAGGCATCAGCACCAGTGGTAAATCTGTAAATGTTTTGGAAGCAATCAAAGAAGCTAAAAACATCGGCGCACTTACCGTCGCTTTCACTGGCTTGCCTGGCGAACCTCTTGCCTCAGCTTGTGATCTTGCTTTCAAAGCCCCAACTAAGGAAACTCCTCGTATACAGGAAGTGCACATCGCTGCTTGGCATGGCATTTGTGATATCATCGAAAGGCGTGTCCATGAACAAGAGACCGGCAATTTTTCTGGACAGAGACGGGGTGATCATCGAGGAAGTCAACTACCTCTCGCATCCTGATCAAGTCAAGCTTATCCCGGGCTCAGCCAAGGCAATCCAAACCCTGAATACTCTGGGTATTCCTGTCATCATCGTCAGCAATCAGGCTGGGGTTGCAAAGGGATATTTCCCCATCACACAAATCCCCCTAGTGCACGCCAAGTTGAGTCAATTGCTGGCGCAAGAAAATGCCCATGCGGATGCTATTTATTACTGCCCTCATCATTCGGAAGGCACAATTCCAGAATACTCATTTAAATGCCAATGCAGAAAACCTGAGCCAGGAATGTTGCTCGAAGCTAAAGAAAAACTAAATCTCAACTTGACACAATCATGGCTAATTGGCGACAACATTACTGATATGGAAGCCGCTGCCAAAGTTGGTTGCAAGTCCATACTTGTGCAAACAGGGCATGGCAAACAATTTAGTGCCTGCACTTTGCCAATTGGTACCGTTAGGAAAGCTGATTTACTTGAGGCTGTGAATTTTATTCTACTTTCACCCTCTTCTCTTGGTTGTTGTGCCTGATCTATTTTTAGGGAGATACTATAAAGTGCCTGCGAAAATTCTTATCACTGGTGGCGCCGGATATATTGGTACTGTCCTTGTACCTATGCTTCTAAACGATGGCCATCATGTAACGGTTCTTGATAGCTTCCTTTTTAATCAACCTACTCTCCTTGATTCTTGCATCGACCCAAAACTTACTGTTGTAAGAGGCGATTGTCGTGATAAAAACATAATAACCAAACTGATCAAAGATGTTGATTACATCATTCCACTTGCCGCAATCGTTGG
>CAJCCR010000088.1 GCA_903960945.1 uncultured Planctomycetaceae bacterium
CAGCGGCTGCGATGATATCTAAAATTCCATCACCGTTTGTATCTTGAACTGCGACGAAAACACCACCGGTAAAGGCTGGATCGAAGGCGAAGAAGGACTCCATGACTTCGCCGGTTTGGGAATCAAGGATAGCAATAGCTGGGCCGCCGCCGAAGCCTGCGCCTGCGACGAGTTCTGCAACACCATCATTGTTGAAGTCGCCTGAAGCAACTTTTACAGGGCCTTCAAATCCGGGGAAAGGTACTGCAGTGCCTGTGGGTTGGCCGGTTGCAGCGTTATAAAGGTTAACGGTACTAGAACCACTAGAAGAAGGAGGCGTCGGCGTTCCTGTGATCAACGGCGCTGTTGGTGTTGGTGTTGGTGTTGGGGTTGGGGTTGGGGTAGGCGTTGGTGTGGGTGCAACAGTAGCAGTCTGCCCAGTGAATGCAATGCTGTTTAAGAGCACGCTGGCGGAATTAGAATTAGAACCATAATTCGCAGTAATGATGTCGAGTCTGCCATCCCCGTTCACATCGCCCAAGGTTACAGAGATTGGGCCATCACCCATGGCGAAGGTGGCCTGAGCTGCAAAGGTGCCATTGCCATTGCCCAACAGCACGCTGGAGTCATCGGAGTTTTCGTTCGTAGTGATGATATCAAGTTTACCATCGCCATTCACATCGCCCAAGGTCACGGAGCTTGGGAAATCACCAATGGCGAAGGTTTTCTGGCCTTGGAAGGTGCCATTGCCATTGCCTAAGAGAACGCTGGCGTTGGCGGAGCCAGAATTCGCGGTGATGATATCGAGTATGCCATCGCCGTTCACATCGCCCAAGGTCACAGAGCGTGGATTAATTCCCGTGGCGAAGGTGACTTGAGTTTTAAAGGTACCATCACCGTTGCCAAAAAGAACGCTGGCGGTGTTGGTGCTAAAATCCGCTGTGATGATATCAAGTATGCCATCGCCGTTGGCATCCCCAAGCATCCCCGACTGTGGCTGACCCCCCGTGGCGAAGGTTTGCTGGGTTTTAAAGGTACCATCGCCATTGCCCAAGAGAACGCTGGTGTTGTTGGAGTTGCGATTCGCGGTGATGATATCGAGTATGCCATCGGCGTTCACATCGCCCAAGGTTACAGAGCGTGGGCTAGTTCCCGTGGCGAAAGTTTCTTGAGTTTTAAAGGTGCCATTGCCATTACCCAAGAGTACGCTGATGTTGTTGGAGTCGCGATTCGCAGTGATGATATCTAATCTACCATCGGCGTTCACATCGCCCAAGGTTACGAAGCGTGGCTTAGTACCCGTGGCGAAGGTTTGCTGGCCTTGGAAGGTGCCATTGCCATTGCCCAAGAGTACGCTTGCGGAGTTAGAGGTTTGATTCGCGGTGATCATATCGAGTATGCCATCGCCATTCAGATCGCCTAAGGCCACGGAGGATGTACCAGTTCCTGTGGCAAAGGTTTGCTGGGGCGAGAAAGTAGCAGTAATGGCACTACCACCCGTGCCCAACAGCACGCTGGCGTTGGCGGAGCCAGTATTTGCGATCACGATGTCGAGTCTTCCATCGGTGTTTACATCGCCCAAGGTCACAGAGCGTGGATTAGTTCCCGTTGAGAAGGTGGCTTGAGTTGCAAAGGTGCCATTGCCATTACCAAGGAGCACGCTGGCGTTGGCGGAAAACAAATTCGCAGTGATAATATCTAGTTTACCATCGCCATTCACATCGCCCAAGGTCACGGAGGATGTACTAGATCCCGTGGCAAAGGTTTGCTGGCCTTGGAAGGTGCCATTGCCATTACCCAAAAGCACACTTGCATTGTTGGAGTTACGATTTGCGGTGATGATATCGAGTCTGCCATCGCTGTTCACATCGCCAAGGGTAACCTCTTGTGGATTATCACCGGTGGTAAAGGTTTGCTGGGCTTGGAAGATTCCATTTCCATTACCCAAGAGCACGCTGGTCGTGTCGTCAGTAGCATTTGCAGTGATAATATCCAGTTTGCCATCGCTGTTCACATCGCCAAGCGTCACGGAGGTTGGACCGGCACCCGTGGTAAAGGTTTGCTGGGCTTGGAAGGTACCATTGCCATTACCCAAAAGCACGCTTGAATTGTTTGAAAGATTATTCGCAGTGATGAGGTCAATTTTACCATCGCCGTTCACATCACCAAGTGTTACGGATCGTGGAAAGGTTCTGGTGTCAAAGGTTTGCTGAGTTTGAAAGGTGCCATTGCCATTGCCTAACAGCACGCTTACCTTGTTGGTGACACCACTCGCATTGATTATATCGAGTCTGCCATCGCCGTTCACATCACCAAGGGTTACGGAGTAGGGAAAAGATCCAGTTGCAAAGGTTTGCTGGGCTTGGAAGGTACCATCGCCATTACCCAACAGCACGCTTACAGAACCATTGGAATTATTATTTGTGTTGACAAGATCGAGCTTGCCATCACCGTTCACATCACCAAGTGCTACGGAATTTGGACTAGTTCCCGTGGCGAAGGAGGCTGGCGCTGCAAACGAAGGCAAGGCGGTAATGGTTGGCAAGCTTACGAGGTTGACACCAAGGGTGCCTGAGCCAGTGATGCCGGTAATATTTACCGTGTAATTGCCCCCCGAACCGGTAATCGAAGAAATGGTTCCGTTAGCAACGGTTCCGGTAGCAATTAAATTGAAGTCGGTTGCATCCACCCCGGTAACAGGCTGATTGAAAGTAACGGTGAACGAGGCGGAAGTGGCGACAGCTCCGCTACCCGTGGTAATGGATAAAGCGTTTGGAAAAGCCGGCGAAAAAGGAACAGCGGGAACAATTCGATCTTCTAGGCCGAGGAGTTTGGGTTTACTGCGAATTCCTTTAATTAATACTGCTTTTGATTTTTTGGAGGCGAAAAGATTTTTGAAAGCTTTTAAAAACATCAAATAGAGCCCCCGTTGATTACAATAAAGCAGTTTATTTGCATTGCGGTAGAAATTTAGGAATCAGCAGGATTATCGGTGCAAAGCAAGCACTATATAAAACATAAAACAACGCAATTGAAGATTATCTGAAATAAAAAGGGTGTCAATGGGAATGGCCGAATCTTTTATCTATCCTTCCTGTTTTAAGCAGTAGAATTTACAGTTAAAGTTTGCACTATTTATTTAATTAAGAATTAGCCACGGAAGGAAGACCAAGCAGAAGCAGAAGAATAGCCACGGATTAACACAGAATTTCACGGAAAAGACAGATTGAACAAAAGGGGTAGTTGCAGTGGGGCTTCCCCATCGCAACTACTCTGTCTTTAAAAAAGCTCATGTCAATCAAAGGAAAGTAAAAAGGCGAGGGGCGAGCACCAGCGGATTTACATCCGCCGCTCAATAAGAAAAGGTGGGCTTGAGGGCAGTAAATAAAAGTGGTGGAGGTTAGGGAAAAATAAAAGCCCATGGACTGCGTTCCATGGGTCGCTTGTTTTTGAATGATGAGAGATAAGGCAGACCCACCCAGCGCAGTGGGTGGGATTAAGGGCATTGATAAGAGGGTTGGGAGTTGGGGGAAGAAAAAGGAAGAAAGTCGTGAGGCGAGCACCAGCGGATTTACATCCGCCGCTCAATAAGAAAAGGTGTGCATTAATTCAGAAAAAGGGTAGCGAAGGCGCTGGGGTAAAGAATTTTTTGACACTAGGGGTTAGGGTCGTTCATTTTGCCAAGTTGGCGAAGGAGTTCAAGTTTAGCTGCGGTGTAAACTGCATTTGCATCGCCTTCAACTTTTACATCTGGAGAAAGTCCGCGTTCAAAGGTTTGGCCTGTGGGAAGTCGAAGCTTAGCAACGGTTAACTGGACACCTCCCGGAAGTTTGTCCCAAGGAGCTTTATCAATCGGAATCAGGCACTGAACAGAACCCTTCCCGCGAGTGCGATTGCCAACGATTTTGGCTTTACCATTAAGTTGTAAAGCGCCTGCAAGAATCTCGGCACTGCTTGCGGTATCTTCATCAACCATGATAACTGTTGGAAGGATGAAGGGATTTTGCCCGGTCGAAGTGAAAGATTTGTTGAATTCTTTAACCTGACCTTCCGCATGAACAATGGTGCCACCTTCAAGAAAAAGATCTGCAGAGCTAAGGGCGGATTTAAAAGCGCCGCCTGGGTTTCCCCGGAGATCGAGAAGAAGCCCGCGGATACCAAGAGTTTGCAAGCGAGCTAAAGCTTCGCGGAATTCATTGGTGGTGGTGCTTCGAAAAGAAGAAATCCGAACGATGCCAATGGGGTCGGCATTCATGGGATTAAGAACTTCCCAGTCAACGCTGGGAATAAGAAGCATTCGGCTACGAAGTTTTAGATCGGTGATGGTACTCATGCCTTGGGGTTGGACTTGCAATTCGATTTCTTGGCCTGCTTGAATGGCGAGAAGCGCATGAACTTGTGCGGGTGAAATCATTGCAGCGGGAATTCCCTGGAGAGAAATGACCAAATCGCCTTTAAGAAGGCCTGCTTCTTCAGCGGTGCTACCTGAGATGATTCGAGAAACTTCATAGTAAGAACCGGAAGGCACCAAGGTTAAACCAATACCAGATTGCCTACCTGCAGAAGCAGAGTCTATTGCAACTTTTTGGGATGGGGTGAATAAAAGGGTGAATTGATCAAGGCCATGGCATGCCCCATGAGCACATTCAAGAATAATAATGTTACAGGCACGGGTGGTGTTTTCAGACCAGCCGGAGTTACGTACTTCGCCTGCTAATTCGATAAGAGTTTCGCGTAATTCAGCAAGGTTTTGAATAGGCTGCTTGCGAAGCTGTAGAATGCGTTGCTCGATAGCTTTTGCAGCTTCGGAATTTAAAGTTCCAAGAATTGGAGTTAAGAGTTTAGGTGTTCTGAGCAGAAGGAGAACTTCTTCGGTTGCATGATGAAAAAGTATTTCGGGGCGGGCGCGATCTGCTTCAACATAGTTTGCCCCCAGCACCTCTGCAATATAAATGCAAAGATCAATCACTTGGCTAGGACGAAGGGCGACCACAATTTTTCGGTACTGTTCATCTTTAAGGCGCACCTGCTGTTGCTGGATTCTGCCCATGCGATTAAAGGAATCTCTGGCTTCCAGATCATCTCTATTTTTACGAAGGTATTCCGCATAGAAATTTGCGGCACGGGAATAGGCACCAGATGCTTCGCTTTTTCGAGCTTTTTCCAACAGGCGAAGATCTTCTTCTGAATCAAAAGCAAAAAGTGAGGATGAAGCAAAAAGGCTACCAACCAATGCAAGTATCATTGGGATCAGCGGTAAACGGAGGTTCATGCAAAATCTCCGTCAAGTAGGAAAAAAGCACTTCCGATTTATTAAAACCCAGACTCTCTAAACCAAGGCCATGACCAAGTATATGCGTTCCAAAGGCAAAGGTCAAACCTGACGCTCGCTTTTGAAGTTATATATTAGACGAAGGAAGTTGTTGTTTAGTTTCAGAAATATTAAAATTACTTTGAAAGCCGGGCTTTCCCGAATCAACCAACATGGACGCTGAACGCAAAGAAATTCTGAAAAACGCTGAAACTATCGTAATTAAGGTTGGAACCAATGTTTTAACCAGAGCCGATGGCACCCTCGAACCCAACCAGGTTCACAGCCTAGCGGACCAGATTTTCAGGCTGAAACAAGCAGGCAAAAAAGTGGCCCTTGTTAGTTCGGGCGCCATCGGTGCAGGCATGGGCCGCCTTGGGCTTAAACAACGACCAACCGACCTTAGGCACCTTCAAGCCTGCGCCGCAGTTGGCCAATCCTTCCTTATGCGCGCCTACGAAGATTCCCTTGCACGCTATGGAATACCCACCGCACAGATACTGCTTACTGCGGGCGATTTTGACAACCGCACCCGGTACCTCAACGTGCGTAATACCATCCTTACTTTGTTTGAATCTAACTGCCTGCCCATCATCAACGAAAACGATACCATCAGCGTTGCAGAAATTCGCTTTGGTGATAACGACACCCTCGCTGCACTGGTCACCAATTTGATTCAGGCGCCCTTACTCGTCCTCCTTACCGTGGTTGATGGCTTATATTCCGCTGATCCCAACACCGACCCTACCGCCTCTTTGGTTCACACAGTCAAACAAATTAACAAGGATGTTCTTGAAAAGGCAGGGGTGACGAAAAGCAGCCTCGGGTCTGGTGGCATGAAAAGTAAACTCAAAGCTGCAAGGCTTGCAACCATGGCGGGCGAATCGGTAATCATGGCCAATGGATCCATCCCCGGAGTGCTTGATGGCATCTTCGCGGGGGAACTAATAGGCACGCTATTTCTTGCGGCAGAACAAAACATGACCGCCTGGAAGCGCTGGCTGGGATGGGCCGCCCGCCCACAAGGAAAAATTATTCTCGATGCCGGGGCACTTGTCGCACTTTGTTCCAAGGGCAAAAGCCTGCTGCCCATTGGCGTTGAAAGCGTCAGCGGTACCTTCCATAAGGGAGCAGTCGTATCGCTTTGTAATCTTGAGGGCGAAGAGTATGGCAGGGGGCTTTCAAATTACTCCGCCACCGATATCGCTAAAATCGCAGGTAAAAAGTCCGACAAAATAATAGAACTCTTAGGCATCCTACCCTACGAAGAGGTGATCCACCGCGATAACCTGGTAATCATTGACCACCCTTAATAACTTGCCATCTGAAACTGCAACCGCACCGACTATCATCAGCATGCCTGATACTATTTCCCAATCTAAATAAGATGTAATCCTTTAAGGTCTAGTGTAAAATAAAACTTTCCAAGCTGCTAGTCTTTGGTGCTGCATGACGAAATACCCCAAGAAAACGAATTGCCCTGCTTGTGGGGTGCGCATCCGGCTTAAGTACCCGCAACAATCCCACTATCATGAATGCACTTGTGGCGAATGGTTTTTTTACGAACCGATCAAAGAAGACGCCGACCCGCAAGCCACACGGCTTGGATCAACCCCAAAAAATATTTCACCCCGTGTTACGCTTCTTGCAGGCCAGCCACCCTTAAACACCACTGCTCCTAAAGTCACTATTTTCAGAGATCATGAACCACCGGTACAACCAAAAACCTCTCTCAACCTCACTGAGCCTGAAACAGAGAACGGCGAAACAAACATTCTGCCGCCCGAAGAGCCTGCAGCTACAATCGTGCCAATCCCGCAGGCTCCTAAAAGTTCATCCATTGCGCCCCTCTTAATCGTTTCCGGTTTATTTGTTCTCGCAATGTTGGGGCTAACCGCTGCCTGGCTTTTCCTTGATGTTACAAAGCTAGAAACCGAAGAGAAGAAACGAAACTACGCCCAAGAGCAACTTCAAGAGAAAAACTTTCTGCTTGCTTCGGTGAAATTCGAGGAACTAGCATCGCTTCATCCGCAAAGCGCATGGCATCAAGAATATTTGTTTCTAGAAAAAATCGCCTCTCAAAGAAATGGATTGGAATCGGAATCTCACAATCCTTCTGAAACTTTTGAAAAGCTTCGTACTAAGCCACTCACAACTTCAGAGCATTCCCCTTTTGCTTGGCTTCAATACTTGGGGTTGATGCAAACGCTTTTAGAGAAATCAATTTCAGAGCCCGCCCTATTAGACTGGGTAGAGGCAGAGGTAAACAATGTAAAAAAGAAACCCCAAGCAGACGAGCCAGGAACGGTATTGGCCTTGATAGCAGAAAAAAGAAGCATCCTCCC
>CAJCCR010000089.1 GCA_903960945.1 uncultured Planctomycetaceae bacterium
AAAAAAATTAACAATTATTAAGGTTTCCAGAATTGATAAAGAATATCACCTCGCTTTACGAAAAAAACAGTCATAACCACGACAAAAGTTACTAAAGAAACAATTCCAAGCATCATAATACTGTAAAGAAAATTTTCAGTATTTTCCCCGCATTGGGGACATTTCCCAGCATTCTTAGAAATTGATGCACCACAAGTTTTACATTTAATAAGAGCCATTATTATCTCCATTTAAACCATTAAATTAGAATCATGCTCCCTAACATTATATTAAAAAAATATTGTAACATGTTGACTCTTAAAATAAGTTTCTGAATTTAAATTGTGGGAACCTGACCGAGGTTATAACGGTTCAAGGAGTGATCGATTACTGGAACCTTAAATTTTTCGATATTTTAAATTTTTTTAATGTCGTTAATGAGTGCTTATTCAACTTGATCCTATTTGGCGTTGGGCCGTTTACCTCTAACTTGTCAACAGTCTGGTGCCCGTTCAGCTTAACTGAAATGACTGCTTTCGATGTCTTTTTCCCAATGTTGCTTACTAAAGAATGTCCCTGGATTTTAGTATCCCAAGAATACATGCAATAAGTGCCCCCATTTGAAGCATAAGATAAACACCTATCATTGGAATTTTAAGCCTCTCTTTTTCCTTCGGGAAATAAGATTCCGCAAAGTCCACCTTCTTCATTGCGGGCGGAGAAGGCATTTGCCCAGGCGCAGGCGCAACTACTTTTGCCTTGTTATCTGGAATTTCCATCGTGCCTCGTTCTTGATTATCTAAAGAAACCAAGGCTTCAAAGGCCCAGCGTGCAGGGTCAAAATTACTGGCGAAACGCATCAAGCCATTCATTCGATTTACAGGCTGAATCATCCCACCCAAAATAAATAACGCCAAAAGAATAATCGGGAGTGCTGCAATCGCAACTTCAGAAGTCTTTGCAATAGAAGACAATACCAAGCCTATACCTACACCTATAAGCGCAGTTAGAAAAACAATCAGGTAGGATTCAACAAACCCAGCCTTTAAGTCGCAGGAAAAGCTGACGATAGTTAATAAGGCTAAACATTGGATTGCACACAATGCCCCTAGGATAGTGAATTTAGATGCAACATAGGCGGGGATTCCAAGGTTTACCATGCGTTCACGACGATATACCGCCCACTCGCCCACGATCTCTCTTACCGCATTGGAAGCCCCAAACCATAGTGCCGACATCGCCATCATAAATATGGCTGTGGCCCCTGCAGCAGAGGATTCATACCAGTTCTCTTGGGTGGGTTTTTCGGAAGCCTTATCGCCCAACACCATTGCTACCAGCATGCCAATCACGGGGGCCTGAGCCAGCAAAATGATAGAGTTTATCATATCTCTATGTTTGATTGCAAAAGATCGTGAAACAAAAACCATCCATTGCCTTAACGGAACATCCGGAACAGGTTGTGGGATTTTGTTCTTGGTTTCACTCTGGGTCTTTTTGTTGGCCCGTCCCTCGACATAAGTATCAAAATAGTTTGAGCTTTTGTATATTTCGACCCAATCAGAAGCAGGTTTTTTACCCAAGCCACGCAGTACTTCATCGGGCGAAGGATCTGTACCAGTCTTCAGGTTGGGTACCCCATTGGGATTAAAGAAATTGACCGCATCCGGGTATGCGGGGCCAAAGTATCCCAATCGACCAGGCTCAGGTTTGTTGGCATCCTTGGCCATCAATACCAAATGGTCTAGTAATTGGTAAGCTTCTAGGCTGGGTTGGTGGATGGTTAAAATAATCGTTCTGCCATCATCTGCAAGTTTGCGAAGCACCTTCATTACTTGCAGTGTATCTTCTGAAGAAAGCCCTGAGGTTGGTTCATCTAGAAATAAAACTTTTGGATCAGTTAGCAATTCCATTGCGAGGTTAACCCGCTTACGCTGGCCCCCAGATATCCCCTTCTTTTCGGGCGACCCGATAAGAACATTTTCCGTACCCTCCAAACCCAATTGAGCAATCACCTGTTTAATTCGCTGCTTAATTTCATGATCATCATAATCAGGGGGCAGCCTTAGCCGTGCGCTGTACCATAGTGCTTCAAACACGGTTAATTCTCGGTGGATTACATCATCTTGTGGTACATAGCCCAAAACGTTTCTGAACTGATCAAAATGCGCATAGAGATCATAATTATTTAAAAGCACATCGCCCTTGGCGGGCGGGGTGTAGCCATTGAGGGCGTTTAAAAGGGTGGTTTTTCCTGCACCACTAGGGCCCATTAAAGCTGCAAACTCCCCAGCAAGCAGGGTGAAGGAAACACCATGAATCAATTTCTTTTCTTTGATTTGAACGCAAATGCCGCGGGCCTCTAGGGAATAGCCAGGCTTCTTCTTTTCTTGCTCAAGCTTCTTGCCACCAAGGGTAAACGTGTAGCTCCCCAACCCAATAATATCGCCTGCTTTAATGAGCGTGGGTTGATCAATTTTTGCTCCATTTACAAAAGTTCCATTAGAAGAACCGAGGTCTTCGATAATTGCCCCGTTGGTAACCCACTTGATTTTTGCATGCCTTGCAGAAACCATGGGTTCCGCAATCACTTGATCACAGTTACTATTCCTACCAATGATCAGCGAATCTCCCTTCGCGGGTGGCACCGCAGTGATCACCGCACTTGGTTTCGATTGGCTGACTTTTCCTTGTGGCTCGTAGGTGGTGCCATACACTGGCGCTTTAATTTTTATTCCAGGTTCAAGCTTATCCCAAGGAAACGGGCAGCTTAGGCCCAAAGTAATTTGATCATTGTTGGTGATTTGCCTAGATGAACTTATCCTGTTGCCATTCACATAAACGCCATTGGAAGATTGCAGGTCTTCCAGCAGCCAGGTGTTGCCTTGTTGGGTTACCATGCAGTGCTTCCCAGAAACACCATCAGCATTTAGAACAATATCGCATTCAGGATGCCTGCCAATTACTTTGACAACCTCAGATCTCGGCGTGGAAACTTTTAGAGGGATAGGAGGAGTTAAAGGCGTTGGCAAGGGTAATGTACTTTCACCAAGATTGGCCCAAGGGAATGGGCAAACCAGCCCTAGGGTAATGGTGTCGGAGGTGGTTACTAAAGTAGGTTTGGTGATTTTTAAGTTGTTGACAAAAGTACCGTTGCTAGAGCCTAGATCTTCCAGCAGCCATCCTTGGGGAGTTTTGGTGATTTTGCAATGTCTGCCGGATACACCATCAGCAGTTAGAATAATATCGCAATCAGGATGACGGCCTAAAATGGGCATTCTGGTGTTCCAAGGGTTATACACATACTTTTAGATTAATAAAATTATTCGAAATCCAACTTATTCAAGCTATTATATTAACTAGTAATCTTGAGTTTATAAGTAAATTATTTCATGAAATCTTTAAATGTTTCAAGTAAACTAATATTCACAAAGTTCAACAGTAATTAGTTGTAACCCTGTAAGAAAGAATCGCCCAGATGTCAGTAGCTAATAATCTAACTGGAAAAACGCTGAGCAACCGCTACGAGATCCTGCGCCCGTTAGGTGAAGGAGGCATGGGGAAGGTCTACCTCGCCAAAGATAAAAGGTTTGGTAAGCAGGTGGTAGTAAAAGTACCCACCATGGAAGCTGGTGATAAAGATTTCAAAGACCGCTTCATGCGGGAAATCGCCTCCCTTGCAACTTTAGAACATGCCCACATTGTAACCACCGTGGATTGGGGCGAGATAGAAGGTATCCCGTTCTTGGTTCTCAGATACCTAAGTGGTGGAAGCTTAAGAGATCGAATCACGGATACCCAAGGTTTCTACAAGCCAATGCCTTTAGAAGGTTTAAACCAATGGCTACCGCAAATTGCTTCAGCGTTGGATTTCATTCATACGAAGAACTGGGTACATCGGGATTTAAAGCCAGACAACATTTTATTTGATGAAGCGGGTAATCCATATCTAGCAGATTTCGGCATAGCAAAGGCGTTGGAAGGTGCGCCTATGGGTGTGAAAACCACGATGGGAGCTTTTATAGGCACGCCCCAATACATGGCGCCCGAGATGCACTTGGGTAAAGGGATAGGGCCAAGAGCGGATCAGTTTGGATTAGCGGTATTGGTGTATGAAGCTTTAGCGGGGAAGATCCCATTTGCGGGGGCAACGCCTACAGCAATCTTTGTGGAAGTGATGCAGGGCAAGGCAAGGCCGATTCATGAGTTGGTACCGGGGATTGCGTTAGAGAAGTCGAATGCGCTGATGAAGGGGATAATGAAAGAGCCAAGGGATAGGTATGGCAGTTGTTTGGAATTTGCGAATGCGGTAACGGGATCAATGTTAGCACGGGGATCATCATCAACGGGTAGTGAAACACCATCAAGAGTGGTGATTCCTGGAACGAGGATGGAGACGCCCAAGAAACCAGACATTCCGGGAACCCGAATTGAAACACCCTCGAAGCTAGAAATAGCCGGTACGAGGATTGAGAAGTCAGGAAGTAGGCTAGATGTAAGGTTGCGGAGTGAAGATTATTTAACTAGAGCCGGTCTGGGATTAGAACAACTTTGTAAGGATTTGGTAGAAGCGGGAAAGGTTACGAAGGAGCTGTTTTTGGAGGCGAGGAAATTTTGTAAAAGCAATGATTTTTCAGGACTTCCGGGCGGGGTGCTTTTAGCAGAGAAGATAGAGTCGATAGTAAAAATAGGCCATGTATCAATGGAGATATCCGAAGAGATAGTATCTTTGGCTCGGGATATATTAGGATTAGGGATACCTGTAATAGCAGGCAAAAGGCTGGAGACGCCATCGAAGCCAGAGATAGCCGGAACAAGGCTGGAGACGCCATCGAAGCCAGAGATAGCCGGAACAAGGCTGGAGAGAAAAGCTGTAAAAGCGCCGGTAATAAAAGAGCCAGAAAAGGAAAAAGAAGATGAATTACAGTTTGAAAGACAGATTGAAAGACGAAGGGAAAAGAAAGGGAATAATAGTGCGGTATTCGTCTTGGTTGGTGTGATAGGTGGTATTGCGCTATTGGGAATAGTATTGATCATTGCTTTGGGAGGGAAGAAAGCTGCACCCGAAGTAGTTAATACCGAAAGTGTTAAAGAAGAAAGTATTAAAGAAGAAAGTAAGGCGAAGGCAAAGCAGATGGAGTTGGTGAAGTTAAAGCAGGAAGAGGAAGCGAAGGTGAAGCAGATGGAGTTGGTGAAATTAAAGCAGGAAGAGGAGGCAAAGTTTGCAGCTATTGAAAAAGAGATGGTATTAATCGCAGCAGGGAGATTCATGATGGGATCGCCAGAGTCTGAAAAGAACCGAGATAATGATGAAACGCAGCATGAAGTAACAATCACGAAGCCCTATTACATGGGTAAGTATGAAGTCACGCAGGAGCAGTGGAAAATGGTAATGGGGGATAGCCCAAGTAATAACAAAGAAGCAAAGTTCCCTGTAACGAATGTATCATGGGCAGATTGTCAGGAGTTTATCAAGAAGTTGAATTCCAAAACGAGTGGTGGTTTTCGATTGCCAACTGAAGCAGAGTGGGAATATGCATGCAGGGCAGGTACAAGCACTGCCTATACGTTTGGAGATAGCCTAACGAAGGGTGATGCAAATTATGGTGATGGGGCAGCGGGCAGGGAAAGCATAAAGGCAACAGGGAACTTCAAACCCAATGCGTTTGGGTTATATGATATGCATGGGAATGTATGGGAGTGGTGCGAGGATTGGAAAGCAGACTACCCGAGAGGCGCGGTAACAGATCCTAAGGGACCAGCAACTGGAGAGTGTCGTGTGTTGCGGGGCGGGTCTTTCGACAGTTTTGAATCGAAAGCTCGTTCTTCCGTCCGGGTATACTTCACGCCGGCCTATCGGCTCTTCGACTTCGGGTTCCGTTTGGCGAGGACAACAGAAATTAAAACTGCCGCCCCTAAGCCCGATCATGAGGGGGTAATGCCAGCAATAGGAAATATATTAATAGCCCCATTCACTGAAACCAAAGCAAAAGAAGCCCAAAAAGAGGTAGCGATAAGTTTGCAGAGGGAAGTGGAAGAGAAAGAAGATTTAGGCAAAGGGATAAATTTAGAAATGGTATTAATCCCAGCGGGTAAATTCAAAATGGGTTCCCCTGCTTCTGAAAAGGGCCGGGATGCTGATGAAACGCAGCATGAAGTAACACTTACCAAGCCGTATTACATGGGTAAATATGAAGTCACGCAGGAGCAGTGGGAATCGGTGATGGGAAGTAACCCAAGTAGTAGAACTAAAGGCGCCAAGTTACCGGTAACGGACGTATCATGGAATGATTGCCAGGAGTTTACCACGAAGTTGAATAAAAAAACGAGTGGCGGTTTTAGGCTTCCAACAGAAGCGGAGTGGGAGTATGCGTGTAGGGCGGGAACCACGACAGCTTATTCAGTTGGGAATAGCCTAACGAAGGCTGATGCAAATTCTGGTGATGGGTCTGAAGGGAGTATTAAGGCAGTGGGGAACTACAAACCCAATGCGTTTAGGTTATATGATATGCATGGAAATGTGTGGGAGTGGTGTAATGACTGGCACGGTTCTTTGCAGGGTGGCGAAGTAAAAGATCCGATAGGTACAGCAACGGGAGAATACCGAGTGTTGCGGGGTGGGTCTTTCGTCACCGTTGTATCGAGTGCCCGCTCTTCCAACCGTAGCGGTGAGCTAACGCCGACCGGTCGGGGCTACTACGGCGTTGGGTTTCGCTTGGCGAGGACAACAGAAATTAAAGCTGCCGCACTAAAGCCCGACCCAGCGGTGATATTGCCAGCAACAGTAAATTTATTAGTAGCGCCATTTAGCGAAGCCAAAGCCAAGGAAGTTCAAAAATCAGTAGCGAAGAGTTTGCAGAAGGGAGTGGAAGAGAAGGAAGATCTTGGCAAAGGGATAAAGTTGGAGATGGTATTAATCCCAGCAGGTAAATTTAAGATGGGGTCAGGTGCATTTGAAACGGGTCGTAAATCTGATGAAACACAACACGAGGTAACGTTGACAAAGCCCTATTACATGGGAAAGTATGAGATTACGCAGGAAAAATGGGAATCGGTGATGGGGAAAAACCCAAGTAGTACTAAAGGAGTCAAATTACCAGTAACGGATATATCATGGAATGATTGTCAGGAATTTATTGAGAAATTAAATGCGAAGACGAATAGCCGATACAGGCTTCAAACGGAAGCAGAGTGGGAATATGTCTGCAGAGCGGGAACAATTACAGCATATTCGTTTGAGGATAAGATCAATCCCAATGATGCAAATTATGACGATTCAAAAATAGGCAAGCCCGTAACTGTTGGGATTTACAAGCCTAATGCTTTTGGCATTTATGACATGCACGGGAATGTATGGGAGTGGTGTGAGGATCGGAAAGCAAATTATTCAGCATTGGAAGTGACTGATCCGAAGGGGTCAGAAACTGGCATAAGCCGTGTGCTGCGGGGTGGGTCTTTCAGCAACTATGAATCGTTAGCTCGTTCTTCCAGCCGACGCGAAGGTTCACCGATATATCGGAGCAATGTTTACGGGTTCCGCTTGGCGAGGACTCCGTAATTACTGCTGAACCAGTCTAATGCTAATGCATTTAAAAGCTTATCAAGCCAAAAAGATTAATTCATTTCACCCTTCACAATTCAGATCACAAGATTTTCAGAATCCGTTTGCAACTTCAGCGTAATTGATTCAAATAGTAGGGTAAGACTTTCATTGCATTTGAGAGAGAATCGCCCCGATGTCCGTAGCCAATAATCTAACTGGTAAAACACTGAATAAACGCTATGAGATCCTGCGCCTGTTGGGTGAAGGAGGTATGGGGAAGGTCTACCTAGCCAAAGATAAAAGGTTTGGCAAGCAGGTGGTGGTGAAAGTGCCCACCATGGAAGCTGGCGATAAAGATTTCAAAGATCGCTTCATGCGGGAAATAGCTTCCCTTGCAACTTTAGAACACCCACACATTGTAACCACGGTGGATTGGGGCGAAATCGAAAGAATCCCTTTCCTGGTTCTCAGATACCTTGGTGGTGGCAGCTTAAGAAATCGAATCACAG
Organism: uncultured Planctomycetaceae bacterium; assembly: GCA_903960945.1. Lineage (GTDB taxonomy): Bacteria > Planctomycetota > Planctomycetia > Gemmatales > Gemmataceae > UBA969. Next base: position 8,032 of record CAJCCR010000089.1, read on the forward strand.
ATGCCCAAGGGTTCTACAAGCCAATGCCTTTGGAAGACTTGAACCAATGGCTACCGCAAATTGCTTCAGCCTTGGATTTCATTCATACGAAGAACTGGGTACATCGGGATTTAAAGCCAGATAACATTCTGTTTGATGAAGCGGGGAACCCATATCTTGCAGACTTCGGCATAGCGAAGGCGTTGGAAGGTGCGCCTATGGGTGTGAAAACCACCATGGGAGCTTTTATAGGGACGCCCCAATACATGGCGCCCGAGATGCATTTAGGTAAAGGGATAGGACCAAGAGCAGATCAGTTTGGATTAGCGGTATTGGTGTATGAAGCTCTTGCGGGGAAGATCCCGTTTGCGGGTGCAACGCCTACAGCAATCTTTGTGGAAGTGATGCAGGGCAAGGCTAGGCCGATTCATGAGTTGGTACCGGGGATTCCGTTAGAAAAGTCGAATGCGCTGATGAAGGGGATAACAAAAGAGCCAAGGGATAGGTATGGCAGTTGTATAGAGTTTGCGAATGCGGTAACAGGATCAATGTTAGCAAGGGGATCATCATCAGCGGGTGGTGAAACACCATCAAGAGTGGTGATTCCTGGAACGAGGATAGAGACACCCAAGAAACCAGATATTCCGGGAACCAAAATTGAGACACCCTCAAAGCCGGAGATAGCCGGAACCCGAATAGAGACACAACTGCCAATACCTTTAGCAATCCCAGTATCCATGCCGTTGGAAATCACCGGAACAAGAATTGAAACACCATCAAATCCGGAGATAGCGGTTACGAGGTTAGAAAAGTCAGGAAGTAGACCAGATGTAAGATTGCGAAGCGAAGATTATTTAACTAGGTCAGGGTTGGGATTAGAACAACTTTGTAAGGATTTGGTAAAAGCGGGAAAGGTAACGAAGGAGTTGTTTTTGGAGGCGAGGAAGTTTTGTAAAAGTAATGATGTAACGGGAATGCTGGGCGGAGTGCGATTAGCAGAGAAGATAGAAACTATTGTAAAAACTGGGCATGTATCGAAAGAAATATCCCAAGAAATAGTATCGCTGGCCCAGGAGATATTGGGATTAGGAATGCCAGTAATAGCAGGCATAAGAATGGATACCCCCTCGAAGCTAGAGATAGCGGGCACAAGGCTGGAGAGAAACGGCGACAAAGCGCCTGTAGTTGAAGAGACTGAAGAGGAATTACCGTATGCAAGAGGTAGAAAAAAAAGCAAAAGTATTTCAGAGAGCGTACCTATTCTAATAGGCGGCGCAATAATTCTAGTTTTTGTATTAGCTCTAATAATTAATTGGTTCTCCGACGGTAATGTACCCAGAATAAGCCTAGCAGAGGGCATAGCTTCGATAGAAAAAGAGATGGTATTAATCCCAGCAGGAAGATTTATGATGGGAGATCGAGGTGATAAAATTCAGGTAACGCTAACGAAACCATTTTACATGGGTAAATATGAAGTAACCCAGGATCAGTGGGAAGCGGTGATGGGGAAGAACCCAAGTAGTAGAACTAAAGGTGCCAATTTACCAGTAACAAATGTATCATGGGAAGATTGTCAGGAGTTTATCAAGAAGTTGAATGCCAGTACAAAAGGTGGTTACCGATTACCCTACGACGCAGAATGGGAGTATACATGCAGGGCAGGAACAACAACAGCATATTCGTATGGGGATAACCTTACAAAGGGTGATGCAAATATTGATGGTGACAGCATAAAAGCAGTGGGTAGCTACAGGCCGAATGCATTTGGAGTTTATGATATGCATGGTAATGTCTGGGAGTGGTGTGAGGATTGGTATGGTTCTTTGCAGGATGGCGAAGTAACAGACCCGAGGGGACCAGCGACGGGAGAGCACCGTGTGTTGCGGGGCGGGTCTTTCTTCAGCAATGGTTCGGAAGCTCGCTGTTCCTGCCGGAGCGACGTCTTCACGTCGGCCAATCGGTACTACGGCCTTGGGTTTCGTTTGGCGAGGACAGTGGATTTTAAAACAGAAATTACACCCACAGTACCCCATCCAGATCCAGCGGTGGTAATGCCAGCACCGGGCAACCTAATAGTGGCGCCATTCACGGAAGTACAAAAAGAGGTGGCGAAAAGTTTACAGAAAGAAGTGGAAGATGAAGTTGATTTAGGCCAAGGGATAAAGTTAGAGATGATATTAATCCCTTCGGGGAAGTTTATGATGGGATCCCCCGCATCTGAAGAGGGCAGAAATGAGGAAGAAAAGCAGCATGAGGTAATTATTTCAAATCCATTTTACATGGGCAAGTACGAAGTTACGCAGGAGCAGTGGGATACAGTAATGGGTAATAATTCCATTAAAATCGACCAAATTAAAAAGTCACCAGTAACACAAGTATCATGGGAGGATTGCCAGGATTTCGTCAAAAAGTTGAATGCCAAGACGAATGGCGGTTATCGCCTTCCGACAGAGGCGGAATGGGAATATTCCTGCCGTTCTGGCACGCAAACCGCTTTTGCTTTTGGGGATAACCTTACAGATCTACATGCCAAGTTCTGCAAAAATATTGTGTATAGTGCCCAGCCAAGATCCCTAGTTGGAATTTACCCGCCAAATGCATGGGGCCTGCATGACATGCATGGGAATGTTTGGGAATGGTGTGGGGATCGATACGGAGCTTACCCAGCAGGTACGGTTACTGATCCGAAGGGGCCTGCAACAGGAACCCATCATGTTCTTAGGGGAGGCTCTGCCTCAGTGCAGGCGAATGAATGCCGTTCAGCGATCCGTGGAGAGGCGTCTTTGGACCGCCCGAATCCTAGCGGAAAGGGGCGATACGAGGTGATTGGTGACTTCGGGTTCCGTTTGGCAAGAACAGTAGATTTAAAAACTGCTGTAATACCAACAGTACCGAAACCAGATCCAGCGGAAGTAATGCCAGTAACAGGTAATCTATTAGTAGCGCCATTCACAGAAGCCAAAGCCAAGGAGGTACAAAAATCGGTTGCAAAGAGTTTGCAGAAGGAAGCGGAGGATAAAGAAGATTTAGGCCAAGGGATAAAGCTTGAGATGGTATTAATCCCAGCGGGTAAATTCAAGATGGGATCACCCGCATCAGAAAAAGGCCGAGATGATGATGAAACACAGCTTGATGTTACTTTAACAAAGCCGTATTACATGGGGAAATATGAAGTAACGCAAGAGCAATGGGAAGCGGTAATGGGTAAGAACCCAAGTCAAAACAAAGGAGCAAAGTTACCAGTAACGGATGTATCGTGGCATGATTGCCACGATTTTATCAAGAAGTTAAATGCGAAGATGGATGGTGGATATAGATTGCCAACGGAAGCAGAGTGGGAATATGCCTGCAGGGCGGGAACAAGTACAGCGTATTCGAATGGAGATAGCCTAACGAAGAATGATGCAAATATTAATGGTGGAAGCATAAAAGCAGTAGGGAGTTACAAGGCGAATGCGTTTGGTCTGTATGATATGCTTGGGAATGCATGGGAGTGGTGTGAGGATTGGAAAGCGGATTATCCAGCGGGGGCGGTGACGGATCCAAAGGGGCCAGCGACAGGAGCCAGACGTATGTTGCGGGGCGGGTCTTTCAAAGATAAAGGATTAGAGGTCCGTTCTTCCAGCCGGGTCAACAACGACCAGTTCAGTCGGGTTAGCAACTTTGGGTTCCGTTTGGCGAGGACCGCCGATATTAAAACTGCTGTAGTACCAACAGTACCGAAACCAGATCCAGCGGAAGTAATGCCAGCAACAGTAAATTTATTAGTAGCGCCATTCACTGAAGCAAAAGCCAAAGAAATACAAAAAGAGGTTGCCAAGAGTTTAAAGAAGGAAGTAGAAGAGAAAGCTGATTTGGGAAAAGGGATAAAGTTGGAGATGGTATTAATTCCCTCAGGAAAGTTCGTTATGGGATCGCCCGCATCTGAAGCGACCCGGTCTAATGCGGAAACGCAACATGAGGTAACACTAACGAAACCATTTTACATGGGGAAGTATGAAGTGACGCAGGAGCAATGGGAAGGAGTGATGGGTAATAACCCAAGTAATCTCAAAGGGGGAAAGTTACCAGTAACGCATGTATCTTGGGAAGATTGCCAGGAATTTATTAAGAAGTTAAATGCGAAGACTAGTGGTGGTTATAGGCTTCCAACGGAAGCGGAATGGGAGTATGCATGTAAGGTGGGAACAAGTTCAGCGTATTCCTTTGGAGATAACCCAACGACTAGTGATGCAAATTATGGTGATGGGGTAGCAGGCAGAATAAAGGCAGTAGGAAGTTACAAGGCGAACGGGTTTAGCCTTTACGATATGCATGGGAATGTATGGGAGTGGTGTGAGGATTGGGTGGCAGATTATCCAGTGGGAGCTGTGACAGATCCAAAAGGCCCAACAATGGGAAATCGCCGTGTGTTGCGGGGCGGGTCTTTCTTCGACTCTGTATCGTTAGCTCGCTCTTCCGACCGGAACTACGCCTTCGCGCCAACCAATCGAAACACTTTCCTTGGATTTCGCTTGGCGAGGACAGTGGATCTTAAAACAGAAATTACACCTACAGATCCCAAGCCCGATCCAGCAGTGGCAATGCCAGCACCGGGGAATCTATTAGTATTGCCATTCACGGAAGCCAAAGCCAAGGAAGTCCAAAAAGAAATAGCCAAAAAATTACAAAAGGAAGTGGAAGAGAAAGAAGATTTGGGTAAAGGCGTTAAGCTTGATCTGATATTAATCCCTGCGGGGAAGTTTATGATGGGATCCCCAGCGTCTGAAAATGGCCGAGGTAGCAATGAAACGCAACATGAAGTAACACTAACTAAACCGTATTACATCGGTAAATATGAGGTGACGCAGGAGCAATATGAAGCTGTGATGGGGAATAATCCTAGTAGTAATAGAGGGGCAAAGTTACCAGTAACAAACGTGTCTTGGAATGATTGCCAGGAATTTATCATGAAATTAAATGCAAAAACGAATGGTGGTTATAAGCTTCCAACTGAGTCTGAATGGGAGTATGCATGTAGGGCAGGCACCACAACTTCGTATTCGTTTGGGAACAACCTAACGAAGAGTGATGCAAATATTTTAGGTTACGGCATAAAGTTAGTAGGGAGTTACAAGCCAAATGCGTTTGGTTTGTATGACATGCATGGGAATGTGTGGGAGTGGTGCGAGGATTGGAAAACCGATTATCCAGCGGTAGCGGTGACGGATCCGAAAGGGCCAGCAACGGGAACTGGCCGTGTGTTGCGTGGCGGATCTTTCGACTACAGTGAGTCGCTAGCTCGTTCTTCCAGCCGGAACGACAGTACGCCATCCGATCGGACCTTCAACGTCCCTGGTTTCCGTTTGGCGAGGACAGATATTAAAGCTGCCGTTACTGCTCCTAAACCAAATCCTACAGAAGCAATTTCTGCGGGGGGAAATTTATTAATAGTGCCATTCTCTGAAGCCAAAGCCAAGGAATTACAAAAATCGGTTGCAAAAAGTTTGAAGAAGGAAGTGGAGAATGAAGAAGATTTAGGCAAGGGGATAAAGTTAGAGATGGTATTAATCCCAGCGGAAAAATTTATGATGGGGTCACCCGCATCCGAAAAGGGTCGAAATGCTGATGAAACGCAGCATGAAGTAACACTTACCAAGCCGTATTACATGGGTAAATATGAAGTCACGCAGGAGCAATGGGAAGAAGTTATGGGTAAAAACCCAAGTATAACCAAAGGGACCAAGTTCCCTGTAACGAATCTATCATGGGAAGATTGTCAGGAATTTATCAAGAAGTTAAATGCCAAGACGAAAGGTGGATATAGATTGCCAACGGAAGCAGAGTGGGAGTATGCGTGTAGGGCGGGAACAAATACAGCATATTCGTATGGAGATAGCCTAACAAAGAGTGATGCAAATTATGGTGATGGGTCTGCGGGGAGTATTAAGTCCGTAGGGAGCTACAAGGCAAATGCGTTTGGGTTGTATGACCTACATGGTAATGTGTGGGAGTGGTGTGAAGATTGGTTTTGGGACTACCCAGCGGGAGGGGTAACAGACCCGAAAGGGCCAGCAACGGGAACCAGCCGTGTGTTGCGGGGCGGGTGTTTCAATCGCCTTGATTCGAATGTTCGTTCTTCCCATCGAAACCGCAGCATTCCGTCCAATCGGGTCAACTCCTATGGGTTCCGTTTGGCGAGGACAGCAGATTTTAAAACAGAAGTTACACATACAGTACCCAAACCCGATCCGGCACCATTAAATTTATTAGTAGCTCCATTTAGTGAAACCAAGGCCAAGGAAGAGCAAAAAAAAATAGCGAAAAGCTTAAAAAAGGAAGTGGAAGATAAGGTGGATCTTGGTAAAGGGATAAAGTTGGAAATGATATTAATTCCGGCAGGTAAGTTCAAGACTGGCGACACTGGGGAAGATAACGAAATAACGCTAACGAAACCCTATTACATGGGTAAGTATGAAGTGACGCAGGAGCAATGGGAAAGTGTGATGGGGAATAAACCAAATAGTAAGACTAAAGGAGCCAAGTTACCAGTAACGGATGTATCGTGGGAAGATTGTCAGGATTTCATTAAGAAGTTAAACACGAAAACGAATGGTGGTTATAGGGTTCCCACTGAGGCGGAATGGGAATTTGCATGTAGGGCTGGAACAAGAAAAGCGTACTCGTTTGGAGATAGCTTAACGGAAAGTGATGCGAATATTAATGGTTCAAGCACCAAGGCAATTGGGAATTACAAGCCGAATGCGTTTGGCCTTTACGATATGCATGGGAATGTATTGGAGTGGTGCGACGATTGGTACGCAGCGTATCCCAAGGAATCAGTGATAGATCCGAAGGGGCCACCAACGGGGAACTACCGTGTGTTGCGTGGCGGATCTTTCTTCTTCTTTGTATCATTTGCTCGTTCTTCCTTCCGAGAGAACTTCTCGCCGACCAATCGATACAACTACGTTGGTTTCCGTTTGGCGCGGACTCCGTAATTACTGCTTAGCCTCCTTTACTGCTTAGCCCCCTTTACTGCTTGCTGCTTATGTATTTAAAAAGCTTAACTAGCCACAATATTAATTCATTTCACATCTTACAATTCAGATTGCAAGATTTTCAGAATCCATTTGCAACTTCAGCTTAATTGGTTCAAATAGTAAGGTAAGACTTTCACTGCATTTTAGAAAGAATCGCCTAGATGTCAGTAACCAATAATCTAATCGGAAAAATGCTGAGCAACCGCTACGAAATCCTGCGCCCGTTGGGTGAAGGAGGCATGGGGAAGGTCTACCTGGCCAAGGATAAAAGGTTTGGCAAGCAGGTGGTAGTTAAAGTGCCAACCATGGAAGCTGGCGATAAAGATTTTAAAGATCGCTTCATGCGAGAAATCGCCTCCCTTGCAACTTTAGAACATCCGCACATTGTAACCACGGTAGATTGGGGAGAAATCGAAGGTATCCCTTTCTTGGTTCTCAGATACCTTGGTGGTGGCAGCTTAAGAGATCGAATCACGGATGCCCAAGGGTTCTATAAACCAATGCCCTTGGAAGGTCTAAACCAATGGCTACCGCAAATTGCTTCCGCATTGGATTTCATTCATACGAAGAACTGGGTACACAGAGATTTAAAGCCAGATAACATTCTGTTTGATGAAGCGGGTAACCCATATCTTGCAGACTTCGGCATAGCGAAGGCGTTGGAAGGTGCGCCTATGGGTGTGAAAACTACGATTGGAGCCTTTATAGGCACGCCCCAATACATGGCGCCCGAGATGCACTTAGGTAAAGGGATTGGACCAAGAGCCGATCAGTTTGGCTTGGCGGTATTGGTATATGAAGCTCTTGCGGGGAAGATCCCATTTGCAGGCACAACCCCTACAGCAATCTTTGTGGAAGTGATGCAGGGCAAGGCAAGGCCGATTCATGAGTTGGTTCCGGGAATACCTTTAGAGAAATCAAATGCGCTGATGAAGGGGATAACAAAAGAGCCAAGGAATAGGTATGGCAGTTGCGTGGAGTTTGCAAATGCCGTAACGGGATCGATGTTAGCACGGGGATCATTATCAGCGGGTAGTGAAATACCTTCTAGAGTGGTAATTCCTGGAACAAGGATGGAAACGCCCAAGAAATCGAATATTCCTGGAACCCGAATTGAGGCATCATCAAAGCCCGAGATAGCCGGTACGAGGTTAGAGAAGTCAGGAATTAGGCCAGATATAAGGTTACGGAGCGAAGATTATTTAAGGTCGGAAGGTTTATTGTTAGAAGAACTATGCAAAAACTTAGTTGCATCTGGAAAGGTAACGAAGGAGTTATTTTTGGCGGGGAGGCAGTTTTGTAAAAGTAATGATGTAACGGGAATGCCAGGTGGGGTCCTAATAGCAGAGAAGATAGAAACGATTGTAAAAACGGGCCATGTATCAAAAGAGATATCCCAAGAAATAGTGTCGCTGGCCCGAGATATATTGGGATTAGAGAAGCCTACAATTGCTGGTACAAGAATGGAGACCCCCTCAAAACCAGAGATAGCTGGTACAAGTCTAGAGAGAAACGGCGACAAAGCACCTGTAATTGAAGAGACTGAAGAGGAAAACGAAGAAGAATTGCAGTTTGAAAAAAGGAGTAAAAAGAAAAGGAATAGCAGAAGGGTGTTCGTCTTGGCCGGTTTGGTAGGAGGTGTAGCGCTATTGGGCATAGTGTTAATCATTGCTTTGGGAGAGAGTAAAGCTACACCCGTAGTAGTAAATACCGAAAGTAATAAAGAAGAAACTAAGGCAAACCAGATGGAGTTGGTGAAGTTAGAAGAGGAAGCAACGTTTACGGCTATAGAAAAAGAGATGGTATTAATCCCAGCGGGGAATGTTATGATGGGATCGCCCGCATCTGAAGAAGGCCGAAGCGCTGATGAAACACAGCACGAAGCAATACTAATGAAGCCATTTTACATGGGTAAATATGAAGTGACGCAGGAGCAATGGGAAGCGGTGATAGGGAGTAACCCTAGTAGTGATAAAGGTGCAAAGTTGCCAGTAACGGATGTATCATGGAAAGATTGTCAGGAGTTTATTGAGAAGTTAAATGCGAAGACAAATGGCGGTTATAGACTTCCAACAGAAGCGGAATGGGAATATGCATGCAGGGCGGGAACAAGTACAGCATATTCTTATGGAGATAGCCTAACGAAGAGTGACGCAAATATTTTAGGTGACAGCACAAAAGCAGTAGGAAGTTACAAGCCGAATGCCTTTGGGCTATATGATATGCACGGAAATGTCTGGGAGTGGTGCGAGGACTGGAAAGCAGACTATCCAGCCGGTACGGTAACGGATCCGATGGGGCCAGAAGCGGGAACTTGCCGTGTGTTGCGGGGCGGGTCTTTCGTTAATTATAAATCGTCTGCTCGTTCTTCCAGCCGGCTCATAGGCCACACTCCAACTCTTCAGTACTACAGTCTCGGGTTCCGCTTGGCAAGAACAGCGGATCTTAAATCAGCCGTTGCACCTACAGAAACTAAACCAGATCCAGCGGAGGTGATGCCAGCAACAGTAAATTTACTAGTAGAGCCCTTCTCAGAAACCAAAGCTAAAGAAGTACAAAAAGAGGTGGCGAAAAGTTTGAAAAAAGAAGTGGAAGAAAAAGCTGATTTAGGAAAAAGCATAAAGTTGGATCTGGCATTAATCCCTGCAGGTAAGTTTATGATGGGAAATCTAAGGCATGGGCTTCATCAGGTAACTCTAACAAAGCCATTCTACATGGGCAAGTATGAGGTGACACAGGAGCAATGGGAAAGTGTGATGAGAAATAACCCAAGTAGTAGAACTAAAGGTGCCAAGTTGCCAGTAACGGATGTTTCATGGGAAGATTGTCAAGAGTTCATTAAGAAGTTAAATGCAAAAACGAGTGGAGGTTACAGGTTGCCAACAGAGGCGGAGTGGGAATATGCATGTAGGGCGGGAACAAGTACAATATATTCGTTTGGAGATAGCTTAACGAATAGTGACGCAAATATTAATGGTGACACCACAAAAGCGGTAGGGAGTTACAAGCCGAATGCATTTAACCTTTATGACATGCATGGTAATGTGTGGGAATGGTGTAATGACTGGAAAGCGGAATATCCAGCAGGAGCGGTAACAGATCCGACGGGGCCAGCGACGGGAGAAAGCCGTGTGTTGCGGGGCGGGTCTTTCGACGATTTTGTATTGTATACTTATTCTTCCGCCCGGTACTTCTACACGCCGACCGATCGGTACTTCGGCGGTGGGTTTCGTTTGGCGAGGACAGCCGATAGTACAGCTAGTGTTGCCTCACCTACAGAAACAAAACCAGATCTGGCGGAGATAATGCCAGCAACAGGTAATCTGTTAGTTGCGCCATTTACGGTAGCCAAAGCCAAGGAAGCACAAAACGAGGTTGCAAAGAGTTTGAAGAAAGAAGTGAAAGAGAAAGCTGATCTTGGCAAAGGCGTGAAGTTAGAGATGGTGTTAATCCCTGCGGGGAAGTTTAAGATGGGAGATCGAGGTGATAAAATTCAGGTAACACTAACAATGCCCTTTTACATGGGAGAATATGAAGTCACACAGGACCAGTGGGAAGGGATTATGGGTAATAACCCTAGTATAATAACCAAAGGGGCCAAGTTACCAGTGACTAATGTATCATATGAAGATTGCCAGGAGTTCATTAAGAAGCTGAATGCGAAGACGGATGGTGGTTATAGACTTCCCACAGAAGCGGAATGGGAATATGCATGTAGGGCGGGCACAAGTACATCATATTCGTATGGAGATAGCTTAACTAAGATTGATGCAAATATTGATGGTGACAGCACTAAAGCAGTGGGGAGTTACTGGCCAAATGCTTTTGGGCTTTTTGACATGCATGGTAATGTATGGGAATGGTGCAATGACTGGTACGCCCCTTTGCAAAATGGCGCGGTAACAGACCCGATGGGGCCAGCAACGGGTGAACGCCGTGTGTTGCGTGGCGGGTCTTTCAGCATCGTTGTATCTAGGGCTCGTTCTTCTGACCGGTTCGTCATCACGCCGTCCAATCGTTACAGCTACGTTGGCTTCCGTTTGGCGAGGACTCCGTAATTACTGCTTGCTGCTTCTGCATTTAAAGGCTTCCCCGAAAGGAAAATTTTTAAGCTTTAAAACTAGCATTTTCGTTCAAATAATTGTTCATAATCATACTATGAAAACGCTTATCGTCAAGAATACTAATCCTAGCGATTTCCAATCACCTTCAAACGTCCTAGCAGCAAAAACCAGGCCCCTGCCCTGCCCTGTGAGCATTCTTACGGGCGTTCCACAACCCAAATGTTGCGGTAAATCACGCGTCGCCCGAAAGCTTCGAACCAAATTGGGCCATCCGCAGTTTCTGGCCCCTTAAAACCGTGTGGCGTTGGGCCGTTTACCTCTAACTTCTCCACGGTCTGGTGCCCGTTCAGCTTCACAGACAACATCGCTTTCGAAGTCTTTTTTCCTTTGTCATCAAAACGAGGCGCCTTAAATTCAATGTCGAGAGTCTGCCAAACGAGCGGGGGAAGGCATGCATTCGGAACCTTGCTCGGATAGGTGAACACACTTCCACAAACTCGTGGCGCGTTATTATTCTTTGGAATCGGGAACTTCGAAGTCTTACTCTTTTCATCGACCAACTTGGGTCGAAAAGGGCTGGTTGCGCCAGAAAGATCATAATCAAAACCAAAGCTATCGCCAATCGCCACCTCATAACGGGAGAGCATGTAAATGCCAGCATCAGCCCTGCGCCAAGGGATATTTTGCGGTTCCCAACCGGTCATGAATTCCACATGCAAGGTGTAATCTCGGAACTTCTGCTTTGTCACTGCTCCCGCCATCATGCTTCCTTGAAACATCATCGGCTCGGTCATCCCCTCGATATCTTTGCGTTGCTCAAACGCATTTACATTCGGCTTGGACCCACCGAATAGAACGATGGCCCCTGCAGGAGGTAGTTGACCTAAAGTTTCGCTCTTACGCTCCACCCTCTTCAATAAGGCCTTCTGATTGTTGCGTTTTAGCGTCAGGCCATTGTCATCAAGGACTGCAGTTGTTCCTTCATCATTCGGGGAGCTCAATTCTACACGGCCATCTACCAATGGGCCGCTTTCCAACAGGCTATATTTGCCGCCATCCCATCCATCTCCAGGCAAGCCACCATCCAAAACCAATGCATGAAACGATTTGCCGCCCCTTGCGACCACTTGAACCCCGACTTGCTTCTCGCCGTCCTTACCGACATATTCGCCCTGCAACTTCAGTTCTACTCCGATCAAGTCTGGATGGAACAGCTTTTTCGTTGCTGCTTCAGTATCTTTGTCCAATACTTGCGCAGATATATTCACGGACAAAACTATCAGCGACAGTGCAAAACTGAAGAACAACTTTTTCATTATATTTTCCTAGCATGTTTTTGAGAACTCATCATACCTAACATAAAATGAGTATATGCTATAAGACAACACAAGACGATTAAAAAGGGCTTAGGGAGGAGAAATGGATAAACCGACACAAGTTTTGTTGACTCTAAGTTAAGGCATCAAATAGGCAAAACAGTTTTGTTGATTTTAATGTGCTCCCATATGGATAATTATTTGGTACAATAAAAGTAGATATAATTTTTATCTTGATTAAATTCTCCGCTTTACAAGGTTTTTATGAACAATTTCCAGAAGAATGCAGCATTAAGTCTTGGTACGATTTTTGTTGTTGCTTTGATTTGGGGGATCATAACCATTAAGCAAGAAAACAAAATGACGAGGGAAAGCATTGAGATAGCTTCAAGAGGTGCAACAAAAAATACTACTAGGGATGTCGGCGAAAATGCCCAAGGTCCGATTAAAGGCCCTTTAGAAATTTTAAAAGATAAACCAGCAATTCAAAAAGATTCCCCAACCACAAAACCCGAAAAAAATAAACATGACAATAATGATTCCGCACAAAAAGACAATAAAGATGTCGTCGATAATGTTTTTGATGTTTTCAATAAAACGATTAAAGGCGTGGATGAAGTTGGCCAAAAAATATTAGGTTTAACTTTGGAAGAAGAGTTACTTATTGGCAAAGAAGTGCACAAGCAAATTTCCAAAGAAATCAAGTTGGCTAATAATGAAAAGTTAGTTGACAAAATCAAACTTCTCGCAAAATCAATTCTTGAAATGAGATCGAGGAAAGAAATACCTTACAAGTTTTTTGTTGTTAAAAGCGATGAAGTTAATGCTTTCGCACATGTTGGGGGATATATTTATATAAATCAGGGGTTAATTGATTTTTTCGCTTCTGATGCTGAGTTACAGTTTGTTATCGGTCATGAAATTGCCCATGTTGATCTCAAACATTGTACAAAGAAAATAGCATATGCCGCACGTGCTCAGCAAGTTGGCGGGAACATTGCGGAAAGTATGACAACTTTAGCATATTCAACTATTTCATTAGGTTATTCTAAGGAAGATGAATTCGAAGCGGATGAAACATCTTTTCAGTGGTTGATAAAAAACAAATTAAGCAGAGACAAAGCTTTATTGGGGGTTAGAAAATTAGTGGTTTTATCTGAAAAAAACGAGCAAAATAGAACTCTCGGTAATGTGAAACCAAATGATATATTAACCAAAATAGATAATCATTTTGCCACTCATCCACCTGCCTCAGAACGATTACTTCGTCTTGAAAAATTAAAATATTAATTTTCAAATTAAGTAGGTCTTTAAGAATTTCATTTTAGGGCAACCGATACTTAAAAGTAGTTCGAAAGACTGATTTGGGTCTTTTAAGAATGATCGCTCTTTATATTATCGTGATCGTTCGGTAAAAACCCTTCTTTTATGACATGTTAGCCTTGGAGTTTTCAATAACTCTCAGGAGCACTAGGTATGCCAATTTATTGCTCGAAATCCTAGAAAGGGGAATCAAAAATATCGTCGGGGTGATTGGCGACAATTTTTTGGCCCCACTCCTTCAAGAAAGATTCTCCCTGCTTTGCTGCAGTATTGATAAAGTTCGCGGGACCTTGCGACTGAATAACCCTGCCAAACCTGTCTACCTCTACGCTGGCAACCTGACCTGTTTCCAAATGATCGATGTGAAATAAATAGGAATCGCCTGATAAGGCTTTATCAATGTAAGTTGCAATGCAATGCTTCATTTCTTCGCCCTCGGAGGCAATGGCGGCGACCGTATCTAAGAAGCGGACTTTAAGTTTCTCGTTGGATTCAGGAAGTGGGATTGGTGGAATTGCAGCAGGCTTATCCCCATGCAATTTAATTGCATCTTCTTTCTTAGTCAAGGCTTGCTCCCGATGCCAACGAACAGAACGCCTGACTAATTCCACCAATCTTCCTTGAAAATCAGCTCTGTAATCATTGATGTACCCCACCAAATAGCTAATGCTATTTGCACTTCGGGTGGAAAGTGCATTATGGGTGGCACTTCTTAAAATCTTAAGTGCTTTACAAATTTCCGTTTCCGTGCTTTGGGAAAGTACTTTCTTGTGCCTTATAAGCAAGGCACATTCTATATTCAGCATAAGTTCGATCCGATTAAATATCGGCCTTGATAAAAACCCTTCCCGCAACTTAAGCAACAAACGAGCCGAAACCGCAGGGCAATTCATAAGTGTTTTATTTAATGCGGTGTAAGTGGTGCGATCAGGGGAATAAAGCAATTTCCAATTTTCCAATAATTCGACGCAGCGCCCAAATGGTAGAGGGACTCTTTGCTCATATGGAACACATTGGTAAAAATTTCGCCATTGGTTACGATCGAATTCGTTATACAGATTTTCCTCTCCTAACCCTTTTACCAAAAATTTACGGTATGACTCCTCCACATCAACAAGATCTAAATCTGACTCTTCAACAGAAAAATAATCTAGGGCCAAGGGTTCGCCCAAGTATCGCGTTGCAACTGCTGCTGGTCTATATTTTAAAATATCACTTAAAAGGTATTTGCTTGCAGTCGTATAAAATTTTGAATCCATTGCAACTTTGCCACAGCCCATTGAACTTGTGAAAATGGTACGCTGCACATCGAGGATAGTTGGATCAATTTTTGTTTTCAGCCGTTTTAATTGAGTCGAAAATACCTTACATAAAAATTTTGACAAAATAAAAACGGTGTTATCTTTGCTTATCTGTTGGATCTCAGGATTCACTACTTTGCATACACAATATTCAAGTGAATACTTAGCTGCTTCTTTTGCCAACTTGGTTACTTCAAAGAAGCCAAATTTTTCTTGGTGCATACCAAGTTCGTCTTCCAATACCCAATGAGCATCCCTGAGCGAAATATTTACTTTGACTCGACCAGAACTACCTTCAACCGAAAATCCCATTGGACCCTCTGCTACCGTATAACCTTTATGCTTCGCCATAATATTGCTCACACAAAATAATTAAATGAACCGACCCTAAGTATAGCTCGATAAACCAGCGTAATAATTTCCTAAAGGCTTAAGGATACTCTTATATTTAGAAAAAAAATTTAACCCTAAAATTGCTCAGTTGGTTATTGTTCCTATTTTCCAAACCAGGAATCACAATTATATCTTCAATTTCAATTTTCAAATTTAAACTTATTAAAAATGATTTTAATTTAACCACGCCCCTTACTCTTCATCGTTTTTCTCATCTGATTGATCTTCCAAAAGATTTGGGAAAGGATCGCATCTGGGGATTTCAGATTGGAAATGAACTTTCATTTTTTCACTGAAAGCAGCAATCGCAGCTTGTATGCAACCCAAGCACCTGGGGAACA
>CAJCCR010000090.1 GCA_903960945.1 uncultured Planctomycetaceae bacterium
TCCGGCATTCGCTTCGGCCTTTCCAACTTCCCAAACAGTTTTGAAGTTGAGCCAAATGATACACCAGATAAAGCAACCGTGGTAAACTTCCCCAGCAGCTTTAATGGCATCATCGAAAAAAATGGCGATGTCGATTGCTTCCGCTTCAAGGGTGTTAAAGGCCAAGTAGTTGATATCCGATGCGCTGCACGCAAGAACGGTTCTCCACTAGATCCAGTAATGACCCTCGCAATTGCTGGTGGCGCCAATGTAGCAACCAACGATGATTCAGGCGGTACCGATAGCTATTTCAGAACCACTCTTGATGACAAAGAATACATCCTGACGGTTTCGGATCACCTTAAAAAAGGTGGGTTCGATTACACCTACCGGGTTGACTTTTCACCAGTTCAAGGCAACACGCTTGTCGCAATCCCCAAGGTGGCACAGTATTCCCAAGATAGGCAAACTATTAGCGTGCCCAAGGGAAATCGGTTTGCAACCTTGATGACGGTTCAAAGGCGTGATATCGCAGGTGATTTAAAGTTGATTGCAGAAAAATTGCCTCCCGGCGTTACTGTTAGTGTGGATGAAGTTTCCACAGGTATTGATTCCTTCGCTGTGGTTTTCGAAGCAACCAAAGATGCGCCTGTTGCAGGTTCGCTAACTGAAATCAAAGCTCTTCCTGCAGACCCCAAACTTGCATGCAATACCGAGTTCAATACGAATGCAGAACTCACCTTTGGCAATCCAGGACAATCAATCTACTGGAGATACAATATGGCAACACTCGGTGTTGCTGTTACCGAAGAATCTCCATTCTCGATCCAAGTAGTTGAGCCAAAGGTTCCATTGGTTCAGAATGGCTCAATGAATCTTAAAGTTGTTGTGCAAAGAAAAGAAGGATTCAAAGGCCCCATAACTGTAATTCCAGTTTATAGCCCTCCCGGTGTCGGAACAATTGCAGCCATCACTATTCCAGAAAACCAAAACGAAGGCCTGTTTGCTATCAATGCGAATGGGGGTGCCCGAATTAAGAATTGGAAAACTGCACTTTTAGCAAATGCCACCACTCCCACAGGCGTTGTTTGGGCTTCATCCCAGCTATTTAATTTGGAAATAGCTGCCCCATTCATTACAGCTTCCATCGAACGAAGCGCAATTGAACAGGGTAAAACTTCTGAAATCCTTTGCAAGATTAAGCAAACAACTCCATTTGAAGGCAAGGCCCAACTGCAATTAATTGGCCTGCCTTTGAAAGTCACAGCGGCACCCGTTGAAATCGATTCCAACACTAAAGAGATTCTTGTCAAAGTTGAAATTGATAAAACCTCACCCGTTGGCCAGCACAAGAACATTGTTTGCTCCGCGGTGATTACCAAGAATGGCGAACCGATTACGCATACCTTGGGCAGGACGGAAATAAGAATTGATGTTCCAGCGCCACCCAAAGTCGTTGCTACTGCACCTGCAACACCAGGCACACCAGCAGTGGTTGCTGCTCCTGTAGCTGAAAAAAGACTGAGCAGGCTTGAAAAGCTCAGACTCGAACAAGAAGAACGCGAAAAAGCTCAAAAATCCACCCCACAAAAGAAATAAGCTTTCTGGAGACCTATACGATGAAGATTTCTGTTTTATCAGGCGCTTGTGCAATATTGCTGTTTGCTTCTGCAACTTCGATTCAGGCAATCGCACCCGTAAGCATTGCGGTTTTCCCTCCCGATGTTAATGTTCAATCCGCCCGTGGGAAACAACGCATCATCGTTCAAGCCAGCTACGCAGATGGCATTACCCGCGATGTAACCGCTCAAGCCAAAGTTACCATCAGCGACCCCAAAATTGCCAAAATTGTCAACCTCGAAGTCCTTCCTGTAGGCGATGGAAAATGCTCTATCGCTGTAGAATTTGAAGGCAAAACAACTCAAGTCCCTGTCGATGTCAAAGATGCTATCAAAGATAGGCCTATCAGTTTTAAACTTGATGTAATGCCCATCTTTTTACGCAATGGCTGTAATCAAGGTGGTTGCCATGGCGCTGCCAGAGGCAAAGATGGATTTCGTCTTTCCCTTTTCGGTTTTGATCCCGATGGCGATCATTATCGTTTGACCCGTGAACTTAATGGCAGAAGGATCAACCTTGCGATTCCTGAAGAGAGCCTTTTGGTTGAAAAATCGATTGGCAAGGTGCCCCATACTGGTGGCCAGAAATTCGCAGTAGGCGAACAATACTACAACGACCTCGTTCGCTGGGTCGATGCTGGTGGTCCACAAGATCCAGCAGGCATTCCTACCCCTGTATCAGTTGACCTTTTTCCTAAAAGCGCACTCTTGGATGGAAAAGGTAGCACCCAACAATTAATCGTTCGTGCCAAGTATAGCGATGGCTCGGAACGCGATGTTACTTCCCTTGCGCTTTTCCTTAGCAGCAATGACAGCTCGGGCAAAGTAAGCCCAAATGGTTTGGTAACCGCAGGTGATCGAGGCGAAGCCTTTGTTATGGCTCGCTTTTCAACCTTCACCGTGGGCGTGCCATTTATTGTTCTTCCCAAAGATTTGAAATTCTCTTTCCCCCCCACTCCTGAAAAGAACTACATCGACACCTTGGTTAATGCCAAGCTTAAAAATCTTCGTATCGCCCCTTCTGCTACTTGCTCTGATGAAGTTTTCCTGCGCAGGATATTCATCGATCTTACAGGCATGCTTCCTTCGGTTGAAGAATACAAAGCATTCATGGCAAACAAATCAGCAGACAAGAGAGAGCAACTTGTCAAAGACCTTATGGAACGAAAAGAATTTTCAGAACTATGGGTTTTAAAGTGGGCTGAACTCTTACAAATTCGCAGCTCTAACCAAGTTAGTTACAAAGCGACCCTGCTTTATTACAACTGGCTTCAGGATCGTATAGCACGCAATGTTCCTCTCAATCAGTGGGTTCAAGAATTGCTTGGTGCCAACGGTGGTACCTTTAACAACCCTGTTACGAACTACTATCAGAATGAAACCGACATTCTCAAAGTGACCGAGAATGTTGCTCAAGTTTTCATGGGTATGCGTATCCAATGCGCGCAGTGCCATAACCATCCTTTTGATCGTTGGACCATGGATGATTACTATGGTTTCGCTGCCTTCTTCACACAGATTGGCAGAAAGCCAACTGAGGATCCACGCGAACTCGTGGTCTTCAACAGTGGCAGTGGCGAAATCAACCACCCTGTTGGTGGCAGGCGCATGGCACCCAAATATTTGGGCGGTGAAATTCCCGATGTTACTGGCAAAGATCGAAGAGGGTTAATGGCTGAATGGCTTGCATCTCCTAAAAACCCTTACTTTGCTACAAATCTTTCCAATATGGTTTGGACGCATTTCTTTGGCTTAGGCATCATTAATGAAGTTGACGATGTTCGTGTCAGCAACCCTCCTTCCAATTCCGAATTACTTCAAGAATTAGGCAAGAAGTTTACCGAATACAATTACGACTTCAAACGCCTTGTGAAGGACATTGTTCTTTCCAATACCTATCAGCTTTCAACCCAAACCAATCCGAGCAACGAAAGCGATACCAAGAATTTCAGCCATTCCTCCATCCGAAGAATCAAAGCTGAAACCTTCTTGGATTGCATTAGCCAAGTAACTGAAACCAAGAACAAGTTTCCTGGTTTGCCTCTTGGTGCAAGGGCTGTGCAAATTGCTGATGGTCAGGTTTCCAACTACTTCCTTACAACCTTCGGCAGAGCCACTCGCGAATCTGTTTGCTCTTGCGAAGTGAAGCTGGATCCAACATTAAGCCAGAGTTTGCATTTGCTTAATGGCGATGCAACGACCCAACGAATTACGCAGGGCAATTTGATTGGCAAGCTTCTAAAAGACAAGAAAACTCCAGAAGAGATCTTGGACGAAATTTATATGCGTTGCCTGTCAAGAATGCCTTCTGCGGATGAAAAAACCAAGGTGCTCGCCTTGGTCAATGCAGAGAAAGATAAAAAGCAGGTTCTGGAAGATGCCTTCTGGGCAGTGCTAAATACCCGCGAATATATGTTTAACCATTAAGATTACGGAGCAGAGGTCATGGTTCGTTCTATCATTTTGCTGGTAGCATTGCTTTCCTTGGCGACCCAGTCAGCCGTTGCACAGCCTTCAGCCAAGAAAATTAACTACCAGGATCACATCCTGCCTTTCTTCCAAGACAAGTGTGTTGCTTGCCATAACCAAGACAAAAAAAGTTCGGGGGTTATTCTTAACAGTTACAGCAAAATCATTGAAGGTGGTAGCAGCGGTATTATTGTCAAGGCGGGTGACCCCGAAGGCAGTTCGCTTTTTCAAGTGGTTGCTCATAAGTCTGAACCAGTCATGCCTCCTAAAAGCCCGAAAGTTGCAGACACTTCGATTGTAATGCTTGAAAAATGGATCAAAGAAGGGTTGCTGGAAACAGCAGATGGAAAGGCCCTGGCTTTGAATAAACCCACCGCCGATATTGCCTTGGGTACCGTTCGCAGGGGCAAACCTGATGGCCCACCGCCTATGCCCGAAAAACCTCTTTCGCTTGATCCTTTGGTTGTTACTTCTAAAGGTAACGCAGTCATTGGATTAGCAGCAAGCCCTTGGGCCCCTCTTTTAGCAGTGGGCGGTCAGAAGCAAATCGTGCTTTATAACACCGATACTATGGAATACCTTGGCGTTATTCCTTTCCCAGATGGGTTTCCTACCGTTTTAAAGTTTAGCAGAAATGGTGGTTTCCTTCTTGCAGGGGGTGGCCGCGGGGGCAAGAATGGCTCCGCCACTTTATTCAACATCAAGACCGGACAGAAAGTCCTGACAGTTGGCCAAGAATCTGACGCTGTTCTCGCTGCGGATATCAGCCCCGATCAAACTCAAATTGCTCTTGGTGGCCCTAGTAAGGTCGTTCGAGTTTATTCCACCGTCGATGGCAAACTACTTCACGAAATCAAAAAACATACTGATTGGATTACCAGCATTGAATACAGTCCAGATGGTGTTCTTTTTGCTTCAGGCGATCGAAGTGGAAATCTTTTCGTTTGGGAATCTCATAACGGCAAAGAATATTTTACCCTTAAAGGCCACACGAATTACATCAACAATCTTTCTTGGCGTGCAGATGGCAATATCCTCGCTTCGGTGAGTGAAGATGCCTCTCTTAAGCTTTGGGAAGTCGAGAACGGCACTTTGGTTAAATCAATTCCCGCTCACGCAGGTGGTGCACAGGGGCTTGTTTTTCATCGTGATGGCACCATTGTTACAAGCGGTAGGGATAAAACCTCAAAGTCTTGGAAAAGTGATGGCACTGCAATTCTTACCATGGAACCGCTGACCGATTTGGCTCTGCGGGTTGCTGTTTCACACGATGCTGTTTTTGCATTTGTTGGCGACTGGAATGGAAACGTCGCTGCATACAAGCTTGCAGATGGGAAAAAGGTGGATGTTTTGCCTAGTAATCCGCCCGCCCTTAAAGACCGTGTAGAAATTTCCGCCAAGGAAATCGTTTTGCTTCGTGAACAATTGTCGAAAACAAGCGCTGAATTAACCATTGCAAAGACACAAGATGCGAAATTACAGGGAGATATAGCAACTGCCCAAAAAAGCCTTGCAGAGGCCACCCTTGCGGTCAAAGACCTACCTCCAAAAATTAAGCAACTGACTGCAGATCAGGCTACTGCATTGGTCCAGCAGACTAAAGCCACCAATGAAGTTAAAGCTCGCGAGGCCATGATTCTAGCAAGTACGGATAGCCTGAAAAAAATTAAGGACCAATCGGATAAGAACAAATTAGATGCAGCCTTGGCGAAAAATGCGACTGCTGCTCAAGAAAAGCTTGACAAACTTAAGCTGGATTTACCCGCATTGCAAAAAGCCCTTCAGGAGAAAACTGCAGCTTATGCTGCCGCTGTTGCAGGCCTTAAAGATGCACAAATGAAGCTTATTGCAGCTACGCCTTTAGTTCCCGCATTACCCAAGCAGATTGATGCCATGCAAAAGGCAATGCCTGCAGCGCAAGCGTTAGTTACCACGCTAACCACAAAAGTTCAAGATTTGGAAAAGCAAATTGGGGCCAAGGAAGCATCTTTACAGCGGTATAAGAAAGCTCAACCCCTAGCCAATGCACCAAAATCTTAATATTCTTATAAGAGACTGTTTTTTTGAAATTTTAATGTTTAAAGTTGAGGCCTGACATGGCAGCTATTTCCCGAAAACTCCGTAAAACCTTGCAGAAACAAGATCAACGCCGCTCCAGGATTGAAAATGGCGCGAAAAAGAACAAGGAAAGAGATCGTAAAGAACTTAGGCTAAAAGCCGCTCTTAGTATTGGTGCGCTTCCTTACACGCCAACCATTATGAGCTGGTTAAGCCAAGCTATCGACAAGCCCTCCAAGCAAATTGTGCAGGCAGATGTCGATACCTTCTTAAAGGCGTAATAAGCCTTCATTTTCAAATTTCACAAAAGCAGTCCTTTCAAAAAAGGGCTGCTTTTGGTGATTAAACCCTTGTTTTATGCTCTTCGCAATACAAATACTGCCACGGTAAAACCGGGATAAATCCAAAGACTTTAAGCCAACCCCACTCTAGGGTTATTGCGGGCAAGGAGCATTTTTTGCAAAGTCTGGGCATACCTTCTGGGCCGCGGATTACCAAATCTTTGAAAATGCTTTCATGTTGGCTGATATCTGAGGGAGAAACACCCCTTTGGAGCAGTTCTTTTTTAATAATTTCGATCGCTGCGGGTTCCATACCTTGCTGAAACACAGTTACCCGATCAAGCAGGGCCCTATTATCCGCTTTTTTTGCATATATTCGCACTTTTTCGAGATCTAGCTGCATAATTAAAGAACCTGCCAATTAATCGGGAACTTATTCCTTTTCCCCTTCGACTAAAATAACAGATAACATTAATGGCTAGCTAAAACTAATAACTTTTGGATTTGGCCTAGAAAAAGAATAATTTACCCTCGGGTAACCTCTTCTTTTTTAACAATTTGTGTTGTTTAAACGCGATGCAGTGGTAATAATTATAGTGTGTGCATTTAAGATTATTATGCACATTTTAAACCTTAAGGATTTCACCCATGGCACATAAATCAAACACCAAGTTCTCTTTTTGGCATTTGGTAGCACTTGGTACAGTTTCGACCGGTCTATTGCTGAGCGCCGATTTCTCCACAGCTCAAGAAAAAGAAACCAAGAAACAATCTGCTGCCAAGGATGATAAAGAAGTCAAGAAAGACGAAAAAGATAGTAAGGAACCTGCTAAGAAGGACGAAAAAGAACCACTGGCTGAAAAATCAGCTCCATTGCCTCCATATCCAACCTTTCCAAAATTGACAATCGTGGGCAAGACTCCTGAAGAAAAACAAATTACCGAGCAGGTAGTAAAATCAATTAATCAAAAGCTCGATGCTTCATGGAAAGAAAACAAAATTGTACCTTCCGGGTTCATCGATGATTATGAATTCATTCGCAGAGTAAGCTTGGATGTTGTGGGCAGAATTGCCAGCCCCGAAGAAATCACCAAGTACATGCGCTATCCTCAAGCCAGTAGAAGATCGCAAATTATTGAAGATCTTCTTGCAAGCGAAGATTACCCCCGCCATTGGGCCAACCACTTCACCAACTGGTTTCTGACCCGATCCGGTACATTCGGCAAAGGCAAATACCATGAAGAAATGGCTGTATGGTTGGAAGATCAATTCGCAAGTAACCGTGGTTATCACGAATTGGCAAAAGAAGTGATTACTGCCTCCGGTGATAATACTGAAAATGCTGCAGTAAATTTCATCTTGGCGCATCTTGGTGAAGCTGTACCCCAGGCTAAACAAAGCCAAGAAGGCAAGTTTGAAATGGTGCCTATTACCTCAAGAATTACCAGGCTTTTCCTTGGTATTCAGATGCAATGCGCCCAATGCCATGATCATCCTTTCAATAACTCCATTACGCAAAAACATTTCTGGGGCATCAATGCTTTCCTACGTCAGGTTGAACGAACGGGCACACCCCCTCCAGAAACCGGAAATAGAATGATGACCCTTCCTAAGCTTGGCCTTAAGGATAATACTTCAACTAATGCAGATGGGATCATCTTCTTTGAAAAACGAAATGGTGTAATTCTCCCCACCAAGCCAATCTTCATGGAAGAAAAGAAGCTTGCAAGTGGTCCTTCAGCTACAGGCAGGCGTGATCAGTTGGCTGCCTTCATCATTGATCATGAAAACTTCCCCAAATCTGCGGTCAATCGCATGTGGAGTGTATTCTTCGGCAAAGGTTTCACCTCCCCAATCGATGACTTCAACGAGCAGAATATTCCTACCAACCCTGAACTTCTTCAAGAACTTTCTTCTAGCTTCAAGAATTACAACTACGATTTAAAGAAACTTGTTCGCTGGATTTGTAACAGCAATGCTTACAACCTCACTTTCGTTGCCAACAAAACCAACGATAAGCCTGAAGTCGAAGGCTTGTTCAGCAGAATGCTTTTGAAATCCATGAGTCCTGAACAGCTTTTTGAATCTCTGATGGTTTCCACCAAGGCTGAAGCTGCTGAAAGCAAGGATGCCAAGAAAAACCTTCGTACTGCTTGGCTTAACAAGTTGGTAAGCAATTTCGGCGATGACGAAGGCAACGAAGTAAACTTCAACGGTACCGTTGTTCAAGCTCTGCTCATGATGAATGGCAAAGAAATCAACGAAGCTATCAGCAGAAAAGAAAAAGGAACGGTTTCGATGGCTATGGCCCGTAATAAATCGAATCCCAATAGCATCATCAACGAGTTGTTTTTAGCAACCCTAAATCGGCCAGCAAGGCCTGCAGAGACCCTAAAAATTTCGAAGGGTCTTGCAATGAGGACTAAAGACAAAAGCCCAATGGATCCCTACCAAGATCTTTTCTGGGCACTCCTTAACAGCAATGAGTTTCTGCTAAACCATTAATCACCTGCGCTTTTAGCGTTGCGATTTCTAATCAAAAGGCTGGGGCTTAAAACTCCGGCCTTTTTTATTTATCCGGAATTCATCTGCACAAACCCGCTTATTTCCGCTACGATGCTGCCCATGGAAACCTCGAAATATTATCTTGGGCTGGATGTAGGTGGCACCGCAATGAAAGCGGGGATTATTTCCGCTGAAGGAAACTTAATCCATTCCCTCATGCAGCCCACCAATAAAAATGCTGGGCCCAAGGCAGGCCTTGCTTTGATGGAAAAAGTCATTCGCCTTTGTATTGAATCCGCTGGGCTTAAACTTGATTCAATTAAAGCGATTGGCGCTGCAGTGCCTGGGATTATCGATCTAAAAAATGGTGTGATCCTTGATGCAGTGAATCTCACCGACTGGAAAAATGTACCTGTTCGCACTCACCTTGAAACCATTTTCAGCAAGCCCATCGCTTTCTTGAATGATGCCAATGCTGCGGCCTTGGGCGAAGCTTGGCTCGGTGCAGGCAAAGGCGCTGAAAGCATGGTATTTCTTACCCTCGGTACAGGCATTGGCGGGGGCTTGGTTCACCAAGGAAAAATCATCGAAGGCAGACACGGCTTGGCCGGTGAGATTGGGCATACACGAATTGAAATGTCGAGGCCTAGGCCCTGCTCTTGTGGAAATTTTGGCTGCTTGGAAGCCTATGCCGGGGCTACCTCTGTTTTAAAGCGGGCCTACGAAGCACTTGCAGAAGATTTCAACAAAATCTCCGACCTTCATGAACCTGCTGAAAAAAAGACTTTATCCTGCAAGGATGTTTTTGATGCAGCCCGCAATGGCGATCCCCTCGCGGACCGACTCGTCGAAGAAACTTCCTCCGCACTCGCTTTGGGGATTATCAACATCCTTCATTTCTTTGATCCAGAGAAAGTAGTATTAGGCGGCGGCATGATTGCAGCAGGCGATGATTTCTTAAAGCGTATTCGCTGGTTTGTAAAAGATCAGGCGTTTAAAGAATGCGCCCAAGGCGAAGACATTTGTTTCGCAACCTTGGGGAATGATGCAGGCATCTTAGGCGCTGCAATCGCTGCAAGGCAGATGCTTCTAAAAAACTAGCATGCACCGAGTTTGCCAGTTTTTCTTCATTGAGCGGCGGATGTCAATCCGCTGGTGCACTCCGATACTAGATGGTGCAACTACTTTTATTGAAGATCTCTTATTAATTTTTACATCAGCATTTCCTGTGTGGGCCCGAACCAGCGGATTGACATCCGCTGCTCAATAGGAATATTGCGCAGCTCATCCTTACCTACACTTTCCCTTAAGAGCCGGATGCGTCAGCGACGGTTTGTAAATCTCCATTTTACATTTGCCCATACTTCCTTCGCTTACGCTTCAGGCTTGTAGGACACGCAAGAAAAGTTTGAATGGACTTAAGGGCCACAAATCAACATCCGCAGTTCATTAATCCATGGTCGGAACGCCAACTAGCGCGCACCGAGTTTCATTTGCTTGAACGCACGAGTTTGATTAGCGATGGCTTCTTCCACAGGAAGCCTTTCCATCGAACTAGCACCATAAAAACCATCCACTATTTTCACCCGGTCCAATATGAATTGCGCATCTTCAGGCATGGCAATCGGCCCACCATGGCAAAGCACCAACACATCAGGCCTGATGGACTTGCAAGCCTCGGCGATTGCTCGAACTTCGAGAGCACTAGTTTCCAAAGATTTCGCTGTTTTTGCTCCTATGGCGCCCTTAGTAGTTAGGCCCATATGCGCCACGACAATATCAGCGCCGGCATGGGTCATCTGCTTGGCTTCCTCAACATTAAATGCGTAAGGAGTGGTCAATAATTCCATATTTCTGGCAGCAGCAACGCATTCAACTTCCAGGCTGTAACTCATCCCTGTTTCCTCAAGGTTTTCGCGCATCAATCCATCAATCAATCCAACTGTGGGAAAGTTTTGGATTCCAGCAAACCCCATGTCCTTGAGTTCTTTAAGAAAATGATCCCTCAGCATGAATGGGTCGGTTGCGCAAACACCTGCAAGAACAGGCGTATGTTTTACCGCAGTCAAAACTTCGTAAGCCATCTCCTTCACGATTTGATTGGCATTCCCAAAAGGCAGCATGCCTGAAAGAGATCCTCTCCCTGCCATTCGGTAACGGCCAGAATTGTAGATGATTATTAAATCAATCCCCCCTGCTTCTTCGCACTTGGCACTTATGCCTGTTCCAGCACCACCCCCCACGATGGGTTTTCCTTGCGAGAGTTGATGACGAAATTTTTCTAATAGAGCAACACGAGTTAATGGCATGCTTGATCCTTAATAAAAATTTATGCTGCTTTGGCAGGCGTTGAAACAACTTCGGGTTTGGTTCGCTGCTTGGATACTGTCTCGGTGAAATTTAGGAGCGGTGGCAAAAAGAATAGCGTCATCAAAAGGCAGAAGGCCGCCCCTAATCCAAAGGCATGCAAGGGCTGAAATTCAAACAGAAACCAAAGGCAAGCAAACCAAGCTATGAAATGCAGCAGATGCAGGAACAAAACTAAAAATGTAGCACCAGGGCGATTAATCACTAGGGCGCCCAATCCACCCTCGATCATCTGCCTGCCACGTTCATCTTTGTATACCAGGGATTGCCCTGTCCTTCGAAGGTAATTACCTTTGGCATCTTTCTCCGGCTTGAACACGGATATTTTTCCTTCATCGTCCACCTCTATTTCAACCGGGGTGGAAGGCAATGGCAGGTTGATTTTAGATTTGTACTCGAGGCGATTGCCCGGCTGCTTGAAGTACACTTCTTTTTTTCCATCAGCACGGGTGACCGTCATCGAAGGATAAGGTGCGCCATCCTCAGGTTTCAAATTGGCTTTTTTGTTTTCCGGTGTGTAGGACTGTAATTCATGGATGGGCCTGTAAATCCCAGGCGAGCCATAATCCAACATCATCCAGAGCCCAAGAGTAAGGGTAATTATTGCACCACTTGCTGGGGCGCGCCAAATAAAGCCATCCGCTGGTTGACTATAAATTCTACCTTGGAGGAAATGCGAAAACGCACCACTCACCACAGTAATCGAAAGAAACAAAAGAAAGACGCCAAATAGTAATCCAAACAAAGTACGACTCCATGAATCAACGTTGGTTGCCCTTTTCCAAAGCAATGGCCCTAGCTTACTAGATTCATGCCAATAAAAAGCATTGAAATATTCGAAAGCATACAATTTCCCAGAGTTCCCACCTGTTCAAAAATACAGATTTAACCCAGAATAAAACAGCCTATTTTAAATCAGCTATCAATCAGGGTGTTTGCACAATATACGGCATAACTCTAATCCCAGTGGAACTTTGGTCTGCGTAAAGCAATCTTGTGAGAATCAGCCACATTGTTATAATCCGCCGCGCTGGACTGTTTAAGTTTTCATTTAAAATCCTGTTTGGGAGAGGTGCCACAGTGTATTCCATTTTAATACTTGCAACAGGTTTAGGATTGGCACAAGCGGAAGAAAACAAAACTGCGAAATCCATGCAGGTTGCTAACAATATAAGTTTCCGGGTTCAAGCCTCGCAAGAGTTGCTGTACCGCGGTTTATTTACCGAAGAAGCTCGATCAAGCAGGGTTCAATTTCAACGCTCCTACCGGGTCGAATCACGTTGCCTCGTATTAGAAACTGAAAAAAACAGATCCCACCTTGCATGCCTGACTATTCTAAAACAACGCAATAACCCTGCAACATTACCTACCATCACTTCCGAACCTCCTGCAACTTCTGTCCGATTGGAAACTTTCTACAGCGATTCAAAAGGTATTATTCAACCCGGTCACAATCTCGGAAAGATATCTTTAGACGGCCCCTCGACCATCGAATACGGCTACCTCGTCGAATTACCTAAAACAAAACTTGTGGAAAATGACACATGGGAAACCAATGAAGATGGAAGGCCTGTTTGCATCTGGACTGTTTTGGGTACTGAAATGGTACAAGGAGTTAAATGCATCAAGCTTATTGGAACCCAACAAACCGAGGATTGGGGAAAAACCCGCGCAGACCGACAAGCGTGGAAAAGAACTGACAACGTCTGGATTC
This sequence comes from uncultured Planctomycetaceae bacterium, assembly GCA_903960945.1. GTDB lineage: Bacteria > Planctomycetota > Planctomycetia > Gemmatales > Gemmataceae > UBA969. Next base: position 12,993 of record CAJCCR010000090.1, read on the forward strand.
ATCCACAATTGGGAGTCGCCCAGAAATTAGAACGTACTATCGAAATAAAAGAACCCGCCCATAACGAGCCTTCCCAAAAAAGCACCTTGCGCGTTGAACTTGAAACCAGTCTGGTTTACCCAGGGCAGTTATTCCAAGATCGCAAAAAAGAAATTCAACTGGCGACGAACTATCGGGAATCTGCAAATTCATACACCCAAGATATCGCAAAGTATACCGCTCAAACAAAGGCTTTAATAAGGCAGGTTAAAACCCAATCAGAAATCATGAGCCAGACCCCTTATCGTGATGCCATAATCCAGACAACCAAAAGACTGGAAAATATCTTGAAGGGCGATAGTTCTGAATCCGTGATTATGCCGGTATCTGCAACAAGTTTACAAACTGCAAGATTAGGCTACAAAGCCCCCGATTTTATCGCTCAAAACATGCTTAAACAAGAATCTGTCAGGCTAGCTAGGCTGGAAGGTAAATCCATCCTTCTGGTCTTCTACAACCCTAAATCTCCTCTCTCCAACGAAATACTTGACTTCGCCAGAACTATGCAAACAAATCATGGCAACTCGGTTACCGTGCTTGGCATGAGCGTGATCGATGATAACGAAATAGTCAAAAAACAAGCCGAGGCTTCTAAACTCAATTTCGCTGTACTTAATGGCAGTGGCTTGCGATCAAGTTATGGGCTTGAATCTACACCCAAGATATTGCTATTAGACGCCAAGGGAATAGTGCGGTTGAATTGCCTGGGCTGGGGCCAAGAAACACAATCGGAAATAAACTCCGAATTGAAACGAAACATTGATAAAGATTAATTGATCCCTTACATGTTCTCCAGTCCGCAACTTCGGTGCTCTTAATTATTTTTGTTCAGACTCTTGCTAGATTCACGCTTGAGTCTTTTGCCTTGTTGCCGATACGATAAAGAGGTAGTGCAATCGATGGTGGAATACGAAGTACAACCGAATACGCGCAAGTGTGCGATCAGTGGCAGAGTGCTGCAATCGGGTGAAACCGTGTATACCGTTCTTGCGGATGAAGAGGGAAAGTTGGTTCGTAAGGATTATGCGGAAGAGAACTGGAAGGGTGCACCAGAAGGATGTTTCTCGCATTGGAAAGGCAAGATAAAAGAAACGACAGCAAAAAAAGCCTTCCCTGTAGATGAAAGCCTCTTGATGGATTGCTTCGAAAGATTGGAAGGGCAGGACGACCCCAAGCAACAAAACTTCAGGTATATAATAGGATTGATGCTGGTACGAAAACGGAAGTTGAAACTAGTTAAAACTGAAAACCTTGGTGATATGGAAAAACTGGTGCTACGATGCCAAAAGACCAGTACAGACCATGAAGTATTACACACCAAGTTGACCGAAAGCGAACTTGATAAAGTTCAAGAAGAAGTCATGGGACTTCTGGGCTGGGATTAAATCCCCCCGACAATGGAGAACGCCATGGCTCTGCTTAAAATAAATATGCTGATAAAAAAAGCTTCTGCATTTGCACTTCTATCACTGATGGTTGGTTGCAATAGCTGGCCTGGTTTAAGAGATCGTGACACGTCAAGAAATGTGCCCACGGAAACTCCAACCGCACAACAACTAGTTGCGTACCTCAATAATAACGGGCAGCGTGTTCAAGCGATTCAATGTAATCAAGTTTCAATCGATGCCAAGCAGGGTAATCAAACAGCGCCGGGCCTAGATGGGTTGATGGTCTGCCAAAAGCCCAGAAACTTTAGGCTTAAGGCCAAAGTTATTGGCCAACCTGCTGTGGATATTGGATCCAACAATCAGGAGTTCTGGTATTGGATCAGCAAGGTCGAACCTGTCCCCTACGTGTTTCATTGCAATTATGATGAACTTGAAAAAGGAAATGTTCGTTTACCCTTCCCTTTCCATCCTGACATGATTGTCAGCGCATTGGGCATGGGTGAATACGACCCATCAAAACAATACGAAGTAAAAGTGAATCAGCAGAATGTTGAACTGGTTGAGCCTGTTGCAAATTACCAAGGTAAGCAGGTACGCAAGTCGACCGTGTTCCTACGTAAAGCGCTTTCTCAAGGGAAGTATCAAGTAGCAGGGCATATTCTTCGCGATGTGCAAGGCAAGGAAATATGCAACGCAACTGTTTACGAAGTTCAACAAAGCAAAGAAACCGGAGCAATTTTGCCCCAGCGAATCAAGATAATCTGGCCTGAAGAAAAAATGGAAATGGTTCTGCGCTTAAACGATATGCAAGTCACTACAGTAACACCAGAGAGATCAGAACGATTATTTAGCAGAGGCGATTTATCAAGCCTGCCTGGCTTTGATCTTGCACGATGGGCCCCCGATCAAGGCGCTCCCATTCAGCGTACCCGAGGCGTGGCCCCTTAACCCCTACGCAAGCAAACCTTTTAATTTTAATCTCGCCCTTCCCAACATCGGCCCGATTGAATTAATAGCCAACCCCAAAATTTCGCTTATCTCTTTATAGCTTCGCCCTTCAAAATAAAACATTCCTATCATTGCCCTCTCAGGCATAGCCAACCTAGAAATCGCTTCCCTTAAAATATTGTTTTCAACAACATCCGAAGTTGATCCTTGCGAATAAGAGTCAGAATCCACACTTCCATTATTTCCATTTAAATAGCGAACCCGCTTATTGAACTCTTGGACTGCTTTTCGGTGAACCAAGGTGCAAAGATAAGTCGACAACTTGCTTTCGCCACGATATCCACGAAGAAAGGCAAAATCTTCCTTGAGAATCTCAACAAATACTTCCGAGGTGATATCTTCCACATCTTCGGAAGTCACCTGACAACCCATGCGAAAGCCCACCTGATATATTCCATGAAAAATCAACTGGATATTTTCATCCACCAATTGATTCCAAGCACCGGGAAACCGGTCCAAGCAACCTTCTACCAAATTCTTGTCTGCCGAGTTTGATGCCATTCTTTTACATTTTTTACTTTAGAAACTGGGCAAAACCCATTAACTTCATTATTCTATTGCAATAACGATACAACAGTCACTAGCAATTGACTAGGCTATCTTGTTGATAGGGTGACCGGGCATTTTGCCCATAACCCATATTTTCCTGAATTTTATTATTAGAGGCACTATGAGCAGCACAGATCCTTGGTTTCAGTCTCTTTTTGCAGATCGCATCGGTGGCGCCAACTATGGCAAATCCACCAAAATCTACAAGTTCGAAAAAATCAAACGAGCCAAGCGTGCAGCACTTGCTGCCCATCCAGAACGCAAGCTTCTTGATTTTGGCATCGGCGAAAATGACGACATGGCTCCCCCGCTAGTTAGGAACTTCCTCAAGGCCGAGGTCGATAAAGTTGAAAATCGAGGCTACGCAGATAATGGCATCGCTGCCTACAAAGAAGCTGCGGCTGGCTTCATGCAAAAAGTTTTCAATGTTAACCTCGATCCCATCACCGAAATCAATCACTGCATCGGTTCTAAACCAGCCTATGCAATGCTACCCGCAGTTTTCATCAACCCGGGCGATATCACTCTGATGACGGTTCCTGGTTACCCCGTTGCTGGTACTCATACCGAATATTACGGGGGCAAAGTCCACAGGCTTCCACTGCTTGCGGAAAACAACTTCTTCCCAGATCTCGACAACATTCCCGCAGATGTTTGCGAAAAAGCAAAGTTACTAGTCATCAATTATCCCAACAGCCCGACCGGACAAGTTGCAACCCGCGACTTCTACAAAAAAGTAATTGATTTTGCCCACAAAAACAAAATCATCGTCGTGCAAGATGCAGCCCACATTCTGCTCAGCTACGATGGCGCACCACTTAGCTTCCTGCAAGTTGAAGGCGCACGCGAAGTAGGCGTCGAAGTTCATTCGATGTCTAAGGGATTCAACATGATTGGCTGGCGCCTTGGGTTTGTCGCGGGCCATCCAAAAATAGTTCAAGCCTATGCAGATGTTAAAGATAACTGCGATTCGGGACAGTTCATGGCAATCCAACAAGCAGGAGCCGAAGCTCTTAGGCACCCAGAAATTGGTGAACAGGTTCGGGAGAAATATCGCAGGAGGCTTAAGAAGTTGGTAGCTGCATTAAACCAAGTAGGCTTTCAGGCAAGCATGCCCAAAGGCACTTATTTTCTTTACATCAAATCGCCCAAGGGTTGCATCGGTCAGACTTTTGCCAACGCAGAAGAAGCCTCACAATTCCTCATTACAGAGCAATCGGTTTGCTGCGTTCCATGGGATGATGCAGGCGCTTTCTTAAGATTTTCGGTCACTTACATCGCCAAGGATGAAGCTGAAGAAGATGCACTCATGAAAGAAACCGTAGATCGTTTAGGAAAGCTGAAACTCCAGTTCTAACAAACATATAGAAAAAGCTAAGCAAACAAAAAAGCCGGGGCCTCTTAATAATAAGAGACCCCGGCTTACTTTTTAAAATTCCGTTATCGATTGCGCAACTTCTTGAAGAAATCCCTGATTGGGGACTTCTTAACATCAACAACTTCTTCATCTGCTACAGTTGTAGAAGAATTTGCTGGTGCTTTAACTGCTGGAGCTGGTTCAACCTTCTTCATTTCCTTAACTGGTTCTGGAGTCTTAGGAGCAGGAGCAGGTTCAACCTTCTTCACAGTCTTCGTTGGCTCTGGGGTTGGAGTAGCTGGCTTAGCAGGAGTAGTTGGCTCTACTTTCTTCACTGTCTTCGTTGGTTCCGGAGCCTTTGCTGAATCACCCTTCAACATTGAAGTGATCACGCCTTCAACTGCATTTGCCCAAATTTCATAACCCTTTTCGCTAAGGTGAAGTTGATCAGGCATAATTTCCTTAGGAAGTGCACCAGATGCATCTTTGAACTTTGAGCCGATATCCAAAAACTTCACAGACTTGCCACCATCATCAAGCTTGGAAATGATGGAGTTAACCTTGTCGATTTTATCTTTTTGGATTTTCTTTGCAGCATCATCTTTGCCTGTATTGCGTGGGAAAACAGCGAGCAACAACACCTTGGTGCTTGGTGATTTCTTTTTGATTTCGTCAATAATGCCTTTAACGCCATCTGCAATTTCTTCAGCAGTGTTATCTGTACCATTGCTGTTATTGGTGCCAATCATCAATTGCACAACTTTTGGCTTAATGCCGTCAAGTTCACCATTTTGCAAACGCCAAATAACATGTTGGGTTCTATCGCCACCAATTCCAAAATTTGCAGCTTTCATAGGAACAAACTTAGAGGTAAAGATTTTGTGCCCACCATTTGTACCGTGTCCTTCGCCGCCCCAAGCATCAGTGATAGAATCACCCAAGAAGAGGAGGTCGATATTGCCACGCTTGGCAATACCAACAAAAGTTTCATGTCTTTTTTCCCAACCCTTATCCCTAGGAGCGGGCTTGGTGGCAGAATTTTCCTTCTTGGATTCCTGAGCAGAAGCAACAGAAACAAGGGAAGAAAAAATTGCACACAAGAGAGCCAATTTCAAAACCTTCATCAAAAAGTCCTTTCATCATAGGTTAAAAAAACAAACACATTTGAAACTACATCATGTGCCGAAAATCATGGTTGGTCAATCAGCAAACGAAAGGTTTGGCAAAATCAAGGGTTAACCTGTTCGCCGCCACCAATGGTAAACATAGCCCAAACATTGGGAAGTGGCCGATTAGGTGCCACCTTTACAGAACCATCGCAAAATAATGCCATAAATCCTGCAGGATTACTGTTGATTAATCCCAATGCAGGGTTTTGAGAGTTAACATTAAGATCAACTGGCCTCGTCCATTCCGTTGCAAAATCATCATCCACATCCGCAACTAAAATAGTATTCGAAAGGCCATCGCTTATTGAATTTTTTGTAACCCCACCTGCAGGAGAAAAAACAGTTTCCTTTGCCACAGGGGCCAGAAATGTAGTTTTGAATTCTGAATTCACTTCACTATTTCCGGAAGAAAGATATATCTTTGGCATGTAACTTAAAAGGGGTTTGTTGGTGGGGCCATCCCATGGCTCATTTTGATTGAACTTGTTGAACAAATTTTGCTGCTCGATGTAGGGCAGGATAAGCACTCGCCAACTCAACAACGGAGCCCCTTGTGCACTTTTGGTGTAGGGAGGGGGATATTTTCCATTATTATCATTTGCATAAAGTTCCAATGCATCATAAACCTGGCGAAGCTTACTCCCAGTACCAGTTCGAGCAACCGCATTTCTTTTCAAGTTCTGAACAGGAGTTTCATTTGTTGCAGCGGGAGTGATGGTTGCAGGTGTTTGCTTTTTGGCATCTGCATTTGTATCTACCTTTGGTTTCTTACTTTTGCAACCAGAGGTAAAGCCTAGTAGAATCCCCATAAGTAGAAAAATAAATATACGCACGATAATACCTCACATAAATTAAAAGATTGAAATTAAAAGCGACTAATACAATATAAGTAATTATCTACCGGAGTGATAAACTAAAATGGCTTCAACTAAAAAAAAATCAACCATACCAAAACACAGCATCCAGCCAATTGCAGACATGGGAATTCTTGTCCGTTTTGAAAACGAATCCGCATGCCAAACCTTCTCCAACAACATTAAAAAAGCAGCATATACTTGGGTTTTAGATGTGGTGCCCGCTTACAAGGCTGTGGCCCTTTATCACAACCCCGATTCTATTTCACTCGAAAGTTTGATCCACGAAATAACATCAGCCTTAAAAATCACAGAAATTACAACGCCAACACAACAATCCAAAGTTTTAGAGGTCCCCTGCTGCTATCAACTAGGCGCTGATTTAGAAATCGTCGCAAAACTTAAAGGCTTAACCACAAAAGAAGTCATACGCCTTCATTCGGAAACCGAGTATTGCGTTTACGCCATCGGCTTCAGTCCAGGATTCCCCTACATGGGTTATCTTCCCAAAGAACTCGAAGGCATCCCCAGGCTTGCTACTCCAAGATTAAAAGTGCCTGCTGGAAGCGTCGGCCTTACTGGCATTCAAACAGGCATTTATCCCGAACAAAAACCAGGAGGATGGCATCTCATCGGGCAAACGCCTAATCTTCTCGTGGATATCCTTACTCAATATTTCGCTTTTAATATTGGCGATAAAGTACGATTCTCACCCATTAGCAAAAGCGCCTTTAAAAAACTTGTGGGCGCCAAACTTAAATAATGAATCAAAACGATACCCTATTATTGTTTGTCTATGGCACCCTTAAACGGGGTAAAAAAAACCACTACGCTTTAGTGAATGCGCATTATTTGAATGAAAATTGTACTTCGCCTGATTATCTTCTTGTGGATCTAGGCCCCTACCCCGGCATGGTTAAAAAACCACAGCAGGGTTTTTCAGTTCAAGGGGAACTTTTTAAAATCCCCTATGACTTGCTAGTCGAACTAGACAAAATTGAAGACGCACCTTTTCTGTTCAATCTTGAACCCATCACCTTGGCAGATGGTTCAAAGGCCTTTGCCTACCTTTATAAGCAAAGCATCCTAGGTGCAAGCATTCTTTCAGAAGGCGTCTGGCCAGCCTGAGTTTATTTTGCCTGAGTGGGTTTTAAGCGCGATAGGATAGGAACAAAAACACAGCATCAAAGATAAGAAGAAAAAATCCTTGCAGCAATACTGCAAAGCCAAAGCCCTTTAAAACCGGTTTGGCAAGGGCAACTAATACCAAACCAGCAGTTATATAAATGAAATCAAGAAAGGTGTTTATGGATAACACCTTCTGCAAAAAATCCATCGTCGCAGGGGTGGTAATCAAATTGGCCCAGCCGATGATTCCATCGATCAAGCCCCAAATCCCGTTCATAAACCAAAAAGCTCGCCAAAACTCGGCATCTTTTTTAGGGGTGAAATATAACCCTGCAACTGCTGCGCCCAAGCTAAGAAATGCCCAGGCTATCAATCCAATAGTCAAAGATAATAAAATAGGTGGTTCCATATATTCATCTATAGATAAATTTTTATTAAGAGTCAACAAAAGCACAGTCTTCCCGACAATCTTTATAACCACAATTGATTAATAAGCACATGGTCAGAGTTCATCTCGCCATCTACAATATCAGATATTGATCTCTGTTTTCAGCGCCCTTTTACAAGGAGTTTCTCATGTCTAAACATGCTTGGACCGGTGTCTTTCCTGCTGTTACCACACAATTTCGCCAAGATATGTCTCTCGACATCGAAGCAACTTCAAAACATTGTGAAGCGTTGATTGCTTCCGGAGTTAGCGGCTTAATCATGGCTGGCTCACTGGGCGAGAACCAAACTCTTGATCCATCAGAAAAACGGACTCTTATATCTGAAATCGTAAAGATGGCATCGGGGCGCGTGCCCGTGCTTAGCGGCGTCGCAGAGATGAGCACCTCCGCAGCCTGCCAGTATGTTCGCGATTGCGAAAAACTAGGGGCCAACGGTTTCATGGTCATGCCTGCAATGGTTTACAAAGCTGAAGGCGCAGAAGCGATGAACCATTTCAGGAAAGTTGCGGCAGCCACCAATCTGCCTTGGATGCTTTACAACAACCCCGTGGGCTATCCTGTTGATATTACCCCTGCACAATTCTCGCAGCTTGCAAACATTCCAAATCTTGTTGCACTAAAAGAAAGCTCTGCGAACACCCGAAGGATTACTGAACTTCGAATTGAAGTAGGCGATCGCTACAGTATTTTTGTTGGTGTGGATGATCTGGTTCTGGAATCTTCGATTTTAGGAATTGATGGCTGGGTTGCGGGATCGGGAATCGCATTTCCTACAGAGAACCAATACTTTTGGAATCTAACCCGCACGGGTAAATGGGATGAAGCACGCGAATTGTACAAGTGGTTTTATCCATTACTAAAACTCGACACCCATGTGAAATTTGTGCAGTACATCAAGCTTGCAGCTCAAGAAGCGGGCTTGGGTTCTGAAAGAGTTCGCGAACCAAGGCTTCCTCTTTCAGGTGAAGAGCGTGATCGTGTTTTAAAAATCATCCACCATGGCATTGCGAATCGACCTAAGCTTGGAACCGCTAAATGAACCGAATCCAAACTATTGATTCGCACACGGGTGGTGAACCTACCCGTGTCATAATCAAAGGTGGCCCTGATCTCGGCACTAACAACCTTGCTGTAAGATTGGATAACTTTCGAAATCATCACGATGGATATCGGCGCGCAATACTATGCGAACCACGTGGTTCTGATGTCATGGTCGGAGCCCTCCTTTGCAAACCTGTTGATCCATCATGCATCGCTGGCGTCATATTCTTCAACAATGTTGGCTATCTTGGAATGTGCGGACATGGCACCATCGGCCTTGCTGTAACTCTTGGACATCTGGGCATGATTACCAAGGGAAATCACAACCTGGAAACGCCTATAGGGAAAATCAATTTCAACTTCGATGGCTTTAACACCGTATCTCTTGAAAATGTACCCAGCTATCGATTGGCGAAAAATGTTTCTGTAAATGTCGAAGGCCTTGGATCTATTTCAGGCGATGTTGCATGGGGAGGCAACTGGTTTTTTCTCGTTAATGAACATCAGGAAAATCTAAATCCCGCTAACACTTCCAGACTTACCAATGTAGCTCAACGAATTCAATCAGCTTTGCGACAACAAGGCATTACAGGCATCAATAATGCAGAAATAGATCACATCGAACTTTTTGGCACCCCGCAAAACCCGAACAATCACAGCCGTAATTTTGTGCTATGCCCCGGTGGCGCTTACGACCGATCCCCTTGCGGCACCGGCACCAGCGCGAAAATCGCATGCCTCGCTAGCGATGGAAAATTACAACCCGGAGAAGTCTGGCGTCAGGAAAGCATCATAGGCAGCGTCTTTGAAGCTTCCTTCCGACTTCAGGGCGATCTTGTTCTGCCCAGAATTTCAGGTAGTGCATTCATCACTGCCGAAACCACGAATCTTATTGATGATGCTGATCCTTTTGCATGGGGAATTCCATCATGACTTCATCTTCAAACAAAGTAATCGTGGTTGGTGCTGGAGTGATAGGCGCATCTTGCGCCTACTACCTTCGTAAATCCGGCAGAGAAGTAACTTTGATTGATCAAGGCTCTTTCGGCAGCGGTTGCTCGCATGGTAATTGTGGTTATATCTGCCCAAGCCATGTGCTTCCCCTAGCTACACCTGGCGCATTATGGAACACTTTGAAAACTCTGTTTGCAAGGAACTCTCCCCTCTCTGTAAAATGGCGTCTCGAGCCTGCTATGTGGCGTTGGTTCTGGCAATTTGCAAAAAAGTGCAATCAGAAAGACATGCTGCAATCGGGTATTGCGATTCAAGCTTTGCTTAACTCATCACGCACCATTTACGATGATCTTCTTTCCACCATTTTTGACGATGTTGAATGGGAACCCCTTGGGCTACTCTTCATTTTTAAATCACTACATGGGATGGAGCATTATTCGCAGGTGGATCAATTACTGAGAAATGAATTCAACCTTGGCGCAACTCGTTACGATGGGAATGCCTTGCTTGAATTTGAACCTGCATTAAAAGAGGGTATAGCTGGTGGATGGCATTATGAAACCGATGGGACCTTAAACCCTGTCAGGCTGATGGAATCCTGGCGCAAGATTCTTGAGCAGCACGGAGTCGAAATTCGCGAGCATTGCAAGCTACTTGACATCGTTACCAACAAACGAATTGCGGATTCTTTGAAAACCAACCAAGGAGAATTTGTCGCAGATCAAATTGTTATTGCTACCGGGGCTTGGACTCCGCAACTTTACCATCTCTTGAAAAAAACCATCCCCATCCAGCCGGGCAAAGGCTACTCCATCACCATGCCACGCCCTGTAATCTGCCCTAAAGTCTCAATGATATTCGAAGAACATCGCGTTGCGGTTACTCCTTTTGCAAGCACCTATCGCATTGGATCGACCATGGAATTTGCAGGCTACGATAAAAGCCTTAATCCTGATAGGTTACAATTATTACGCGATGGAGCCTCTCTCTATCTACGCGAGCCGCAAGCTGAACCAATTCTTGAAACTTGGTACGGTTGGCGCCCCATGACTCCCGATAGTTTACCTTTCATCGGGGCAATGCCAGCATTTGATAATGTTTTTCTTGCAGCGGGGCATGGTATGCTTGGGGTTTCGATGTCGCCTGCCACGGGTCGTTTGATTGCAGAGCTTGTTTCAGGTCAGACCCCGCATATCGATCCTAAGCCTTATGCAGTCGGCCGATACCTTTAAACTTTCTCATCTATCTTTTTCTTGAGCATTGCAAAACATGAATTATCAAATTCATGGTATATTGCAACTTCTGTGATCACTGTTATATTGACTGGTATAAACTTAAAACTATACTTTTAAAGGCATTGCCATGTTTCAAGCAAACAATTTCAAACTCGCATTTCCAAGAAAAACAAATCAATGGCTGCTAGGAATTTCAATCCTAGCCTGCTTGGTGGGACTATCATGCTTTTTACTTGTGCCAAAACAGGTGCAATCTCAGGAGAATAAGGATGAAAAAGTTACCTCCCTTTTACGATTGGGAAAGGTGATCCCGCCTGTCACATTCGTTGATACCAAAGGTGAAAAATGGCAATTACACGATCAAAAAGTTGCTAAGGCCATTGTGGTTACATTCCTTGATTTCAAATGCCCTATTTCGAACCGCTATATTACAGTGCTAAATTCCCTTGCTGAAAAATATAAAACTAAGGGGGTTATTGTTACCGCAGTAATTTGTGATTCGGAAAGTGCTGATGAGCTTGATAAACACACCAAAGAATTTCTTGCAGATTTCAAGGTTTTTTACGACCCGAACCATATCGTTTCAAATCACTTTCTAGCTGATGTTACACCCGAATGTTTCTTACTCGATCAAGACAAGAAACTTATGTATTTCGGTGCAATTGATGATCAATACCAAGACCGTACTACCCGCTTGAAGAATATTAAAACCGCCCACCTTACAGAAGCAATTGATCAGGTGCTTGCAAACAAACCGGTTGAAGTTCAAACGACCCAGGCGATTGGTTGCCCGCTTGATAGGAAAAAGAAAGAATCCAGTACAGATGGAGAAATCACCTTCTACAAGGATGTACTTCCTCTATTACAAAAACATTGCCAGCGTTGTCATCGCCCGGGCGATGTAGCCCCCTTTCAACTCTTAACTTTTGAAGATGCCACACGATGGGCGGATGATATGAAGGATTATGTTTCCAGTCGCAAAATGCCCCCTTGGCCGGTCCGTGCTGGTTTACCTCTCAAAGACGATTTTTCACTTAGCGAAAGTGAAATTGCAGTTTTTTCGAAGTGGGTTGAAAATGGCACCCCAAAAGGTGATATCAAAGATTCCCCAAAGCCTGTGTCATTTCCTTCAACAAAAGATTGGGATGAGAAGGACCCGCCTGATTTTATCTTGGAAATGCCCACTGAATTTCATCTGGCAGCCAAGGGGGAAGATCACTACAGGATGATCGCATTCCCACTAAACAACAAAACCGAATTAAACCTCCAGAAGGTAAAATTCATTCCCGGTAACAAACGAATCGTACATCATGAATTATCTTTTTACGATGGAACAGATGTGGTATTAGATGCCCAAAAACGCTTGGGAAAACTCAAGCCTACAGGGACAGGAGATGAAGATTACGGCCCAGGGTATGAATCAGGAATGGGACTAGGTTTCGAACCCAACCCAACGGATATCAAAAGGAACAAAGAGAACCCGGGTGGCACATTGGGGGTTTGGGTTCCTGGTCAGGGAGAAATGTCATATCCACCAAAGGCAACAGTGGTAGTGCCACCAGAATCCGCAATCATCATGCAAATTCATTACCATCGCAATGGAAAGCCAGAAACTGATAAAAGCAAAATCGCAATCTGGCTTTCCAAGGAAAAGCCTGAGAAATATGTTCATTACATGTTGGTTGACACAAAATTCCTCTGGATCCCAAAAGGTGTTTCCCAATACAAGTCCATTGGATCAAGGGTGGTGGAACAGGATTGCGAAATATTCATGATGAAGCCCCACATGCATTTTTTGGGCAAAGAAATCCGGGTTTGGCATCAACCTAAAAACTCAAAAGAACGAAAACTTCTGTTTGATTTAAGAAACTGGGACTACAACTGGCAATCCAGTTACTACACCAAGGAATATTATCAACTTAAAAAAGGCGACACCCTTCATGTCGAAGGTATCTTTGATAATTCAGACCGAAACCCCACTAATCCATTCAACCCGCCACGCATGGTATTCGTTGGCGAAAATGACGAAGACGAAATGGGATATGTCTCGGTATCGTTTATAAGTCCACAGCGCCCTGAGGCCGGGCATATTGAATTTATGGATTACTTCATCAAATTACGCGAAGGTGCAGCACTCAAAAAAGCTTTTGGGAAACATGATAAACCAGCAGCCAAATAAGGACACAAATCCGAAATATCAATCCCGACGCGATGCCATGAAAGTGGTGCTTCTTTCAAGCATTGCATCCTTGGAAAATGGGCATGCAAGTGCTGCGGAAAAGCCTGTTGCAACACCTCCAAAAAACCAACCTGCACCATTCCCTTTTCATGGCCTTCTAAAAAGCGATGGAAAAACTTACTCCAATTGGGGATTATCCAACAACACCAGGCCTGCGGTTTATGCGGAACCCATCAGCTACGAAGATGTGCAGGCGATTGTCAAGGATACCAAGCGATTTCCGACCCCGGTAAGTCCAGTCGGGGCCATGCTTTCTGTTTCACAAACTATCGTCAACGATGGTGGAACTTTATTATGCACCACTAAACTTGATGAAATCATGGGATTAGAAACGGATGGAAAAGGTCGGCGAATTGTACGCGTTCAAGCAGGTTGCAGGCTTAAAAAGCTTAATTTATGGCTTCAATCACGAGGATTCGAAATTCCTTTTCAAGCTGAAATTGGAGAAGCCACCGTTGGATCGGTTGCTGTTGGTGACACTAAAGATTCTTCGCTGGATGGAGTAGGTTTTTTTTCTGCAGGGGTCACTGCACTTTCTTATGTCAATGCTGAAGGCGAACTCTGCTCAATTTCTGATTCAGAAGATGAGGCTAGCTTCTATGAATTCAAATGTTCATTCGGACTTTTAGGAATTGTCGTCGAATGCCAGATTGCTATTCGACCTGCAACGCTATGCACCTCTAAATATTCCTTGCATCAATTAAAATCGCCCGAAGACCTTTCTGAAGAACTCATTCGCTTGCACAAGGGTTGTGATGCGTTTTTTGCATCCGTCATTCTGGACAAATTATATGCCATTTGCGATCAACGATTTAAAGCAGGCCTAGGTTCAATAACTCCGGCTTCCTCGCAACCCCAGTTCAACGCATTGCGTTTGGCAAAGCGATCTAATATTCAACATGGTGCGACCCCCCGGCCCAACATCAACAATCTGCAACCCCTGATCAAGGAAATAACTTACTCTAGGGCGGATATGGTGAATGAGTATTGGAGACCAAGTGCAAATGAAAACCGCGTGGATTTCCAGTATTACGAACATGATCTGGCCAAAATTAAAGCGGTCATTTCGCAATCTTACGCATTCACAA
>CAJCCR010000091.1 GCA_903960945.1 uncultured Planctomycetaceae bacterium
CTTCAGCAGGCGTTTTTAGAGTCTGCGAAAGAAAACAACGAAGTGGTACTTCCAGGTTACACTCATTTGCAACGCGCCCAGCCCGTGCTGGCTTCGCACTATTTCCTTGCTTATATTGAAAAACTGCAACGAGATTCAGATCGGTTGGCGGATTGCAGGAAGCGGGTTAATGTGCTTCCTCTTGGTGCTGCGGCCCTTGCAGGAACATCGTTGCCAATTAATCGCGACCGAGTTGCGCAACTTCTTGGGTTTGATAGCGTTGCTGCAAATAGCCTAGATGTTTCATCGGATCGGGATTTCTTGGTTGAATTTCTCGGGTGCCTAGTTCAGATTGCGTTGCATCTTGGGGGCTGGTCCGAAGAGTGGATATTGTGGTCGACTACAGAGTTTAATTTTATCGATCTGCCCGACTCTTTTTGTACGGGCTCTAGCATTATGCCGCATAAGAAAAACCCGGATGTATTGGAATTGATGCGGGGCAAAACTGCGCGGGTGATTGCCAGCCTTACGCACTTGATGATTCTTGTGAAGGGTTTGCCCTTAGCTTACAACCGCGATCTTCAAGAAGATAAAGTCGCCCTATTCGATGCATTCGATACGGTTGCTGCATCGTTGGATTTGGCGGCACCTCTGGTTTTTGGCACCAAGTTCAGGCACGAAAGTATCAAGGCAAGGCTGGAAGATGGATTTCTTGATGCAACCACATTAATGGAATATTTGATACAACAGGACATCCCAATGCGATCGGCCCATGAGGCAGTTGGCAAACTGGTGCGTCTGTGTGAACAGAAACGGTGCAAGCTGGCGGATTTATCCAAAGAACAATACGAAGAAGTCCGCACGGGGCTTTCCAGCGGGGTATATAACATCTTAGGAGTATCTCGTGCCTTGCGAGCGTTTCGGTCTTTTGGATCTACTGCGCCAGACCAGGTCGCTTCACAAATTAAATTGTGGGTAGACCGCCTATCCTGATAAAATAGGCTTTGGCGATCCAGCAGTTTGTAACGCTGAGATTTTTCCAAGGCTTTTTTTACTGGGGTAGACATTACATGGATCATTTTGCTTATCGAAGTCGTTCCCTTTATTGCGAAAATATTCCTGTTGCTCAACTTGCTGAGCGCTATGGAACTCCGCTTTATATCTACAGTAAAGCCACGCTTGTTCATCACCTTCGTCAAATCCAAGAAGCTTTCAAAGAAGTAGAGCCTCTGATTTGTTATTCCGTTAAAACCAATGGCAATGTTGCGCTTTGTAAAGTGATGGCGGAACATGGTTCTGGTTTTGATGTCACCAGTGGTGGGGAATTGCATCGTGCATTGCTTGCGGGTGGCAAGGGAGAAAAAATCGTTTTTGCTGGTGTGGGTAAGACTGATGCGGAATTCCGCTACGCCCTTGATAACAATGTTTCGCTTTTTAATGTTGAAAGTGAGCAGGAATTACATGCCTTGGGTCATGTTGCAAAATCGATGGGAAAGGTCGCATCTGTTGCATTAAGGGTGAACCCTGATTTGCCTCCAAAGACCCACGCCAAGACTGATACGAGTGTGAAGGGCGTTAAATTTGGTCTGGATATTGAAACTGTATTAGATGTTGCCAAGGGGATTCTTGGGAACCCTGGGGTCAAGGTGATCGGCCTTCATATGCATTTGGGATCGCCGATTCTTTCGGCTGAACCCTATCGCTTGGGTGTTGCCAAGGCTTTGAATTTGATTGCCAAATTGCGCGAGCAGGGGCATCCGATAAGTGTGATGAACATGGGTGGCGGTTTTGGGATTCATTACCGCAAGCAGGAAGCCCAGCTTGCAAAGGCGTTTGCAGAGGTGATTGTTCCTGCAGTAAAAGAAGCCAAATGCAAGTTAGTGTTAGAACCCGGTCGATTTATTGTTGGGAATGCAGGGCTATTACTAAGCCGAGTGATTTACACCAAAGAATCTGGTGGCAAGCATTTTGTTATTCAAGATGCTGCAATGAATGATTTAATTAGGCCGACTCTTTACGATTCGTTTCATCGTGTCTGGCCTGCGGAGCCTTCTGCCGAGTTTCCAAACCTTCCGGAAGATTACGAATTGGATGTGCCGGGCGGATTGAAAGTTGATGTGGTTGGTCCCGTTTGCGAATCCGGAGATTTTCTTGCCAAGGGCAGATCATTGCCGCCAATGAAACGAGGCGATTTGCTTGCAACTTTTAGCGCAGGCGCTTACGGCATGTCGATGAGTTCGAATTACAACAGCCGTGTTAGGGCAGCCGAAGTATTAGTGGATGGTGAAACCAGCAAGTTGATACGCCGTCGTGAAACTTATCAGGATTTGGTTGGTCCTGAACTCGAAGCGATGGCATTGCCCAACTAAAAATCGAAGTGCTTTGCAAGCTTTTTGAAAAGAGGGAGCTAGTTATGGTTAAGGGATTACGCAGGATTGCTTTAGGAATGATGATAGCCTGCATAAGCATGGAAGGCTTGTTTGTATCTGCACAAGATGAAGCTCCCAAGCCGCCAGATAATCGCAAGGATGGATATAGGCAGTTTTTCAAACAGCCTCAAAACATTTTTGATCATTGGGAAGCAATCACTTTTGAAATCGAAGTGGGCAAGTATGATTTTGCTGCCCGATACCTTCACGACCTTACCGAGAAAAAATACTCTGACGCTGAACTTGCTAGCTTGGTTGACAAAGTTACCTTGAACGCAATTTTCAAACTAAGGCTTGTTGGTACTTGGTCGAAAGATAAAATTCTCAATGATCAGGCCAAGAAGGAAGCTGATGATTTGATACAAACGGCAGGTGCAGCTTCGCTTAAAAAACTTCAAGACCCTGAACGAATTGCTAAGCTTATCCAACAATTACAGGGGAATCCTGAAGAGCGAGCTTTTGCTTTCAAAGAACTTTATCGAAGTGGGTCTTATTCGGTTCCTTTTCTGATTGCAGATTTGGCGAAACAGACCATCATTGAAAAAGCATATATTCTTGATGCATTAAAAAGGCTCGGATCTGAAGTTGAAGCCCCTATGATAGCGGCTCTTGAAGGAATGCCCGTATCCGCCCAAGTGGATTTGATCGATGTGTTGGTAGCCCGGGGTGCAATTCAAGCTGTTCCGGAATTATGGTTTCTTTCTAGTGATCCCCGCAGGCCTGAAGGGCTTAAGAAAAAAGCAAAGCTTGCTATTTCTAAATTGACCAATGTTGAGTTTGGTGCTTTGCCAGAAGCGAAAAAAGAGCTTTATGCAATCGCAGAGAATTACTATAAAGGTAAAGTTCATTTTCCCGATCCTGCGCGGGTTCAAATCTGGCGCTGGGATGGCATGATGGTCGCTTCAGGATGGCCTGAACTTCCAACGGTAGATGTTAAAAAAGCAAATTCCTATTACGCTGCGCGCTATAGCTCGATGGCTTTGGTACTGGATCCGACTGATAAAAATATCCAAATTCTTCAGCTTCTTAATACCCTCCATGGGCATCTCGAAAAAACAGATGTCAGGCTTCCTTTAATTCGTTCTAATCCCGATTTACATATTTTGCTTAACACTGTTGACGCAGATTTGCTCCTTGCTGTTTTGGATCGGGCTTTAAGAGAAAAACAAACCGGGGTAGTGCTAGCAGTTACCCGCGCATTAGGCGATATGGCTGAATTAAGAGCCGCTATGCCCAAAGGCAATAGGGTTGCACCTCTTACTCAGGCTTTAAATTATGGCGACCGCAGGGTCGAGATGGCAGCAGCTTTGGCTCTACTCAATATTCCGAATTCGCAAATTTCGAAGGCTAGTGCTGAGGTGGTTGAAGTATTGGCTAGGGCGCTTCGTGCTGAACCCATGGCTATGAACAAACCCAGAGTTTTAGTCGCGGTTGGTAATGAAGATTGGCGCCATAAGGTGGTGGGAGTTATGCGCGATGCGGGGGCCGATCCAATTCTTACCGCTAATGGCATGGAAACGATTCGAAGGCTTGAAAAGGCTGCGGATATTGATGCGGTTTTTATTGAATCCACTTTGCCTGATCCAGGAATCCACTATTTATTAGCAAGTATCAAAGCAGAATCTTATGCTGCCCGGGTGCCTATTTTTCTTGCTGCAGTGCCTGAAGGCAATCTCGCAAAGGATTTGGTTGATCGATATCGCAAGGCGAGTGGCAGGCTTAAACAAATTGATGAGATTGTTGTGTCATATAAAAAAGAACGAGAATCAATTGAAATTAAACAAAGAGATACGGTCAAGAAAATCAATGGAAGGTTTGAAGCCGAACTGAAGGAAGTTCGAAAGAAAGGTAAGGAAGCAGATTACGAAATAACTGAAAAAAATCAGGCTGAAGCGATTGCCAGCGTTACAGAAGTTTATTTGGAAGAAATCAAAGATTTGAACATTAAATATAAGGGCATTCAAAAAACTTTGATTGATGAAATTGATTTGCGAAAAATCTTAGTAGCAGTTGGGGATGAATATGAAGTTGAAGTTGGTAAAAGAGTAGAAGCCCTTAAAAAACATTTTAAGAAGCAGGATAATATACGGGTTGTTTCGACGGGGCATTTTTCTGATAGCAAGGCAATCCAGCGCGATATTCAACTGGTTTTTGCTGAGATAGGTGCGCCAGCACTTTCCGAAGAAGAGCGGAAAAACTACGCCGAAGCTGCTGTGTACTGGCTTGCGAAAATCGCTAAAGGTGAATTGCCTGGCTATGATGCCCGCCCTGCAACTGTTGCATTGCTTTCCGCACTTACCCCAGGACGCCTTAGCGATCAAGGTATGATTTATTTAGCGGAAGCTCTTGGTAATCTAGCACTCGGCAGAGTTCAACCAGAACTTGCAGCTATTGTGATGGATGCGAAAAGAATCCCACCCGTTAGAATTGCAGCGGCTCAAGCTTTGATTAAACATATTCAGCGTAACGGGACTCTTATGTCGCTTGAAGAAGTTACGGCTTTAGAACGATCTTGCTTGCAACCAGCAGGCGAGCCCGAGTTGGTATTCTTTTTTTCAAGCCTTGTAGGGGCGTTGAAACCCGGGCCTGTAACCACTGGGAAAAGGCTGTTGGATTTTCCCGGCCCTGTTCCTGGTTTTGCTCCTCCTATGCCTAAACCCATGAATGAAGAAAAACCCAAACCACCTGCCAAGGTGGAGGAAAAGAACAACGATCAGTAAATCATCATGACACTTTTGCTGCGATCTACTGAATTTCTGAAGCATAAGACTGGCAAGCATCCAGAGAGCCCCGAACGCCTTGTTGCTATTGAATCCATGCTTGAAAAATCAGGCCTTGGGTTGAAGTGTGATTCGGTGGCTTGGGATGCGTTGGCCGAAAAAGAGTTGATGCAACTTCACGCGCCCAAGCAGATAGAGCAAATAAGGCAAATAGCAGCGCATGGCGGTGGTAAAGCCGACCCCGATACCGTGGTGTGTCCAGAGTCCTTCAATGTTTCTTTGTTTGCAGCGGGGGCCTGTACTAAAGCTGTTGATCAAGTGTTGACAGGTAAACAGCAAAACGCTCTTTGTTTGGTCCGCCCACCTGGGCATCATGCCAATGCCATTAAGAGCATGGGTTTTTGTTTGTTTAATAATGTGGCTTTGGCTGCTAAGCGAGCAATTTCTGTTCATAAATTAAACAAAGTTTTGATTCTTGATTGGGATGTGCATCATGGTAATGGCACTCAAGATATTTTTTATGAAGATCCGCAAGTTTTCTTTTTGAGCATTCACCGTTATGGTAATGGTTTTTACCCCGGCACTGGTGCTGCTTCGGAAACAGGCGCTTTAAAGGGTTTGGGCACTAATCTTAATGTGCCCCTTGCTTATGGGATTTCAAGAAAAGAATATCTTGCAGCATGGGAAAAAGGGCTTCAAAAGGCATTTGAATCTAAACCCGAGTTGGTTATTTTGAGTGCTGGGTTTGATGCAGATCATAGGGATCCTGTTGGCGATTTAGGGTTGGAACCAGAAGATTTTGGTACCATGACTAAAGTTTTGCAGTCGTTTGCAAACTCTTGCTGCAAAGGAAAGATTGTTTCCTGCCTCGAGGGGGGTTACAGCTTGGAAGGCTTAAGTCAGGGGCTTAAAGAGCATTTAAGCGGACTTTTAGTTAAGAATTAGACTCCTTTCGGGTATTTTAAAAAGTTCAAGAAGTCGAAGAATTGTTTGACTGCGTATTATCGCAAACATGAATAATACTATATAATACCCAGATGAATAAAAACCAAGAAGAACTGTTTATTCTGATTTCTGGTCGAAGCACCAGGCAGGGTACTTCCATGAATGAAAGTAAATTCAGTAAGGAGTATCTTGAAGAAACGAGCGTGGTTCAGATTTGCCCTGAAGATATGACAAGGCTTGGTCTGGTGACTGGTGATCTCGTTTGTATCCGATCGGAACAAAGATCTATTGAAATCGCCTGTGTTGCTGCCAAGGAAAAAGAGCTTCCTTCCGGATTGTTATTCATGGCTTATGGTGATTGGTCGAGTCGCCTGATGGGTTCAGATACACACGGTACAGGCATGCCCAATAGCAAGGGCACAGATGTTTATCTTTCCAAAGTTTGTGCCATTAAAAAAGATTGAAGACCCTGAGGGGGTTTTAATATGCAAAATGAATTAAAAGTAGTATCGAATGCGACCTGCACTTTTTGTGGATGCGTATGCGATGATATCGAATTAACGGTCGAAGGAAACCACATAACTAAAGCGAAGAATGCGTGTGTTTTAGGTAAGGCTTGGTTTTTAAATCATCAAGCGGGGGAGGGGCCGGTTGCCCGCATTCGGGGTAAAGAAGCTACGGTTGAAGAAGCTGTTGAGGAAGCCGCCCGTATTTTGGTCGATGCTAAATTCCCGATTATTTATGGGCTTTCTGATACCACTTGCGAGGCCCAACGAGTTACCGTTGCCATCGCTGATTGGGTCGGGGCTTCTATTGATACCACTACATCGGTTTGCCATGGGCCTTCTGGGATGGCATTTCAAGGAGTAGGCGAAATCACTTGTTCTTTGGGTGAAGTTCGCAATCGTGCAGACCTCGTGATTTTTTGGGGATCCAATCCTGCAGAGTCGCATCCTAGGCACTGGGGTAGGTATTCTACAATGCCTAAGGGGCTGTTTGTTCCCAATGGTCGAAAAGATCGCACCGTGGTTTTGGTCGATGTGCGTAGGACAAAAAGTGCGCCAGCAGCGGATATCTTTCTTCAAATCAAGCCTCGAAAAGATTTTGAAGTGCTCTGGATGCTGAGGGCGTTGGTTAAAGGTTTGACTATTAATGAAGCCGATCTGATTGATACAGGGGTGACCCTTGAGCAGTTGCAAAATCTTGTAGACAGAATGAAGGCGTGTAAGTTTGGTGTTCTTTTCTTTGGCATGGGGCTTTCCATGACTCGAGGGAAGCATCTTAATGTTGAAGCGGCTCTTGCGCTTGCAAGAGACCTAAATGCTTTTACCAGATTTTATGCCAACCCCATGCGTGGGCATGGCAATGTTACTGGTGCGGATAATGTGGTTAGCTGGCAAACTGGCTATCCCTTTGGTGTTAACCTTGGTAGGGGCTACCCGCGTTTTAATCCGGGCGAGTTCACCACTACCGATACTCTTTCGAGAAAAGAAGCAGATGCTGCAATGATTATTGCATCGGACCCTATGGGGAATTTTTCGCAGGCTGCGCGTGAGCATTTGGCATCTATTCCTTATATCGCTCTTGATACTAAGGAAACATCTACCACCCGTGCTGCTGCTGTTGCATTCACGACTGCAACTTATGGGATTAATGTTCCCGGAACAGTTTATCGCATGGATGATGTTCCTATTCCGTTGCGTCCTGCTTTTGAATCTCCCTATCCAAGCGATGAGAAAATATTGCGTGCCTTGGAAAAGAAGGTTCTTCACTTGTTGCAGGCGAAACTCCAAGCTTCCAACTAATTTTGATTTTAAATAATGACTTATCAAGCAGGTGCATAGGATGGCGATTACAAGGATTAAGGGCGGGAAAATTTACGACCCAGTCAATGGTATCAACGGCGAAGTTCGTGATATCTGGATCAAAGATGGCAAAATTATAGCCCCCCCCATTGAATCTGATTCCCTTCCTGAAAAAGTTATCGATGCCACTGGTAGGATAATTATGCCGGGCGGCGTTGATATGCATTGCCATATTGCTGGCCCTAAAGTTAATCTTGCCAGAAAAATGCGCCCTGAAGATAAGCGCTACGCACCTCATGTTTCAAGAACTGCTTTAACTAGATCCGGAACCATTGGCAGCGTTCCCAGCACCTTTGCTACTGGGTACCTTTATGCGGGCCTTGGATACACTACCGCGTTCGATGCAGCAGTTCCCCCCCTTAGTGCCAGGCATGCACATGAAGAACTTCAAGATACTCCCATTATTGACAAAGGGTTTTACCTGCTGATGGGTAATAATCATTATGCCTTAGAGCAGATTGCCTGCAAAGATAACGAAAAACTTAGGAGCTTCACTGCGTGGTTGCTTGAGTCTGCGAAAGGTTATGCAATTAAATTAGTGAACCCAGGTGGAGTTGAAGTTTGGAAAAGTGGTGGCGCCAACATTAGCGAAATTGATCAGGATATCGGCCACTTTAACTGTACTCCGAGGCAAATTATTCAGGGTTTGGCCCAAACAGCGATGGATATCGGTCTTCCGCATGCCGTTCATATTCATTGCAACAATCTTGGTATTCCCGGGAATTGGCGCACCACGCAAGCCACTATGGATGCTTTGGAAGGCCGTAGGGCCCACCTCACCCATATCCAATTTCATAGCTATGGCGGAGAACCCGATGATCAGGGTAAGTTCTGTTCCAAGGTTCAAGAACTTGCGGAGTTTGTAAATTCTCATCCCGAAGTTACCGTTGATGTTGGGCAGGTATTGTTTGGCGAAACCACATCGATGACTGGCGATGGTCCGTTGGGGTATTATCTTCATAAAGTCACCGGAAAAAAATGGACGAGTGCTGATACCGAAATGGAAGCTGGGTGCGGTATCGTGCCCATGGTTTATAAAGAAAAAAGCTTTGTTAATGCATTGCAATGGGCCATCGGTTTGGAATGGTACCTTTTGGTTAAAGATCCATGGCAGATAGCAATGAGTACGGATCATCCGAATGGCGGGTCGTTTTTAGCATATCCGGAAATTATTCAATTGTTGATGGATCGAACTTACAGACAAGAAATTTTAAAGAGGGTGCACCCTAGGGTTTTGGAGCGAAGTTGTTTAAAAGATTTGGATCGAGAGTACACGCTTAATGAAATCGCGATTATTACTCGGGCTGGGCCTGCACGCATGCTGGGCCTTAAAAACAAGGGCCATCTTGGCGTAGGTGCGGATGGCGATGTCACGATATATAATGAAAGCTCCAATATTCTTGCAATGTTTGAACTTCCTTACATGGTTATAAAATATGGTAAGGTCGTTGTCGAGAAGAGCGAAATCAGACTTCAAGTTCCGGGCAATACACTTCATGTTTCCCCTTCTTTTGACCCTGGCTTGGTAGGTGGAATTAGGAAATGGTTTGAATCTTATTACACCATCCAGTTTGAGAATTATCCGGTCACGGATGAATATCTTTCCGGTGGTGGTACCATGATTCCTTGCAGAAAAAAATAATGTTCAACTTGGGATTAAGATGAAACTTATACTTGCAATTATTCAGCCCTCAAGACTTGAAGCTGTTAAAGAAGCGCTTAATAAAGTTGAGGTTTTTCGACTAACTATCGTAGATGTTCAAGGGTTTGGCAGACAAAAAGGCCATACCGAAGTTTACAGAGGCCATGAACTTACGGTTCAACTTCTGCGCAAGGTACAATTGCAAATCGCAGTTAACGAAGATTTTGTTGAACCAACTGTTAATGCCATTATGGAGGCAGGAAGAACAGGCCCAGAAGGGCGCATCGGGGATGGGAAAATTTTTATCCTCCCTCTCGAAGATTGCCTGAGAATTCGCACGGGCGAGCGCGGTCCCGAAGCTATTTAAGAACCAGCAATCATGAAAATAAATAAGATTCGCAAACTGACCAAGCAAAAATGGCTGAATTTGTTCGTTGCAGAATACACCCATGACCAGCATCAGGGAAAATGGATTTATGCATCGCGTAAACTCAAGCAATATTCCAAAGATGATGCTTCAGAGGCAGTGATCATTGTTCCTGTTTTAAAACAAAAAGGGAAACCAAATAGGTTGATAGCAATCAAGGAGTTCCGTGTACCCTTGGGGTGTTATACCTATGGATTCCCCGCAGGGTTGGTCGATCCAGGTGAAACGGTTGAATCTACGATCATGCGTGAAATGATCGAGGAAACCGGCTACGAAGTTTCCAAAATAAACAAGGTGACCAAACCTCTGCATTCTTCCATGGGCTTGACGGACGAAGCGATCACGATGGCTTATGTGGATGTGCGGGCAAGCCAAGGTTCCAAGCCTGAACCGGGCGAAGATATTGAGGTGTTGTTGCTTGATTTCAAGGCTGTTTGTGAAATGTGCGACAACCATGATCTTCCGATAGATGCAAAAATGTGGGCGACACTTTATATGTTTCAGCGCTTGGGAAAAATCGAATAATGCCTGAGGAAAATAAAACAGTACTGGTTTTATGCGATGATTTAATCTTTAGCAGCAAGATATCGGGGGAAGCCCGTGCCATTGGTTTACAGACCAAAGTGATAAAAACCGTTGATAAATTAATCGAAGTTGCCAGTAAAGAAAAGTTTTCAGGTGCGCTGATAGATCTGGGCATAGCATCATCTGAGCTTGAAAAATTAATCACGGAATTAAGGGCGAGCCAGAATGCGAAGTTTCCCTGTTTAGGTTATGGATCGCATGTGGATGTTGATTTGCTTAAAAAAGCCAGATCGTTAGGTTACGATCCTGTGCTGCCTCGGAGCAAATTTGTTGTAGAATTAGGTGCTATTCTTCTTTCCTACTGCAACAATAGTTGTTAGAACAAGTATTAGAGATGATCTCTAATTACTGGGTTCAAAATAATGGCTCAAGATAAAATTACTGCGCATCCCGACTTGCCCCGAGCTTCTCGCTTCGATTCTACCCATCAAGAAGCGTATTTAAATCTTTGGCGTACCTACGATAGGCTGCGTTCGATTGAGGACTCTGTATTTTTGCAGGTCGACCTCACAGCCCAGCAGTACAACACGCTCCGCCTCTTGCGAGGGGAGCACCCACAAAAATTACATACCCTTGTGCTTGCTAAAAGGCTTGTTTCAAAAGCTCCCGATATTACCCGCCTTCTTGATCGCCTCGAGGAACGCAAACTTATCTCACGCGAGCGCCCTGATGATAACCGCCGGGTTGTCAAAGTTGGCATTACTTCACAAGGCTTGAAGTTGCTTCAAAAACTTGACCACGAAGTGCTTGAGTGCAGTAAAAAACAATTGGGCCATCTTGATGAACCGCAACTAACCCAGCTTGTAAGTTTGTTAAGGCAAGCAAGGGCGCCACACGAAGAGCCAGATAGTTTTTGGCGTTAATACTATCAAGGGATTGTTATGATTTTTGCTTCTATGCAAGTTGAAAAACTATTGTTGCCCCTGCTATGGCAGTTGGTGTTGATCATACTTGCTGCACGAATTGTTGGACTTTTATTTCGTAAGATCGGGCAACCCGAGGTTGTTGGTGAAATCACTGCAGGGCTTTTGCTTGGGCCAAGTTTATTTGGATGGCTAGCACCTGACACATTTCAAATGATTTTCAGGCCGACTCTGGAGGGGTTTCCCGAGGGGACACTGCATTGGGTTTTTGTTGGTATCAGTCAGGTAGGCCTTATTCTTCTTCTTTTTATTGTGGGAATGGAATTTGAGTTTTCCCATTTGCTTTCATTGGGTGGCTCTACAGCTTTAATTTCACTTGCAGGCATTTTGCTTCCTTTTGGACTGGGGATCGGTTTGTCTTTTTTTGTGTTTGAATTGGTGAGCAATAAGCCTGACACCCCTGAAAACTTCTGGAGCTTCAGCCTCTTCTTGGGCACAGCCATGTCCATCACAGCTTTGCCCATCCTTGGGCGAATGATGGTGGAATGGAAGGTTTCTCACACAAGGCTTGCAGTAGTTACAATTACTGCAGCAGCCTTTGATGATGCAGCAGGTTGGATTTTATTAGCGGGTGTTGCAGCTTTTGTAACATCGGGTTTTCATATTTCTAGTACGCTTCTGATGATTTTTTATACTTTGCTGTTTGGTGCCTTTATGATTTTTGCAGTTCGACCTATTGCAATTAGATTGCTTAATAATTTTGTTGTAGATGGCGAGATTTCAGTGACGGGGCTTGCGGTGACTTTATCTTTGTTGTTTCTATCTGCGATAGGGACCAATCTTATTGGGATATTTGGCATATTTGGGGCTTTTGTTTTTGGTGCAGTGCTCTGTGATCAGGTTGCATTTCGTAAAGCCATTCAAGCGAAGTTAAAAGACTTTGTGACAGCATTTTTTCTTCCGATCTTTTTTGCTTACACCGGGTTAAGAACTAATATTGGATCGCTTGATTCCTTACAACTTTGGATGATAGCAGGGGGAATCATCGGGGCGTCCATAATCGGCAAAATAGCCGGCTGTGGATTGGCAGCATATTTCTCAGGGTTTTCAGTGAGAGAAGCTTCGTGCATTGGAGTATTAATGAATACTCGTGCTTTGATGGAATTGATCGTTATTAATTTAGGGAAAGATTTTGGAATAATTTCTGACAGCGTTTTTTGTATGCTTGTAATGATGGCCTTGGTCACCACATTCATGACCACGCCCATTTTGAAAACCATGGTATTGGGTACCGAGTTTGAACCGATCTTAAAGCATTGATTTTTCGCGTGCTGATGCTTCTGCCTTTTGTTTTTCTCGTTCCCCTGTATTGATGATGCCCTCCTTATCATCAACCTCGTTATCATCCAGAACGGTGTTATCGATGTGTACGCCTCGGAAACTCTTACTAGCGTAGTTGTCGCCTAATACATCCACAACGGTAGGGTGAATCTGAGGGTTTTCAGGAGAATGAAAATACCCATGCACATTAATCGCATCTTTTTGATATTCGGGATATTCCATCAATATTGCGTGAAGCTTTTTTAAACGATAGTGGGGCACAGTGGAATAAAGGTGATGTGGCAGATGATAATCTTGGCCGATGGGGAACACGCAAAAGTTGATGAATTTGTTGACGAAAAATACGCGTGTATTTGTGATCCAACCCCTGTCACCATTACCGTGCTGAACAACCTGTCTAAGAATCATGAAGAAAGAAAACGAAGTGAAAATTGGTACCAACCAAAGCACAAAGTAATAGATGGGCGCCCAGGGATCTACAGTGAGATGCAAAACCGCAAGCGTAGTAAAGGTTATGGTTACATAACCAAGTCGCATAACAGTTGATACTTTTGAAGAAAAAACCGGATGAATTTTTGCCTGCTGATAGCAGTCGTTGGAGAGCAATAGTAAAATCGTGGCGAATACCATAAATATCCCGAGTGCACTGAAAACAACAGCGAGGGGATTACCAAACCAGGTAAGAAATGCAAGGACGGGGATCATGGAAAAAACATAGGTGATGGCGATACGAATCCCGATTTTGTTTTTGCTGGTGCTTTTTTTGACATAAGGGTTAGAGTCTGTGCCTGTGGAATTATAAGCAGCCCGAATTATTATAAACTTAAAAAGATTGGGGATCCAAAGTTGATTGAGCAAAAAGTTGTAGAACTTTTTCGGAGAAGCAGGAAAACCCAACCAATGGCCGCTTGATAATAGTTGTGAGACATCTGGGTCGCGTTCTGGGTCATTTACAAATTGATGATGAGCCATGTGTTGCAGTCTGTACATATGTGTAGAACTGTAAACTGGAAACATACAAAAAACATCGGAAGCGAATTCGTTCCATTTTTTAGTTTTGAAAAGGGAGTGATGCGAACCTTCATGGCCAAGGCCCGTGAGTTGATGTTGGCCAGCGCCTATCAGAATGATTGCAAGGATTGAAACGGGGATGTTCACCCAGAAGGGCAGGCCCCACGTTTCTCTTTGATAATAGAAAAAGAGCGTGCTACAAATCACTGAGGCTAGATAAATATAAATCATGCTGATGTAATAAAGATTGGTCCAATTATCAGCTTGCCTGAGAATTTGCAATTGCTGCTTTAAATGGGCATCGTTCAGAACTTTTTCACCAATAATTGTGTTAGACATAAAAGTAATACCGTAAAAATAAGCAGGAATTAACTAAATCAAAAGCCTACAAATATTTTAGTGGAGTTTCATTTGAAAAGGCAATTTTTAAGGAAATTTGACCACATAAAGGGTTACTAGGCTGCATTAGATCTAGTAGCAGGGGTTTGATGTCCAAACATTTCGTGCTTGGGTGCCCCAGTATTAGCTTCGGTTTTTAATTGCACCGCTCGAGAGTGCTCTTTATGAATTGCAAAATTCTTTTTGTATAAGTCAACAAGTTCAGGATGACCTTTTAAAATAAGCAGGTTTTCCGCATTGTTTTGTTCTGCCTGATGCGTGAAGTTAAAGCTTCCCGTAGCGATGGTTCTAGAATCAAAAATCATGATTTTGTTATGGGCAATCGGGTGATGACTGTCAATGACAGGGTGGATGCTATGCTCGAGTAAAAAGTGTAGTTCGGTGTATTGTTCTCGTTCGTTGCTACCATCAAGAATGATATCGATTTTTACGCCTCGTTTTTTTGCATCCACAAGCGCCTGAGAAATTGGCTTGGAAGTAAAAGAGTAAGCTTGAACCAAGATTTCGTGTCTAGCTTTATGTATTTCGTTGATTAACGCATCTGCGCAACCACCTGCAGGAGAGAAATGCACAGCTATGGCTTTGGGGGTGGTAAATAGGTGGGCTATCTTTTTAAAGATAAATAAAAATGTAAAGGCGCCACTAAAACCAGTTGCAATTAATAACCATGTCATTATTGGTCCTCCTTGACCTGCAAAAACACGATTAAAGTAATGTTGATGGCCTACTTAGATTTTGCTGTAGCGGGCTTGATTGATTCCTCTGTAGGAACCAATTGAACCCGTACACGCTGTCCAATTCTTAGTAATGGCTGCCCGGGATCCAACTCGATGATGCATTCAAGGGTTCGCACGTCATTGAATTGTAAAGGCTCAAGAAGAATAGATCTTCGGTGTGTAAACCAGTCGGAAATGCGTACCACTTTTCCACGCCATGTTATTTCCGAAGAGCTGCAATCATCTTGAATTACTGCAACCTGATTAAGTGCGATTTTTCCTGCAAATTCTTGTTCAACTTCAGCACGAACAATGCGCTTTGCACTAGGGCAAAACATGATGGCAGGAAACTTAGGATTTGATCCCAATGTTTCACCAACACTGGTGTTGATTCTAAGAATAGTGCCTTTAAATGGTGCCTTTAATGAGCATTCGCCTAAAGCATATTCTGCTTTTTGTAATCGTGCTCTTCGGGCGGTAAGATCATTCGTTGCAAGGTTTACGGGAAGATGTGGATCAAGAGCTTGGATACCTTTAAGTTTTATCGTCTCGCCTTCTACTGCAAATTCAAGAGCTTTAACGATTGCAGTTGCTGCATTTACATCATCATTGCTTGCGAGCTTGTTGCTTGCCAAGCGCTCAGCTTGATCTTTTTTAGCAATGGCAGCAGCCATCTCGCTGCGTTTAGCTTCGATTGCAGATTTTTGGCCGTTGATCTTTAATTCGTGCTGGGAGAACATAACTTTGGCTTGATCAAGTTGGGATTGGCCAGCTTGTACATCAGCTTTGGCTTCTTCGAGTTGGGCCTTTTGCAAGGTATCATCCATACGAATCAGAATATCGCCTGCTTCGACTTCGGTGTTTTCTCTTGCAGGAATTGCAAGCACTTTGCCAGGTTGAATAGGGTAAAGAGGTGTAACGCCCCCATCCACATCAACATAGGCGATACAAACAGCTCTGCGCTCAGCATCTTCGGTGATTTTAGCTTTGGAAGCTGGTTTTGCTTGAGCAGTGATTTGATCTTGGATGCCAAAATTTAATTCAAGACTCTCATTTTCTGGAGGTTGATAATAACTCCAAAAAATAAACCCACCTGCAATCAGGCTGGAAACAAACATGATCGAAAAAAGCTTTCTTCCCAAATGGGTCCAAGAAGCAACAGGTATTGGCTGAAATAACTTTTCCATTAAAGATTCCCCAACAAGGATTTCGTCCTTGTGAATATAATTATAAAACTAGAGGATTCTAAGTGAATAATCTTAGCAATCCTCTTTAAGGCATCTTGCCATAGGTTTTGTGAATACTTTTGCCACCATCGTCAATCATTTTGCCATCTTCGAGGTAAAATATTTTGTCCGCATAGGGTATAACTCTGGCATCGTGGGCGACAATAAGTACAGTACAACCGCGTTCATGTGCAGCAGACCGTAAAATATCGATAACTTGTTCGCCGTGTGCCCAGTCTAAAGCACTCGTAGGTTCATCAGCAAAACAGAAATCCGGGTTTTTGATAAGAGCCCTTCCAATAGCAACCCTTTGTTTCTCGCCACCGGATAGTTCGCCTGGGCGCAAATGGGCCTTTTTCAATAAACCAAGAACATCTAAGATTTCATCGGCTTTTTTCCTAGCTTCCCTTGAACTGGCCCCATCGCCCCATTGGGCCACGATTTCTAGCTGCTGCCTAGCAGTTAAAGAGGAAAAGAGGTTGTAACCTTGGAAAATGAAGCTGCAATGTTTTAGGCGAAAATGCTCTCTTTCGCGTTCACTCATGGTCCATAGGTCTTGCCCTAAGGCTGTAACTTTCCCAGCATCCGGTTTTAACAGACCTGACAAAATAGCTAAAAGGGTGGTTTTTCCACTTCCTGAGGGGCCCATCATCAGGGCAACTTCGCCTTGCTTGATATCAATAGAAACATCATTTACGGCGGTCGTTCGCATTTCGCCTTCGCCAAATGATTTAAAAAGTCCCTTACCTGTAATAGAAGTAACCGAAACGCCTGAGCGAAGCTTGATGTTTGATTTTAAATTTGGAGATGTCGACATCCCTAAAAACCTTTGTTAATTACCTGAGTAAAGCAGCGGGCTCTACATTTCTAAGAGACCTTAAAGCAAACAACCCAGAAAACAAGGCCATCGTAAGCGTAACAATTGCAGCGATACTCTGCAACCAAATAGGCAGTTCGACTCGCCCACCAAAATAATCAGCAACCGCTGCAAGTCCATGGACTGCAGGCAAAGCCAAACCAACGCCTATTATCCCCACAAATAAGGATTGCTGCATAACCATAAACTGCATACGCCACCTTGGGATACCCATTGCTCGTAAGACTGCAAATTCTCGTAAGGAGGCAGCGGTTGCAGAGTATAAGGTCTGGCTTGTGACCACTGCGCCAACCAGTAATCCGAGGGCAGCGGCGTAACCTAAAGCTATACCAGCTTTAGTTTTAAGGAGCCAATGCATTCTAGAACGAAGCGAAAATTCGGGGCTGGTGAAGGCCGAGACATTTTGATTTTCTTTTAAGCGGCTAACTACGGTAGCAGCATCTTTGGGGTTAAAGCATTTACCTAGAACATAAGTAATTTGGTCGGGGAAAACGCGTAGCAAAGGTCTTGCTGTGTTGATCGAACAAAATACATAGGGGCCTGCCAAGCTTTTTAACCCAGTGGTAAGGCCGACGATGCGTACGCGGTTACCAGCAACCTCGGCGTGATCTCCGACTCCTTTGACCCCAAGTCTGCCGAGGTCGGATTCATCAATAACAATAGTGCCAGGTTCGCTGAGTTGGAGATAAAGATCTTTTGATAGTTCTTTAACTTTGCCCAATGCGTTTTCATCGAGTCTGCTGCCAATAACCATGCAAAGTTCGGTGCCACCATCGGGTTTAGACCAATAGGAAAAGCCTTGGAGATAGATTTCAACGCGTTCGATTTCAGGCTGACTAGCGAGTCTTGCTAAACTTGCCTCGCGGATGGGCCTGCCAAGATCGACGCTAAGAACTTCGGGGGCCCCAAGCCATATATCTGCGGTGGTATGATCCACCGGGATGGAGGTAATTGAAAATAACCCGAGCAATAGGCCGCACTGCAATGCGATAAGCAAGGCGCTAAACCCAACAGCTAAAACGCCCGGCAGGTATCGTTGCCTGTCGTACCATAATGTAGAGAGAGCATATGACATAGGTATAAGGTTAACGGTTGTTAAAGGGTCTTGGAAGGTTAAAAGAGGCAAAGCGGGAAATAAGATGGTTGCAGGGCGTTATACTGTAACGATTAGGGCCTCTAAGATTATATGCAATAACAACTTATGAAAAAAACAGGCGTAGTGTTCAAATAGTCACTATAAAAATAGAACTTTTAAGAAATTTTAGGAGCTTGCCAATAATCCATGTCCGCAAGCGAATGATCAATGAAGGTATGGTGCCACATTTGGGTTGCTAAAACGCCAACGAGCCCCATCTCAATTGAGACCCTAGAAAGACCCCACGAGGGAAGTTTTTTGAATTCTTTGCGCCATCGGATAACTTGCTTAACATCAAAATATCCGGTCTTTTTAAGGGATTCTTCGCTTAAGAGGTGATCGATAAAGGGTGGAACGTTGTCTAAATGGAAGCTATCGAAGGGCGCTCTAAACATGGCTTTCTTGCGCCATGCAATCGATGAAGGAAGGTAACGATCTGAAAGATGGCGGAGTAAATATTTATCGCCAAACAATCCTCGGAACTTCCACTTAGGGTGAACTGTTGCCAAAAAGTTAAATACATTTACATCTAAAAACGGGTAGCGGGTTTCCACCGAGGAGTTCATTGCGACACGATCGCCCTTGGCATTAAGAAGTAGCCCGGAGAGGTGTGCTCTGCCGCTAACATACAACTCCCGATTTAAAGGATGCCAGCTTTTCATTCTTTCAGAAGGAAGGTTTAAATCTTCATAGGGAGAAACATTTTTGACGAGATCCATCATTTCAGGGCTAAACAATCTGAACTTGGCCATGCTAAAAAGGTTATAAATATCGAGCCAGCCGTTAGGGCCACTCATGGCATTAATTGCCCGGTTTTGCATTGCTTGGTTGTATCTAGGCGCTTTTGTTACCCACAAGAAAAATCTGCGCATCCAATTGCTGACCTTTAGGCCAGGCACGCTATCAACCCAACTTGCAATGCGATGTACTTTGTGCCAAGGGTAACCAGCGAGCCATTCGTCGGAACCTTCGCCTGTCAGCGCAACTTTGTAGCCATGCTTGTGAACTTCCTTTGCAAGGAGCAAAAGCGCGGAACAAGAGGTGTCCACAACGGGAGCTTCAGCTGCACGGA
The DNA here is from genome assembly GCA_903960945.1 of uncultured Planctomycetaceae bacterium. GTDB lineage: Bacteria > Planctomycetota > Planctomycetia > Gemmatales > Gemmataceae > UBA969. Next base: position 19,233 of record CAJCCR010000091.1, read on the forward strand.
TAAGGGCAGGGTAGGTATTGAGAACTTCGTCCGCCCCAACATCGATAATAATAGGAGTGGTGCCAATGTGTTTTGCAACAATGGTGGCTTCGGGAGTTTCATCGAGTTTTGGAGATTTGATACGGATGGTAAAAGAAGGAATCGGGGTGCCACGGATTTTGGAAGCCATTGCAACTACTAGGCTGGAATCAACCCCGCCGCTTAAATACGAAACAACAGGAACATCGGCTCGTAGGCGTTTTTCTACCGAGGCAAGCATTTCCCTATCGAAATCATCAACAAGTGATTTTAAAGAGGGCCCGGTCCGTTCCTGCCCTCGTTGAGGGAAGTCCATGCGCCAGTATGTTTTATCTTCAATGCGGGAAGCTTGAGATTGGCTACCCAATCTGATATCTAAGAAATGCCCTGGTTCTAAAGCAGAAATACCCTTAAAGCAACTTTGTGGCCCGGGGACTCCAAAGAAGGTGAAAAGATGATTGATACCCAATCGATCGGGCTCTGCTCGAATCATTCCTGATGCGAGTATCGCTTTGATTTCAGATCCAAATAAAAGCCATTCGGAACCATCGTATTGCACCTTTGCATAATAAAGTGGGCAAATACCAAACTGATCGCGCGCAAGAATAACCCTTCTTTGTCTGGCGTCCCAAACTGCGATCCCAAACTGCCCTTGAAGGTGGTCTAGCATTCCCTCTTGATGATCTTCATAAAGATGGGGGATAAGTTCGGTATCACAATGGGTGGAAAATTTATGACCTCTGGATTCAAGTCGGGCTTTGATTGTTTGATAATCGAAGAATTCACCATTAAATACCGTCGCAATGGAACGGTCTTCGTTATAAATGGGTTGCTTTCCATCAGAGAGACCAACAATGCTGAGCCTGCGGTTGGCGAATGAAATGCCAGGGGCTTCTAAAAAGCCATCTTCATCGGGGCCACGATGAATGATTGCCTGTGCCATTGCACGAATAATGTTTGGGGAAATAGTTCTCTGACCTGCTAGGTCAATTACGCCTGCTATGCCACACATATTTTGTCTCTCCTGCGATTATTGTCTTATTACTTTATACAAGGATTAAGATTAGTTAATGTTTTAACGAGTGGCATAAAGTTGCTTTACGCGACGAGCCAGCAACCAGTTCACAAGTTTTGGGAAGAATTTGTCCAATCGAAGCATCCATAGGGCATCCCAACCCAAAACCGTTTCTGTCTTATTGGATAGTATAGCGTTTAATATTCCCTTTGCTGCAACTTGTGGAGTCATCCCTTTTTCAATACCAAGGTTTGCTCTTCCCGTCTTAAGTGAAAGATTTTCCCAAAAAGGCGTAATAGTTAAGCCGGGTAACACTAATAATACATCAATATCGAACCTTGCCATTTCCCCTCTTAATGCCTCGGTAAGGCCAACTAGTGCATGCTTGCTAGCAGAGTATTCTGTCCAAGAGGGCATCGCCCTTCTTCCCGTCATGGATGCAATATTAACAATTGCAGGTTGATCCCCATTTTCCAACAGGGGGATAGATTGCCTGATCATTTCTGCTGGTGCAAAGAAGTTGATTTCCATGAGTTGGCGAACTATTTCTTCGTTGCCATCAACAAAATGATTCCATGAACCAGAACCAGCGTTGTTAACCAAAATGTCGAGTTCGTGAAAGTGGTCTTTAATTTCTCGGAAGAGATTATCCCGCTCGATATTACAAGTGATATCGGTCGGAAAGGCTTTGGCATCAGCGCCGAGGGCTGTTAGTTCAGATGCAAGGTTTTCGAGTTCAATTTTGGAGCGAGCAACCAAGGCCAATCTTGCGCCAGCCTTGGCACAAAGCCTAGCGAGTTCAGCGCCCATTCCGCGGGAGGCCCCGGTAATAAGAATTCTTTTCCCTTTTAAGTTGCGGTTCATATTAATACCTTTGTAGCTTGCTTGGTAGTTAACATTAAATGACCTGATAATAATTAACCAAATGCAAGCACTTTTCCCAAGGTTAATTAGCCCTTCTGCCGCATACTAATTAGTGGGGGAGATAGATTATTTATCCTAGTGCTTAGAACACGAAAAACCCTTATAATTGATATAAGTGGAAAAATCGGCAAAGGTATGATTTTTCATTAAGGACGATGAGGTGTGCTTTGGATGTTGTAACAGGCGCGAGCGGATTATTAGGCAGCCATGTAGTGGAAAAGCTTGTTAGGCAAGGCCGTAGCGTGCGGGCTTTGGTTCGATCTAACAGCGACACCTCTTTTTTAGAAAGCCTTGGAGTTGAGGTTTTAAGGGGCAGTTTGATCGATCAAGAATTTCTGAATCATGCTCTAAAAGGTTGTAACACGCTTTATCATTGTGCTGCCAAGGTTGGGGAGTGGGGCCCTTGGCGAGACTTTGTTGAGAATATTATTAAACCGGTGGAATCGTTGGTCATCGCCTGCACCGTTAACAAAGTGCAAAAAGTTGCTCATGTCAGTTCGATCACGGTGTATGGGCATCCCAAAGATAGTAGTTTTCCGATTGATGAGTCTGCGCCTACGGGCCAATACCTATGGCGGGCAGATAATTACATCCGGGCAAAATTGCAGACAGAAGCCCTTTGGAGAAAGTATCAAGGTGAGATTACGATTCTGAGGCCCACTTGGTTTTTTGGCCCCAGAGATCGTACCTCTTTGCCCAGAGTACTTGCTGCATTCAGGTTGAACCGAATTGCTCAGGCAGGCGATGGGTCAAATATGCTCAATGTGCTTTATGTGGGCGATGTTGCAGATGGCGTTATCAAAGCGGGGCAGAATCCAAAATCCGCAGGGAAAATCTACAACTTAAGTAACCCAGGTGAGATAACCCAAAAAGAGTTTCTCGCTTTGCTTTCTGATTCTCTGGGGTATCCCAGAGTGCGGAAAGTTTACTCTATTCGCATGGCTTATATTGCAGGATTCGTATCCGAGTTTATAGGCAAATTGATTCTGCTTAAAAGGCCTCCTCATATTACGCGCTATAGCGTTGGGTTGGTAACACGAAGCAATAAGTTTGATATTTCGAATGCAAGGAATGATCTGGGGTGGCAGCCAACAACCCCTGTTTGTGATGCGGTTAAAGCTACGATTGAATGGTATTTTGGGTCTGCAAAAAGGCCTGGGCCTCTTGCAAGGAGTTTGACATGAATTTTTCGGACAGGCTTGCAGAAAAAATCATTCTGAAGAAAACTCCGTTATGTGTGGGCCTTGATCCTCGCTGGGAAAGTCTTCCCAAAGCGATTCGCAGCAAGTTTGCGGATGCCACCCCGGAAGCAGTCGCTGAAGCTTATCTCGAGTTTTGTTCCGAAGTCTTAGAAATAGTTGCGCCATTGGTGCCCGTGGTGAAACCGCAGAGTGCTTTTTTTGAAAACTGTGGGCCCAAAGGGATGGAAGTTCTGCGCAAGTTGCTGCAGAAGGCGAGATCTCTTGGGCTGATTACTATTATGGATAACAAGAGGGGTGATATCGCTAGTACTGCCACTGCCTATGCAGAGGCTGTATTTGGTGGGCACGTCGGGAGCCATGAATACGCCAGCTGGCCCGCCGATTCTATGACGGTTAATCCTTATCTTGGTTTTGATGCAGTTGAGCCTTTCTTGAAAGCAGCCAGAAAAGTGAATGGCGGAATATTTCTGCTGGTTCGTACCAGCAACCCTGGTGCCAAGTTGTTTCAAGATCTTGAGTCTTCAGGTAAGCCTCTTTATCACCATGTTGCAAGGGCACTTTCTAAATGGAATGAAGGGCATATCGGAGAATGCGGGTTGGGCGATGCTGGGGCTGTTGTCGGGGCGACATTTCCGCAAGAAGCTGCTGCTTTACGAGCAGAGTTTCCTCAGATGTGGTTTTTGGTTCCAGGGTTTGGTGCGCAGGGGGGTGGCCTTGACGAGGTCCGGCCTTCGTTTCGTGAGGATGGTTTGGGGGCAATTGTAAACAGTTCCCGCGGGGTTACTTTTCCCACTTCTCCCGATGATCCCGATTGGAAAAGTTCGGTTCGGAAAGCTGCGTTACAATCAGCACAAGCATTGGGTTCGCTTTTGAAAATTTGATTACGACTGGATAAATCGCCCATGCGCAGTCCGGTTCAAGCAGTTTTGGCGTTAACAATTCTGATGGGCTTTTTGCCTCAAACCTTATTGGTTTGGATCCAACAAATTCCTGCTTTGCAAATTCTTGTTGTTGGCCCTAGTGGCCCTATCGAAGGGGCATTCATTACCTTTGAACATAATTCTGATCTAATTCAAACGAATGTATTGGGTCGTTGCGATATCGCAAACCCTTTAGCGGATAGTAATTTTGCGGTTGCCTGCGAAGGCTACTTCATTGCACATGATCGGCTTAAAAAGAAAGGGAATACGGTTCGACTTAAAAAAACACCGTCTGGTGATGCTGCCAATTACGAATGGGTTCATCCTTTGGAAGGTGAGCAAAATTGTGCGAGTTGCCATGCTCAGATTGCACAGGAATGGTCGCAAAGTGGGCACGCTTTTAGTAGCACAGGTGATCGATTTCTTGACATGTATTCGGATGTTA
>CAJCCR010000092.1 GCA_903960945.1 uncultured Planctomycetaceae bacterium
GCCGGGCAAAAATCAGCCCTGCCCTCAGGCAGAAGCACATGCGCCATAGCGATATTCGCTTAACCTTGGAAACTTACGATGATGCAGATGCTTACGATCAAACAATAATTGTAAGCGGCTTACCCGAATTCAGATTAAACAGTAGTGAGGATGCAAAATTGTAAGCGGTATAAAAAAGTGATAGGATGTAGCCAATTGCACCTTAAGGCCCTAGTGGCCTTAAGGTTATTAAGAACCCATTAGCCAAAAATTATGATTTGATGCTGGTTAGCATAACGGAAGTCTTGCTAACCAGCACCAAATCATTGTAGCTAGCTCAAAGAATGAGCAACCTTAAGGTATGCCAGAATATATCTGCAAAACCTAACTCTTATGCTTTTTAATAAAATCATCAACGTCTTGTCGTTCAAATCGCACGGTACCGCTAACCTTCAAACATTTAAGCCTGTTGGTTTTACGATTCCTAAAGCGGTCAACAGTCTTCTCTGAGACCCCAATAATTTTTGCAACATCTTTCTTAGTTAATAGCACTTCCATGATTACTCCTTGGGCTTATTTTGGGTTGCTAAGACAACGTAATTTGTCAAATGTTCAAGTACTAAATTCTCGAGAACATCCCGAGGATCAATCTGCTTTACAGCGGCTTCGATTTTCAAAGCAGCAATTATTTCATTCTTCAGATCAAACTTGATCGTAGATCGGTCTTTAGACTTAACCATAATCCCCCTTAATATTAAACTTTATGACACTTACAGGCCCTAATGCACCAATATTAGCATATGGCTTTAAGGTGCACAAGGATCATTCTTGGTTTTTACTAAATATTCGAAAACTCCAATAATATCACCAATTTCTAAGGGTTTCCCTAATTAAGGACAACTTTGGACCCTCGGCTAGATCTACCAACACTTTTTTTCATCTTCGGCAATAATCGCAATATGGGGATCAAATTAAAAACTTTTACAACCCAATAGATCCCTAACTTGCAACCACATGGAGGTTTAGCAATGACAGCAAATTTACAGCCAGCACTTTTGGCTAGAAACGGACACACCCTAAAAGTGCTTGGCATCGCCCGCATTTCCACGGTTCATCAAGACGCCAAGAGCCTTGAAGACCAAGAGCAACTCTACCGCAAATGGCTTAACGAAAACGCTGGTCTGCCTTATAAGCTCACCATGATTGCTAGCAGGGGCAGTGGCGAGGTTTTAGATCGAAAGGAATATTTGCTTGCTCTCGAATACATAGAAGCCAACAACTACGATTTAGCACTAACCGAAGACCTTGCCCGCATTTCTCGCAGAATCCACTCACAAATATTTTGTGAACTCTGCGAAGATTTTGAAACCCGCTTCATTGCAATTAATGACCATATCGACACCGGCACTGATAATTGGCGGCTTAATGCCGGCTTCGCATCTATGCGCCACGAAATGTACAACGCCGACACATCAAAACGAATTCGCAGATCCTTGAGGAATCGTTTTGAAAATGGCGGGGTTCTGGGAGTTCAAGTTTTTGGGATCATCAAACCTCTGGGAGCAAAAAACGATTCCGAATTATCCAAGGATCCAGAGGCCCAACCGATCTACGATGAAATGTTCCGCCTTCTGGAAAACGGGGCAAGTTACTCTGAAGTTGCTGATTGGCTTAATGATACCAAGGTGGAACTTCCGCCCCACGCCCGATCAAAAAAGTGGACATGCAGTTTGGTAACGCAACTAATGCATAACCCCATTCTCAAAGGTTTACGGGTTCGCAATCGAAAAATAAGCAAGCGAGTCAATAAAACAGGGCGACATAAATCAGTAGCTGCACCACCCGAAGAATTGCTGGAACGCGATTGCCCCCATCTCGCTTTTATTGAACCCGCAAGATATGACAAGCTCATCAAGAAGTTGGATGAAAAAAATGTAAAGTATCGCCGTAAAGGCACTGGGGGGATAGATACGAGAAAAAATGTTTCCAAAAAAAGAACCATTTGGCCGGGGCAACACATTGAGTGCGCAGTCTGTGGAAGGCTTTTAGTTTATGGCGCCCATGGCCAGAAAAACAGTCTGGCTTGCAGTGGGGCACTTAAATACCAATGCTGGAATGGCACTTCAATTAATTCCGAAAAGGCAGGTAATAAAATCATTACTGCCATTGAAAAAGAAATTTCATCACTCAAGGATTTCGATGAAGTTCTCTTAAAGGAAATCGAGAAGGAGCTTAAGAATTCCAAAAGCAGTGCCTCTCAACGGCAACGAAAACTACAAACCCAACAGGATGCTAACACCAAGCAGATGAAAAACATCATGGCTGCAATTCGAGAGACAGGCCATAGCGCAAGTTTGATAGCTGAATTAAAAACTCTTGAAGCCACAAAAGCTCAACTGGCTTACGAATTGAGTTCGAGTCTAACAACCACGGACTTGATCCCAAAAATGCCTTCCGTGGAAGAAATAAAAACTATGGTTTTGAAGAATATGCAATCTCTGGCAAAAAACTCCCAGGAGTTTGGCAGGCTTTTAAGACAACTGATTGACCGAATAGTTGTTCGCCCTTTCCAGCATTGTGATGGTGGTTCACCCGTCCTGAGGGCTTACTTCGAACTTAACTTAGCAAGCCTTTTGCCTCATATCTCTGGGATGGAAAGTCTTTCACCTGCACTTAGGAAATCCATGGTTGTAGATCTATTTGACCTGCCGCAAAGGGAGGCTTTCCGCACAGAAGCAACCGCCCTGATTGCATCTGGGAAGAATCAACGCGAGGCTGCCAAAATCCTTGGCATCACTTCAACTGCTGTTCAACGGGCTTTGGCATTGGATAAAAAGATGAAGGAATTAGGAATCACTGATCCATACATCCAGTTAAATGAACCGCCTCCGGAAAACAGCAAGATCAAAAGACACAAGCACCCCAGATATAAGTTCAATCCTGTTGAACGCCCAGACCAGCCAAACCCAGAATCTTAAATCACCTGCTGATTTAAAACCAAAAGCCCCCGCCACTAATCAATGGCGGGGGTCTTTTTTTTGACCCTTGCAATTTCAAATACCCTTTAACAAAGGAACCTCATGAATACCGAAACTTTAGATAATAGCCCAAGCGAAAACCCAGAAACCAGTAAAACCAAACATACGGAGGTTCAGACTATTTTGCACCAATTAATTCGAATGCTTGCAATTGAAATTGCAACCAAGATTAAGGCCACCAAAACTTAAAACCAATTAGAAAAATAAAGATTTAATGCCTTATAAATGAACACCCTGAGAAGGCGGCCATCAAACCGATGGCTGCCTTCTCTAACAACTCAAACATTTATTTAGCTATAAGCCATAAAAACACTAA
>CAJCCR010000093.1 GCA_903960945.1 uncultured Planctomycetaceae bacterium
TCGTGCTCAGGTCGAACGAATGTTGAAAGACCCGAAATCGAAAGCCTTTACGGAAAACTTCACCGGGCAATGGTTGGGATTACGCGATATCAGTGCGACCACTCCGGATAAAAGCCTTTACCCTGAATACGAAGAATTTCTACAGTGGTCTTCCGTGCGCGAGACCCACTTATTCTTTAACGAACTGCTCAAAGAAAATTTGGGGGTGCGCAATTTCATTGACTCAGATTTTGCAATGCTTAATGGCAGACTTGCCAAGCATTATAATATCCCTGATGTTTATGGTGTAGATTTTCGCAAGGTCGCACTCAAACCCGAATACCATCGCGGTGGGGTAATCACCCACGCTAGCGTTTTGAAAGTAACGGCCAATGGAACCACGACATCTCCAGTGGTCAGAGGCGTTTGGATGCTTGATCGCATTATGGGAAAACCCGTGCCGCCACCTCCAGCGAATGTTCCTGCAATCGAGCCCGATATTCGGGGCGCGGTTACCATACGAGAACAACTCGCCAAGCACCGCCAAACCGAGAACTGCGCTTCGTGCCATACTCGAATTGATCCCCCCGGATTTGCCCTTGAGAATTATGATGTTATCGGTGGTTGGCGCGACAAATACCGAGTTGTAGTAAGCGATCGCAAGTTTGCGGTAAACAACCGATTCGGCCCATTGGGGAAATACCTTGCAGCATACCAATATGGATTAGGGTTGCCCGTAGATTCGGGCGATACACTTCCCGATGGGCGTTCATTCAAAACCATCGAAGATTTTAAGAAGTTAATCTTGGCGGATCCTGAACAAATAGCGCGATCTATTACCGAAAAACTTATGGTTTATTCCACAGGCCATACGGTGGGATTTACAGACGAGAAGGCGATCAACGCTATTCTGGCCGATGCCAAAAAATCTGATTACGGACTTCGAACTCTGGTACATTCAATCGTGTCAAGCGAACTGTTTCTAACCAAGTGAAGGCATGTATGAATAATTATAAAAAGCTCTCCCGTCGAAATTTCCTTCGAGGTGCTGGTGTTACATTGACACTACCTTTTTTGGATGCCATGCTTCCCCTGCGCGCAGAGTCGCCCGCGAAACCATTGCGTAGGATGATTTGCATCAACACCAACCTAGGTTTACATACGCCTAATTTGTTTCCTACGAAGGCAGGGAAAGAGTACGACATCACGCCCTACCTTGAGCCGATCAAGGAATTTCGCAACGATTTTACAGTGTTTTCAGGGCTTTCGCACCCTGATGTAGATGGTGGGCACCCTACGGAAATGTGCTACCTAACCGCCGCGCCCCACCCCCGTGCTGATAATTTCAAAAACTCCATCTCGCTGGATCAATATGCAATCGAACGCCTGGTTCCTGATACCAGAATAGGAGCGCTCGTTCTTTCCTCCCATTCCAGCAGAGGGCTTTCTTACACTCGCAGTGGTGTTCCCATTCCTTCTGAATCTAGGGCATCGCGAGTTTTCCGCGAAATGTTTGTCAATGGCACCCCGACCGAAGTTAAAGCACAGGTTCAAAAGCTTCAACAGGGCGAAAGTATCATGGATACTGTTTTGGAGGAAGCAAAGAGGTTCCAAAAGGGGTTGGGTAAACAGGATCGCGAAAAACTTGATGAATATTTTTCCGCAGTGCGCGAAGTTGAAAACCGCATGGTCAAAGCGCAAGAGTGGTCGAAAAAGCCCAAGCCAAAAGTGGATGCCAAGCCGCCCGTTGACATTACCAATAATCTCGAAGTTCCCGCGTGCGTGCGTTTGATGATCGACATGATGCAACTTGCTCTTCAGACTGATTCCACCCGCTTCATTACTTTCGCATTGCATGGACTTAATGCAGTGCCCATCATCCCCGGTGTTACGCAAGATTGGCACAATCTTTCGCACCATGGGCAAGATCCTGCAAAACTCGCAGAGCTGCGTATTGTTGAAATTCAGCAAATGAAACTCTTTGGTGAACTACTTACTAAGTTGAAGGAAACGAAGGAACAAGGGAACAACCTGCTTGATCGCACCACAATTCTGTTCGGCAGTAACCTAGGTAACGCCAGCAGTCACGATAACAAGAATATGCCTATCATCGTGGCGGGTGGTGGTTTCAAGCATGGCCAGCACCTTGCATTTGATCCGAAAAAGAATCCGCCACTCAGTAACCTTTATGTCTCCATGTTGCAACGGCTTGGGGTAGAAGCAGGTAAGTTTGGAAGCAGCACGGGCAGCATTGCAGGATTTGAAATGACTGCTGGATAAAGTTTGGTGGCCCTGTGTTCAAAGGTTCCATGATGGATAGCAACCAAACGCCTGATTCACACAATAAGACTTGGCGTGATTGGTTTTTTGAACCTATCGAACAAGCTAATTCCTTACAGCGGGCAGATGATGTTTCGAAAAACCTTAAAGCATGGTGTGGGCTGATTGGCTCTGTGGGTTGCTTGCTTTTTTTACGGTTTTTCTTTCTTCAAAATGAACAATATCGACTGGTGAAACTTCTTGAATTTCTTCAACTGCGAGAGTTTGCAGGCCAGTTGGAAGCTGGAATTTCAGATCCGTTAGGCAGGCTTACGGTCTGGGCATTTGGGTGTCTGCTTTGTTATTTTATAATTCCCGCCCTGATGGTTCGGTTGTTTTTGAGAGAAAAGCTTAGTGACTACGGTTTCAGATTCGCCAGCTTTCGTGACACCATGATGTTTATACTTCCTGGTTTCATTGGGATGGCGCCCTTGATTTATTTCGCCTCCACTCAGATTCATTTTCTTCATGTATATCCCTTTTATGAACCGAATATAAATGTCGGGATAGGCGCAGGGTTCATCCTTTGGGAGTTGATGTATGCAATGCAATTCATCGCCTTGGAATTCTTCTTCCGTGGCTTTATGGTGCATTGCCTAATGGGAGTAATGGGCGCTTGGGCAATCCCTGTAATGGTCATCCCTTATTGCATGATTCATTTCCAAAAACCATTCCCAGAAGCAA
>CAJCCR010000094.1 GCA_903960945.1 uncultured Planctomycetaceae bacterium
CCATTAGTCTGCCTGGTCGCACCCGTGCCATCACTGATTCTAAACAGCGCGACCCAGTTTTGTGGATCGACTGGATTGAATACGAGGGCCCATTGGTTGCCAGTGATTCAAGGGCGAAAATAATCCCGGTAGTTTTTGAAAACAAGAATAGTGCAAGTGAGCGAGATCATGCCCGGAAAATTATCGAGACGTTTGCTGTTCGTGCTTTTCGTGATAAGGTACCCAAGCCAGAATATATCGAAAAATTAGTGAAGATCTTTGATATGCGAGTCAAGGCGGGGGATAAGTTTGAAAATGCAATTAAGGAACCGCTAAGCGTAGTCTTAGCCACACCACATTTTCTATACCTCAGCGAACCAGCGAAGGAAAAGACTCCTCGCGCACTGACACCCTTGGAATTTGCAACTCGTCTTTCGTATTTTTTATGGAGCGCGCCCCCAGATGAAACACTGCTTACGCTAGCTAGGAGTGGTGATCTGATGAAGCCAGAAGTGCTTGCATTGCAGGTGGATCGCATGATCGAGAGTAGCAAGTCACGGGAGTTTGTACATGGTTTTACCCATCAATGGCTTCGAATGGACCGCTTGGATTTCTTTCAGTTTAACACCCAGCTTTATCGTGATTTTGATGAAAGCACGAAAGCCGCGGCTCGCAATGAAGTTTTTCGAACTTTCGAGCATGTGCTTCGTATAAATAGTAGCGTGCGTGATTTATTGAAATCTGATTATGTTGTAATCAATGGTATCCTTGCAAATTATTATGGCATCGATGGCATAAGTGGTGATGAATTCCGCAAGGTCGCAGTTCCTAAGGGATCGCCTCGCGGTGGTTTGCTAGGTATGGCAGCGATCATGGCAATGGGAAGCAATGGCGAAGTTACTAGCCCGGTAGAGCGGGGCGTTTGGGTTTTAAAGTTCCTTCTTAATGATCCCCCTCCACCCGCACCACCTGCAGTGCCTCAACTTACCCGGTTAGAAGGCAAGTTACTGACCACCCGTGAAAGACTTTTGGCGCACCAAGAAGAACCACAATGTGCAAGCTGTCATCGTAAGATTGATCCGATTGGTTTTGGATTAGAGAATTTTAATGCGGTTGGTAAATGGCGAACTGAGGATTCCTATGAGAAAAAGGGTGTGGGCAAGAAAAGTTGGACCATCGACCCCTCCGGGGCATTTCATAAAGGTCAGGCTTTCAAGGATTATTTTGAACTTCGCGACATCGTGGCTTCCAAACCCGCAGACTTTTCCCGCGGTCTGGCAGAGGCATTGATTGAATATTCCCTTGGTCGACCTTATGGGTTTAGTGATGAAGATCTCGCTTCAAACATGGTTGCTCAGGCAGGCAAAAAAGAATTTGTAATTCGCGAATTCATCCATGAACTGGTTAAGAGTAAAGCTTTTCAAACAAAGTGAATAAATATGAAAACAAAACAATCTAGGCGTCATTTTCTTCGTAGTGCAAGTGCATTAATTGCATTGCCTGCGCTTGAATCATTTGGTTTTCGCAAGTTGGCGCCTGCAGCTACTGCTGAAAAGGCCCGCCCCAAACGTGCGGTGTTTCTCAACTTTGGCTGGGGCGTAACTAATGAAACATGGTTTCCTGATTTGAAACAAACGGGTGCCGATTATCTTTTGCCTCCTGGGTTGGTTCCCCTGGCAAGGCACAAGGCAGATTTCACGGTTGTTCAAGGGCTTTCAAACAAATTTGCTAATGAAGCCCATTGGGGCAGCACCTTCTGGCTTACGGGTGCGAATCGCTATGCTGAACCCGGTCAGAGTATGCACAATAGTATTTCCGTAGATCAAGTTGCAGCATTGCAGTTTGGTAAAGAAACTCGCTTTGCATCGCTTCAATTAAATAGCCCTGATGTAAATAATTCGGGCCATGGCCCCGGACTTTCCCTTGCATGGGATTCCCGTGGCAAGCCTGTTGCTGGTCTCGATAATCCAGTATTTGCTTTTCATAAATTGTTCTCTGCGGATACCACGCCTATTGCCGAACGACAAGCAATGCTTGCACAAAAGCGAAGTGTTTTGGATGCAGTGCTAACCGATGCAGGTGACCTGCAACGAAGCTTGAACAAGACCGACACCGCTAAATTGGATGAGTATTTTCAGAGTATTCGAGACATTGAAACTCGCCTTGGTAAAGACGAGCAATGGCTTAATGTACTCAAACCCAAAGCTGCACTTACTGAACCCAAGCAGGGGCTTGCTGGGCGTGATGAAGTTGCGCTTATGTATGATATTATCGTTGCTGCACTTCAGACCGATAGCACACGGGTGATTACTTATCGCCAACCTGTTGGTACATTGCTTCAAAGCCTTGCAATCAAAGTTGCGCCACATGATATGAGCCATTATTCACCTGGCGAGCGTATGGAAGCATCCCAGAAACGGGATATCGCCCAAAGTGAACTTCTCGCCCGTCTTATCGATAAACTCAAAACAACCAAAGAACCTGATGGCACCAGCCTTTTTGATCATACCGTGCTAGCCTATGGTAGCAATATTCGTACGATCCATTACCTTGATAACTGTCCGACAATTCTAGCTGGGGGTGGTGCAGGGTTAAAGCGTGGGCAGCATATTTCGTTGCCTAAGAACACCCCACTTTCCAATGCATGGCTCACTTTGCTTCATGGCCTTGGTATTAAAGCCGAGCGCCATGGCGATAGCACTGGCATTATCAAGGAACTTATTGCTTAACTTTCTTGGGATTTTGTAGCGAACCGAGAGAGGCAAAAATCCTTAAAAATCGTGAAAAGCCGTATCTTTTACGTAAAAAGCGATAGTAAATACATCTCATTCTTTAGTTGTTTAGCGTACTATTTTATTTCTTTAACAAGATTAAAGAAATAAATTTCCAGATTGCGCCTATAATTAGGTTAGCTTGGGACAGACTTTGGGCGAGTCTTCTCGAGTCAGTCACAGGGGAGCAATCTCCTGTGGCGTTTTTATTTTTTCACCTCTAACAAATAATGGAACAAATCCCCGCCTCGATCATGCGCATCTTGTATACAAAGATTTACCATTCCTGCAGCAGGCATCTTAAAACTTAAAGATGCATCCCGTAATTCTTTCGAGTCATCCGCAAAAAAAAGTTTAATCCCATCTGCGTCATAAACCGTAAGCATGGCATCCAAGGGCGAGCCAAATTTTTCTGCATGAATTTTAACTTGGATCAAACTCCCAGGAACAGCTTTTATTTTAAAAACGTCAACATCCTGATTTGCTTGAATTTTGCCATGCACCATGGATGGAATCATTAACTCTTGTGCTTGGGCGAAACCCTGATTTGGTTCTTTCTCTAAGATTATGCCATTCTTGACCAGCAACTCAAAAGGCTTGGAATTCAATGCATCTATTTTCGCAACCAATTCCAGACGGTCTTCTTTTTGTGAAGTTATTTCAATTTCGACTTCGGTATCGCCAAGCTTGTCTGCAGACATTCCCTGGGGAACCCCTGCTTTGCCCTTGCGAATAATTTTTACTTTTTTCCCTGCAGCTTCCACCGAGGTAACAAGATCGAGTTGCTTGCCCCTGAGAAGAATTTTCGTTGTCTTTTCCTGCTCCATGAAGGGAGGGATCACCATGAGAATTTTGGGCGGTTCTGGAGGCTTCTCTGTTTTTTTCTTTTCCTGCCCGACTGCGTTAGTACTTAATAGCAAACCAACCAAGCTCACGGTAAGGAAGAGTATTCGAATAAAATTAAACATATAACTCTCGC
>CAJCCR010000095.1 GCA_903960945.1 uncultured Planctomycetaceae bacterium
CCCAGGGCAACGCCCTGGGAATGGGGACCCAAAAATATTATCAGCCCTGAAAGGGCGGAATCCCCTCGCCCATCCATGGCCAGAGCATTTGGTGAAGTCGAATACCTGTGTGGAAACTCATTAACCCGATACGACTGCGTCGAAATACTTAAACGTGGGCGAAACACGCTTTCCTTTTCTGTTGTGAACGAGATCAACTTTGCTAGTATAACAACAGTAAATCTCACGCCTGCTATTTCCTGCCTTGCTGATACAAGGATCAAACCATCATGGCAATTCATCCCCGAAGAACTTTTCTGAAACAAAATCTTGCGTTGGGAACCGGTGCCCTGATTGCAGCAAACGCCAAAGCCGCTGAAACGACCCTCAAGGTTGGTTTTATCGGGCCTGGAGGCATGGGAACCAATCATCTTAAATTGTTGGTGCAACGCAAGGATGTAAGTATTGATTATATTTGTGAACCTGATGCAATCAGGCTGTCTAATGCTGTTAAGTTGGTTCAGGCCGCCAAGGGGAAAGAACCTAAGGGCGTGAAGGATTTGCGTCAGGTGCTGGATGATAAATCGATTGATGCAGTTTGGATTGCAACCCCCGATCATTGGCATGGCCCCGCAACAATTCTTGCGTGTGATGCGGGTAAGCATGTGTATGTCGAAAAACCCTGCAGCCATAATATTCGTGAAGGCAAATTGATGATTGAGGCTGCCCGAAGGAATAAAAAAATCGTGCAGGTAGGTACCCAATCGCGCAGTACCGCCCATGTTCAGGAAGCAATGAAGAAAATTAATGAAGGTGCAATTGGTGAGGTTTTGGTCTCAAAAGCCTGGAACAGTCAACTGCGTAGAGATACCGGTAAACAAAAAGCATCCAACCCCCCTGATAATCTCGATTATGATCTTTGGATCGGACCTGCTCCACTGCGACCCTTTCAATCCAATCTGTTGCCAGGCATCTGGCGCTGGTGGTTTGATTTTGGCACCGGCGATGCAGGAAACGATGGGGTTCATGAAATCGATATCGCCCGCTGGGGTCTTGGTGTTAACACCCACCCATCCACCATTGCAGCATTAGGGGGCAAAAGTTTCTTCAATGATGACCAGCAATTCCCCGACACCATGTATTGTGCATTTGAATATCCGGGTGCTTCCAAGGAAGGCAAGGCTAAGCAGTTGATTTATGAGCATCGAATTTGGTCGCCTTACATTCAGGAAGGTTTTGAAAACGGGAATGCCTTTTATGGCACAAAGGGAATGATCATCCTTGGGAAAAATGAAGGTTGGCAACTCTTTGGCCCGAGAAACAAGCTTATCGAATCGGGTAAGGGTTCTACTGATGTTGCCGCACACCACCAAAACTTTATTGATTGCATTCACTCGGGTAAACTTCCCAATGGCGATATTGCAGAGGGGCACCTTAGTGCCTCGCTTGCCCACCTTGCAAATATCGCCTGCAGATTAAACAAAAGTTTTTCGTTCGATCCTGTGATGGAAAAAGTCACCGATCTACCTCAGGCAGACAAATTGGTTCGTAGAACTTATCGTGAAGGCGGCCATTGGGCGATTCCCAAGGGCGTTTGATTCTTAAACAAGGAATATCGTGAAACATTATTTTCTTACTTTTGTAGTAGCGCTTTTAGTTGCGCCATTTTCCACTGCAGAAGAACCAATCAAACTTCCTGCAAAGGAAAAGTTCCATTTGTTTTTATTGGTTGGACAATCGAATATGGCAGGCAGGGGAGTGGTGGATGCACAAGATAAAACACCCGATCCCAGAGTTATGATGTTGAATAAATCAGGAGAATGGGCAAGTGCAGTTGACCCATTGCACTTTGATAAACCTGCTGCTGGAACTGGCTTAGGCAAAACATTTGCCCTACGAATTGCAGATGCAAATCCCGGCATCACCATCGGCTTGATTCCATGTGCCGTGGGTGGTTCGCCTATTGATAGCTGGAAGCCGGGCGAGTTTTACGCGCCAACAAAAAGCCATCCGTGGGATGATACAAGCAAGCGATCCACGATTGCATTGAAATCAGGAGTTTTGAAAGGCATCCTTTGGCACCAAGGGGAATCCGATTCCAAGGAACCTCTTGCAAGTGCCTATGAGGAAAAGTTGCACGGCTTGGTCAAAAGATTCCGTAAAGAATTAGAGGCACCTGAGGTTCCGTTTATTGTTGGCCAGATGGGCCAGTTTACAGATATGCCTTGGGATGCTGCGCATAAAAAGGTGGATCAAGCCCACCAAGATATTGTAAAAAAAATACCCTTCACTGCTTATGTGAGTGCAGAGGGCCTTAGGCATAAGGGCGATAAGGTTCACTTTGATGCAGCATCTTATCGTGAGTTTGGCAAGCGTTATGCAACAGTTTATTTAAAACTAATGGAATCCAAAAAACCTTAAAAACCGAGAAATTACCAGGAGTTTGATTGTTATAAAAAAGAAATTGTCTGCGTTGATGGTATTGCCCATGGGAATGTTGTTGACTAAAGACCCGGTGGCCCTTAAAGGTTTTCGATCCATCTTCAATGGCAAAGATCTTACTAGTATGATTATGAACCATTTTGTTATTTGACGTAAGAAGCTCTTTCGATTTGCGAGTCTGTTTTAATAAGAGGATTCTCTTGTTTTTGCGGATATCCAACCTTGATGATTTCATTTTCTCTTTGGGAAATTTCCCACTCTGCAACGGTATAGCCAACTAGGACTCCGCCAACGCTTATAGCCGGTCTTAGATAGAAAGGGCCAAAAAAAATCCCAGCAACACGTGCGATATCTTTTGATGATCCATTAAGCATACCGGGATACATTTTTCGAATAGTAGCCTTTTCCAGCTCCCAGTCTTGTTTTAATTTTGCGTAAGCAATCATCTCATTGGTTTTTTGCTTCTGTACCAAAATGGATATGAATGGGAGTTTTGAACCCAATGCATATAAGCCCGGATAACTTTGTCTTTGTATTATTTTTGCGTAGGACATTTCCGCCATTATTTCGAGGTTATTATTTGAATTTATATGCATCGTATTGGTGTAAGGATCGTAATAATTCCTTCCCCAGAAGCTGGGTTTCGTAATTTTATTACTAAGCCAATCAAAGGAACCCAAAGAATATTTAAGCAAAGGATTAATGGATGTATTTGCTTCTAATCTGTTCCAATCATCTTTGGGAGTTTCTATTTGAAACTCGATATTTAGAGCTTCAAGTTCATTATCTTCAAGATAATCGTTCATGATCCTGATGGTTGTTGAAGATAAAGGGGCCCGTGCTTTGTTCCAAGGGAAATGGGATCTGATGCGATCCAACACCGTTTGGTTTACTGGAATTTCTTCCTCATTTAAAATATCTGAACTTAACAACCTAGGAGCTGGGTTTTTTGTTTCAGTGCGTGCGGTATCCTTGGTCCTCATCGAAGAGCAACCAAAAAAAACTATCGGTATTAATATAAGAATCCACCGCATTGTATTATCCTGAATATGTTTGTGCATATAACCTATCCCCTTTAAAAAACAAGGGCTTTCATATTGGGGGTTTAGGTTGCATGGCAAAGGCCGGAAGGGGCGTTTTAAATTGGGTAATTGTTTTTCCTTGGAATTAACTCCGTGAGTAAGGTGTATTCATCCAATTTGTTAGTTGCCTGAATAGCCACATAATTTTTGAACCTGATTGACATGTGACTATTTTTGTAAGATATTTAAGTAATTCTTTATATCATTGAGTCTTTACAAGAGTTTCGCAATGAAGACACCACCTAAGCATAAAGCATTTACTCTGATAGAGCTTTTGGTCGTGATTGCGATTATTGCAATATTGATAGGGTTGTTGTTACCAGCAGTTCAAAAAGTTCGTGAAGCTGCAGCGCGGATGAGTTGTACCAACAAGCAAAAACAAATAGCCTTGGCACTTCATAACTATCATGGAACCTATTCCGTGTTTCCCATGGGGCAGCCGCAAGGGTATGCCTCAAGCGCTGGTGGTGGTGTGCTGAAAGATAATGATCGTTCCAATTGGGCTGGGACTATTTTGCCTTACCTTGAGCAGAGTGCAATCGGTTCGCAACTTGACTCCTTGTTAGGCGCAGGTGGAAACACTTATACGGCTTTATTTTCAACCAAGGTGCTTTCCATATTTTTGTGTTCTTCAGATCCTGCTAGCCCAAAGATTGCAGCTACCGCAGGTAATGCTCAGGGGTTTCACATTAACTTTATCACCTGTCATGGGAATGGTTATGCGACCCCCACTGCAGACCCCAGAGGCCTTAATCTAAATGGGATTTTTTATGGATTATCGAAAGTCAGCCTAACTGACATTACAGATGGTACTTCCAATACCGCCATGGTGAGTGAACTAATTCAGGGAAGTGATTCGATTGCGGGTGGTCATGATGTGCGAGGCCGTATGTGGAATACTGTTCATGCGGGAACAACCTTTTCCACGATCTTTCCCCCAAACTCGACGGTGGGTGATAATACGCAAGGTTATTGTGGTGCAGTTCCAAATGCGCCCTGTGGTGCTCAAAGTTCGCTTAATGCTTTTTCTCTTGCTCGCAGTTATCATACAGGCGGGGTGAACATGGCACGAGCAGATGCCAGCGTTCGATTTATTACGAATTCTATAAGCCCTGCAATTTGGCTGGCAATGGGCTCGCGCAATGGCGGGGAAGTTATCAACGAACCATAATTTGGGACCTTATTAATGAAACTCTTAGGCGTTGGTTTTTCTTTGTTGGTTTTGATTTCTCTAGGGTGCAATAGTGCAGAAACCCCAGCAGAAGTTTCTGGAACCGTATTATTGGGATCTGAGCCCCTTGCAGAGGGTGAAATCATTTTTGAAGCTGTGGATAAAAGCAAGACCCCTGGAGCGGGGATGATAAAAGAGGGTAAATATACCATCCAAGTTCTACCCGGCTCCAAGAAAGTTAAAATTCAAGCATCTAAACCCGCAGCCAAAATTGATCCTGTTATGAAAATTGCAATGAAAGAAAGTATCTTGGGACCGGAATTTAATGAAAAAACCATCCTTAAAGCTGAAATCAAACCTGGGAAGAATGAGAATGTTGATTTCCAAGTAAAGCAAATTGGTAAGCAGTAATCAAATCTAATTAAACTTAAAGTAGTCGCAAAGCTTTTTTGCTGGACACCATTAGCCATACCCTTTACAAACAAGGGGTAAATATCACTTTTACCTTTTCGGAGATTCCCATGAATTCCTACCTGATGAAAACTGTTGCACTTGGATTATTTCTGATTGCCTGTACTTTTTCCGACGCAGCAAGCTTTGAACAAGGCAAACCAAAGATTCAATCCATCGATGTGATTTCTTTTCAGCCTGAGGGCATTTTGCTGATAGGCGATGGCAAAGCTGGGCAGGTTGTATTGATCGATACGAAGGATCGTGAGCCACAAAAATGGACCGCTTCGGTAGATGATCTTAAAGGTAAAATTGCAGAACGTCTGGGCGTTGCAGCTAAAGAAATTGAATTGATTCACTTTGCGGTAAATCCTGTTTCAGGGAAAGCGTATCTTGCTATCCGCAAGCAAGACACCAAGAGCCAGCACCTTATTACCGTGGATGGTCAGGGGAAGATTTCCGAATTCTCGCTCGAAAATGTTGCTTTCAAAAGTGTTGCATTGCCAAAGGGTACTGGCGGTGCCATTTCCAAAATTACCGACTTAGCTTGGATGAGCGATCGCCTTCTCGTGAGTGGTGTTGCTGCAGATGAATTTGCCTGCAAGCTTTATAGTGTTCAGCAACCTCTTGAAAAACAATCCGAAGTGATCCTAACCAGCGCTGAAACTTTTCATGTGGCTCATGGCAAATGGGAAACCAAAGCCCCTATGACCGTTCTCATGCCCTTTGAAGAAAATGGTAAGAAATATCTTGTTGGGGCTTTCTCTTGCACCCCGCTTGTGAAATACCCACTCGAAGCATTCACCGAAAATGCCAAGGTCAAGGGCCAGAGTATTGTAGAACTTGGATCGGGTAACAAACCCATCCATATGTTCACCTATCAAAAAGATGGTAAGAGCTATGTACTCATCAACACCTTCCGCTTTCATCATCAGAAAAAACCTTTTGGCCCCAGCCCTTATTGGACCGCCAGAATTGAAACCGGTGTGATCAGTGAAAACGCCAACATTAATGAAAAGGCCCTTAAAAGATTGGATAGCAAGGGAGAACCTGGTACTGAAAAGATTAAGTTGATTCCTGAGTTTCATGGCGTATCGCACATGGATAAACTTGATGCTGCCCATGCTCTGGTAATTTCCGAAAATGATAAAGGTGCCCTTACCCTCAAGGCCTTAACCCTTCCCTAGGATTGATTCTTAAACATGATGATCACCATGATGGCGGCATTGCTAATTGCGGTGCCGCCTCTTTTTCAACCACTGGATAATTCGCCTGGAGTCGAAGTTCGACTGCCATTGGATGCATCATCCCCGTTGAAGAAAAAAGTAGGCCCTGTTTCTAATGATGATGGAGAGGGTGTTTTTGTTGTTGGGTTGTTCAATGATGAAACGGGAAAAATCGGCGCACCTTTGTTTGGTAAGTACTTGGTTCGAAATGGAGAGTTAGTGTTTCTTCCGAGCCAGCCATTTTCTCTGGGGAAGACTTATAAAGCTATTCGCACCGATACCAAGGATAAAGAGGTTTCACAATTTAAGGCACCAGCCTTAAAGGCTCAGGATGCGGTAAGAGTGTTGAAGGTTTACCCTACTACGGATCGGGTGCCTGCAAACCTGTTGAAATTCACGATAGTTTTTTCTGGGCCGATGAGGCAGAGCAAAACGATTTTTGATGCTATTGAGTTGGTTGGCCCTGAAGGGAAATCGGTGGATGATCCATGGAGGCGCACCGAGCTTTGGAATGATAACGACACTCGCCTGACGCTTTGGTTTCATCCAGGTCGGGTGAAGTTGGGTATCAACTTAAGAGAACAATTGGGGCCACCCTTAGAGCCAGGTAAAACTTACACCCTTAAAATACCTAGTGAGTTATTGGATGCATCAGGAAACAAGCTGGCGCAGGGGTTCGAGAAAAAAATCATCGCGGGAGCAGAAGTTCGTAAAAGGTTGGATGTCAATCATTGGAAAATAACCCCGCCATCCATGCAATCAAAAGATGCTCTTATCATCGCCTTTCCTTATGTCATCGATCCTTATTTATTTGCAAGAGAAGTGATGGTTGTCGGGCCTACGGGTAAAATTATCGCAGGGAAAGCCTCGATGGGGTTGGAAGAAAAAAGCTGGCAGTTTGTAGCTGATGAAGCTTGGCAATTGGGGGAGTACACGATTCGTGTGGGTTCGGAAGTTGCAGACCTTGCAGGCAATACGATTTCCAGACCATTCGAAGTGAATTTAGAAACGCTCGAACCACTTGCGGGCGTACAAAAACTAAAGTTTATTGTTAAGTAAGTTCTATCAAACACTCTGATAAAGCACAGCAAGATGATGCCAGCCTGAAGAACTGGGAATGAGTTCAGAAGCTTTTTGCAATTGTTCGAATGCGATTTTTTCCTGGCCCAATCTTAAATGTGCCAGCCCTCGATTAAAAAACGCAAACGGTTCTGTGCCCAGTTTATCCCAAGCTTGTAGTGCGTTTGCATGATCGCCCATGGCCCAATAGTTCGCACCCAATTCATTTTGAACTGTATCAACGCTTAATTGGTCTTTAATGGTATTTAGTAGCGTTGATGCTTGGTCATGCCTTCCTGCAAGCCTGCAGATGCCTACGCTGATGAGTTGTTTTTGCAGATTCCCTTTAGACCATCCTTCGAGTTCGGGCAAAGGCAGCAGAGTTGGCCAGCCTGCTTCTTCACGAATGAAATTGGAAAGCTCGATGGGGTTTCTTACTGCTTGAGGGAAGTGCCCGCTGGCAAAAGGAATTCCGAAAAGCGCAGGTAGGCTAAAGAGCAGCGATTGCCAACCGGGGGGTGCGGATATATTCGCAATGGC
>CAJCCR010000096.1 GCA_903960945.1 uncultured Planctomycetaceae bacterium
TCAACTTTAGAAATAATATTTGAATGAAAATAAACTATGAGTGGCCAGGAATTGGTGAGATTAGATCTAGCGTTAATGAAAAAGAGCGCATCAAAAAATTTGTTCCTGGGTTATTTCACTTCTCATTACCTTTGCTTGTTTGGATGGCCTCCCTCGTAGGAATCATCTTCGCACCGTGGTGGGCCAAAATTATTCTTGGCCTTGTCAACGGTCATGCAATTGGGGTTATGCTTATCATCGGGCACGATGCATTGCATGGTATATTGTTTCCTAAGAGGTGGATGAACCGGTTGGCCGGTCGGATTTCGATGGCAACTGCCTTTCATCCTGTTACCTCTTGGGTTCATTCTCATAATGGTTTGCACCATGGTTTTACCAATATCAAAGGTAAAGACGCTGGATTCCCGCCTTTAAACTTGGAGGAATACAGGGCGCTGTCGCTTCTGGGTAAAATAAGTTATCGCATAAGCCGCACCTGGTATGGTTGTGGCTGGTTGTATATCACTGAAATGTGGTTTAAGTGGGAGTTTTTCCCTAATGTAAGTCGTGCTCCGAAAAATCCCAAGGCATTCTTGCGCGATCGTCTTCAACTGGCCACTCTTTTTGTTGCTTGGATAAGTTTATTGATCTGGTCTGCATTTGCCCTTGGTGAGAATCCGTTCTTCATGGTCGCCTGTGGGTTTATTCTCCCGCAATTTGTTTCCAACTACTTCATAGGATTTATCACTCTGCAACAACATACCCACCCTAAAGTGGCTTGGTATTCCGAATTAGATTCTCCTTCACCTGCCTTTTTTCAAGCGCAACTTCATGGCGCACCCCATTTGGTTTTTCCCTATTTTCTTCGTGTTGTCATGCGCAATGTTATGGAGCATACCGCTCACCATGCTGACCCGGCTGTTCCTTTATATTGCCTTCCTGAGGCACAAAAATCGCTTGAGCATTCTTTTGGTAATGAAATCATTCAAGAATATTGGACCCCGATTGGTTTCTTTAGAAGCACCTGTATTTGCAAGCTTTATGATTATTCCACCCATCAATGGATTGGCTATGACGGTAAGCCTTTGACAGAATCGCTGTATGAAAGATACCTGATTGAAACCAAAGTTAATGAACTGCAAAGTGTGGTTGATTTGGTTTAACTCAGGTTGATGAAAATAAATAGTAGAACAAGTATAAATAAGCAGATACATATCTAATTTTATTTAAACTTATAGAGATGCCTTTGCTTAAATAGATTTTCTGTTAAAGTTATATTCAAGTTTGCTAATGATATATATTTGTAGGGGTAAGTTTAGAAGGGTTGAATCTAATTTGCTTAATGTTGTGAAAGCTGAATTTAAAATTGCTTCTACGCTCCAAATTAGTGCTCTATTTTTTTGCCTATCAACTTTAGAAATAATATTTGAATGAAAATAAACTATGAGTGGCCAGGAATTGACGAGATAAGATCTAGTGTTAATGATAAAGACCGAATAAAACGAATTCTACCCGGATTATTTCACTTCTCTTTGCCTTTGCTTGTCTGGATGACCTCCCTCGCAGGAATCATCTTCACACCGTGGTGGGCCAAAATTATCCTTGGCTTTGTCAATGGTCATGCCCTTGGGGTCATGCTTATCATCGGGCATGATGCCTTACATGGAACATTATTTCCCAAAAGGTGGATGAATCGTTTGGCCGGTTGGATTTCGATGGCTCCCACCTTTCATCCTGTAACATCTTGGGTTCATGCTCATAATGGTTTGCACCATGGTTTCACCAATATAAAAGGTAAAGACATAGCATCTCCTCCGTTAAACTTCGAAGAATATAGGAAGCTATCTTTGTTCGGCAAATGCAGTTATCGCGTAACCCGAAGTTGGTACGGATGTAGTTGGTTGTATTTAAGAGAATGGTTCTCATGGAAGTTTTTTCCCATTGCCAGCCGTGCTCCTAGAAATTCCAAGGCATTCTTTCGTGATCGTCTTCAACTGTCCATTCTTTTTGTTGCTTGGATAAGCTTACTGATCTGGTCTGCTACTGCCCGGGGTGAAAATCCTTTCTTCATGGTTGCCTGTGGGTTTATTTTTCCACAATTTGTTGCCAGCTATTTCATAGGATTTATCACTCTGCAACAACATACCCACCCAAAAGTGGCTTGGTATTCCGAATTAGATTCTCCTTCACCTGCTTTTTTTCAAGCGCAAATGCATAGCACACCCCATTTGGTTTTTCCCTATATTATTCGTGTTTTCATGCGGAATGTTATGGAACACACTGCTCACCATGCAGAACCGGCGGGTATTCCATTATATTGCCTTCCAGAGGCGCAAAAATCACTGGAGAGATTTTTTGG
The DNA here is from genome assembly GCA_903960945.1 of uncultured Planctomycetaceae bacterium. GTDB lineage: Bacteria > Planctomycetota > Planctomycetia > Gemmatales > Gemmataceae > UBA969. The sequence goes on from CAJCCR010000096.1 coordinate 2,339, forward strand.
CGATGAGATCTTATATGAATATTGGACCCCGTTTACTTTTTTACGAACCACTCGTATTTGCAGGCTATATGATTATTCCACCCATCAATGGATTGGCTATGATGGTAAGCCTTTGACAGAATCGCTCTATGAAAGATACCTGATGGAAACCAAAGTTGAACAACTGCAAAGTGTAGCTGATTAGGTTTAACTCAGGGAAGATTTTTTTTACCATCTGAAGATGTAGGGTAAAGCATCGCAAACATTTTTTTGAATATGTTGGTGAAAATAAATAGTAAAGCAAATGCCAGGGAAGTTAAAGAAAACATCTTGTATATATGTGCAAAAATAAGGTTGTCTGCTTCGTAGTTGACCGATTTATACATCATGGAATGCGAACCGCGTGAAGGGTCAATAAATCCTTGAGTCTTTAATTCGTTTTCAAGAATTCCCCGATATTCTTCGACAATTGGTTGCTGGATAAAGCCCCTGTCCGCAGTGAATGAATACTGGTACTGATGCCCAATTAGTAGATAGTTGACAAGAATGCCAATGGAAATGGCGCCGCCTAAAAATTGAAATAGAACCAATTGTTGCTTGGATTGTTTTTCCAGTTCATCACTTCCCGAAGTGGCGTTTTGCATTCCGAGTAGAATCCAGCCCACGCCAAAACCCATAAGGAATCTCGGGATTGCAAGTTGCCAGTGCTGTGGCGCAGCAAACCAATTGAATTCAACTTGGTTGAGAGGATCCCAATAGTTCCATCCCATAGTTCGTTCATGGGCAAGATGCATTCCCAGAGATAAAATTAATAATCCAAAAATAGGTAGCGAACGGAAGGAGTGAAGGAATTGGCCCGTAGCGAGTGCCGCTGCTCCGCCAAATGAGATGGACCAAACCAGCCATGGGCGCTGCAAAACATTAAAATTAATGATAACGCCACCATATACACCCATGTCAGATACATTGAAATATTGAACAAGGCCAGCATAAAAGACGAGAGTTAGCCTGGGCCAAAGATTTTTAAAGGCAAGTACGATCTGGCCAGTGCTTGCGAAAAACAAAAAAAGGCCGAGTGAAAAAGTAGCGCAAACAGCTGCCAAAAACACGCGATTGCTTTCCCACCAGCCATTCAATTGCCCCCAATGCATCAGGTACCAGATGCCACAAAGAAACGAAGCAAAGAATGGTAAGTCAATCAAAGAGTACCAAGAGAAAGCTGATGGATTAGTCGATTGTGCGTGTTCCAAATCTGGAATAAAGAGAAGAAGCGCTATCACTGCAAGTGTGCCTTCAAATAAAAATCCACCTTCCCAATTGGACCAACCATACATGAAAGTAGCTGTGCCAACGATGCCCGGAGCAAAAGCAGGTATCACAATTCCGGCCCAGGCCCCTTGATTTTTTAAGTAAGGTGGAATCATGGAAGGTGTGGAAAAAAGAATAAAACCCGAGCCTAATCCTGCGATTATTCTTCCAGCAATGCAAATGCTGTAAGGAGCGTGAATCAGCCCGCCATTGATGTATGATCCTGCTGCCAAACCGATTAAACCAATTCGTGTTAAGAAGAGAGGGGAAAATAGCGGGCCAATTTTTTTAGAAAGTATAAACCCAAACGCAATGGAAAGAAGAAGTGCGCTATGCAAGCTGTATCCTTGGGCTGAAATCCAGCCCATCGCACCATCCATTTCTTTGAAATTCATGGTATGGCCGGCCGTGGTAACCCAAGCAATGGCGAGTGCAGCAAGTGCCCTGCCATGCAAAATGGTTTCGCAGCCCCAGAGCAGAGGGTTAAGAATCCTCATCGCCAAATACAAGTTTGCCGCTCCCGTTTAATTCGTTAATCCAAGAGATTTCCAAGCCCTGAGGAGTCTGGATGGTCAAAGAGGGTTTTAAGGGCGTTTTCATTTTTTGCAGAATGGTAAGCATTTGCTGGAAAGCAGATTTAACTTCCATTTCTTTTTCTTCTTGTTTCAGAGTGCGCCAACCTTTGTTGGTAGTGAGAATTACAGGAAGCCGTAATTCCTGCTGGAAAACTCCAACACCATAGGGCAGAACAATTTTGGCAGGAGCGAGTATTTCTGTTTTACTGAAGAGGGAATCGCCCGCAGCGGATTTTCGTCCGTTGATATAACTTTGAATTTGTTTGGAAACATCTACAAGCGCAGGGTCTGTGATGTCTGATCTAGGATAAGCAGGAGCGAGATTACCCTCGGGCATGGGCGGGATTTTTTCCGTCTGGGGCATCCCACAGCCAATCAAGCCCAGAATTAATAAAGCTAAGGTTCGTTTCATGGTTTCTTTTTCTTGGAGCTGTAGGGAGTGGTGGCAGGAAACACCCTTGTTTCTGAAGCTAGTGTTACAGGTCTATATTGCAATGTACCAACCTTGACTTCAAAAATATCACCGGGCTCAAGATTAGCAACACTTCCTTTTTGGATACCTGCATAAGCTAGACCAAGCAAAAGGCCTGCGCCTGTGCCAATGCCGATGACGCCAATGCCACCTTGGGTGTATTGGGCGCCAACACTTGCTCCGATAGTTGCGCCTTCGATAATGAAAAGGGAATTCAAAAGATTGCGCCTCATTTTGGTCGTGAATCGGTTGTCTTCCATATCCACTCTCCAAGGCGAAACCTCGTTATTTTCAGCACTGATTAACTGGGAAACCTCGATGGTAAGTTTGCCATGTTTGCGGAAATAACTAGGGAGTTCGATGTTGGTGATGGTTCCACCTACCAAAACCGGTGGCATGCCAATTTCTCTTTTTTCATCAATTTCTGCAATAAAGCGATCGCCTTTTTGCAATGCAGGCAATCCATTAAGAAGTCTTTCGCCTGGGCTAAGTCCATCAGGGGAGATAATTTCGCGAACCTTTAATTTGATGGTTGTATTTGGTAATAGAACCGACTCCTCCACCTTGGATGGTATTTCAGGAGTAAGCTTTGCAGGTGCAGGCTTTTCCTGCGCACATAACGCAGCAAGAAAAAGCGTCATAATAGATGCGATCATTCCAATGGTTCCTTGCTTGCATATATTCTGTGAAGTACACGAGTCCACAAACCAGGCGTAGGTATGACTCTGTTTTTTTCAAGATTGGCAATTCCTGCTTTTTCGATGAAATCGAGAAGCAACTCGTTGGATCGTAAAACATCTAGTCTAGCTAATTGTAAGTTGTACCAACCGCCCCAGCGATTTGCCTGTGCTTGGTACAATCCAACTTTGGCAGCAAGCACATCCAATTCAATCGATTGTTTTTGTGCAAGCAATCGTTCTTGTCTTTCCATCAATTCCAATGCCAGTGCTTCTTCACGGGTTCGTTGATCGTATTCTTTAATTGATTGCTCCCAACGATCCCAGGCATTGCCTGCATCTTCTTCAACATCGAGCAATACTTTTTCCAGATCCAATTGTGATTTGATCACATCGAGTTTCGATTTTCTGATATTTGACCAAATGCCAATATCAAGCGCAGGCAAATCATATAACGTACCAAAGATAACACCCAGAGTTGCAGGGCCGGCATTCACCGGGCCGGGCGATGTTCGTTTAAATGACATCGAAAAAGGTAAAGTACCGAGACCAAAGAGGCGTAGAAAATCTCTGCTTTCCTGTAACTGGGCTATTTTCAAGCCCAACACTAAAAGCCTGACTTCCAACCTTTGTTTTTTAGCCCGCTCAATCGCTTCGCCTCGTGTTTGAGGAAAATCAGGAATGAGTGAAAGGTTGATCAGATCGGTTTCTTCAAGATCAAAATGAAAATTAGTGTCCAGCTTAATAGGGATTGGGGTGCCTTCTTGTGGCACCAAAAGTCTGCTGGTATGCATCACTAATGCTAATTTTCTTTCAGAAACACGCAGGTTTTTCTCGAAGTTTGATAGTAATACTGCAGCTTTGGTTGCTCCTACTTTTGCTTCTGTAAGCTCAACATCATGCACCTGTTTTTCTGCCAACTTTGAAGTGATTTGAGCTTCAAGCCGTTTTGAAAATTCTAGCGCAAGCGTCGCTGTTCTTATGCCGTACTCGAATTTTTTCGTGTCGAAGTAATTTTGGGCAGCTAATTCTATTTGCGATCTTCTTACAAGATCTTCCATGATCTGCTTGGCTCGGATGCCTTCTTCTGCAATCGGAAGACTGGTGATCTGCCCGGTAGGATCGAGAGGAAAGAACATGTTAACACGATTTAATTCCGCACGATCAAGCCCTGGATAACCAGAGAAAGGCGTGCCACCTGTTACATCAGGGAAAATAATTGCGCTTGAAGGTCTGCCATCCACTGTCCTAAATGCAGTAAATAATTGGGGCAGATTCGAGGTTGGGACAAAATGCTTGAGTGCTTCAAACTTAGCGACCGTGGCAGTTCTAACGGAAATGTTGGCTTGAACTGTAGCTACATTTTCCAAACTTTTGGAGATTGCAATTGCAAGCGTGGTGTATGGGATTTCTGCCATAGGCGCAGGCAATTGCTTGGCGTTTATCGGTTCCTGCTGGCAGGGCAGAAATAATATCAAGAATAAACTCAATCCTTGCATCATTTACATTCCTACCACTGGGTTTCCGACTGCTTAACCTTTTTATTCGTGTCGATTTGTATCTTGCACGACATACCGGGCCTGATTCTTGTATCCATGTTTTCTTTGTCGAAGAAGCGTAATCTTACAGGTAATCTCTGTACGATTCGGGTGAAGTTGCCTGTTGCATTATCAGGTGGGAATAGCGAAAACGCCGATCCTGTTCCGCCTGATATACTTTCCACCCAACATAAGAACACTTTTTCAGGAATGGCATCCACCCGAACATAAACGGCTTGACCGACCCGGGTGTGATCTAATTGGTCTTCTCTTAAGTTTGCAACCACCCAAACATTATCAAGATCGAGAGGCGTAATGCTTAAAAAAGGTGATCTTGAATTGATCGTTAAGCCTAGCTGAGCTGTTCGTTTGCTGATGATGCCCGATTGCGGTGCGCGAATCAGGGTGTTTGATAAACGCAATCTTGCAAGGCTTAGTTTTGCCTGTGCCTGATCGATTTTACTATCAAGGCTTCTGCTTATCGACATTGCAATATCTGGTTGGATTTGTGCAGCTTGAGCCTTTGCAACTTCTGCCTTCGATTCTAATAAACTTCGTTTTGATTGTTCGAATAAAACCCCTGCCTGTTGCAGTTGTAAACCACTCGCAAGAACTTGTTTTTCAGAAGAAGATATTTGGCTTTTGAGAGACTCTACCTTGGCAGTTGCTTCACGAAACACGGCTTCTTTATTGTCTTTGTCTTGAATTGGAATATCGCCACTGGCTGCCAATCGTTGGAAACGAACATAGTAATCGCCCGCATTAACTTTCAAAGCTTCCAACCCAGGGAGTTGATCTTTCGAAGATTGTAAAAGTTCTTTCTCTTTGGCATAGATTTGATTGCGGGTCTGGATTTCGATTTCGCTCGATTTAACGAGCTCTTCTTTTTCTTGCATTTTGGCGCGGGCGCCATCAAGTAATGCAATTCTATCTTCTCGGACTAGTGTTACATTAAAACGGGCTGCATCAGCTTCAGATTTTGCTTGGTTATAATCAGCAAGAGCTTGGTCAACTTCCAACTGGAAAGGAATCGGGTCAATTTGAATCAAAGGGTCGCCTGGTTTTACCACCATGTTGTCATCAACATAAAGGGCAACCACTGGGCCACTTACTTCTGAAGAAATCGGGGTAACATTACCAACGACATAGGCGTTTTCTGTGGAGACTTCGGACATGCGCCAAACCCACCAGCCCAATAGTACCAGGCTTACCATGATTAATAAGGCGATAGGCAAAAGCTTCCACATACCATATTTGGTGGTGTGGGATTTTTCGTTTTCAGTAAGCGCACTGTTGGACATTGAAGCTCTGATCGCATGACAAATTAAAAAAATCGAACGCTCTTATTTTATCGGATAGAAATGAAGGTAAGTTAAACCTTTTGCATAATAATGATCATAATGATAATTCGTGTCAGGGGGATTGGCTTGAGTGCGTAAAATAAGCAAGGCCAAGGCGGAGCCCTGACCTTGCTTCAATGTTGGTTTGGGAAAGCTTCAGAATATAAGGCGCAAAGTTGGTTGAGCCAAGTTAAGGGGAGTTCCCAAAGCTTGGCTCAGTCTATTATGCCTTTGCGTAAATCTCTGCACCCTTTTCCACAAATTCTTTCGACTTTTCTTCCATCCCTTTCTTCAGGGCTTCTTCTTCGGCGATGCCATGTTCGGCAGCGTATTTGCGCACATCTTCGGAGATCTTCATTGAGCAGAAGTGCGGGCCACACATGGAACAGAAGTGTGCGGTCTTGGCTCCTTCCTGAGGAAGAGTTTCGTCGTGGAACGAGCGCGCCGTGATGGGGTCGAGGCTGAGGTTGAACTGGTCTTCCCAGCGGAATTCGAAGCGTGCCTTGCTCAAAGCGTTGTCCCGGTATTGCGCACCAGGATGCCCCTTGGCGAGATCGGCAGCATGCGCTGCGATCTTGTAGGTGATCACCCCGTCCTTGACATCTTTCTTGTTGGGCAATCCCAAGTGTTCTTTCGGCGTCACATAACAAAGCATCGCGCAGCCATACCAACCAATCATCGCAGCACCAATGCCGCTGGTGATATGGTCGTAGCCGGGGGCGATATCAGTGGTTAGGGGCCCGAGCGTGTAGAAAGGCGCTTCGTGACACCACTCAAGTTGCTTCGCCATATTCTCCTCGATCATGTGCATCGGCACATGGCCAGGGCCTTCGTTCATAACTTGCACGCCTTTGGCCCAAGCGCGCTTTGTCAACTCGCCCTGTACTTCGAGTTCGCCAAACTGTGCCTGATCGTTTGCATCTGCAATCGAACCAGGGCGTAAACCATCGCCGATGGAAAACGAAACATCATAGGCTGCCATGATGTCGCAAATATCGTCCCAGTGGGTGTAGAGGAAACTTTCTTTGTGATGAGCTAAGCACCACTTCGCCATGATACTTCCACCACGCGAGACAATGCCTGTCATGCGACTTGCGGTAAGCGGAATGAATCGAAGCAGCACGCCTGCGTGAACCGTGAAATAATCCACGCCTTGCTCGGCCTGCTCGATGAGGGTGTCGCGGTAAATTTCCCAAGTGAGATCTTCAGCCTTGCCGCCGACTTTTTCGAGCGCCTGATAAATTGGCACGGTTCCGATGGGCACTGGTGAGTTGCGGAGGATCCATTCGCGCGTGGCGTGGATGTTCTTGCCGGTGGAAAGATCCATCACGGTGTCTGCGCCCCATTTGGTTGCCCAACGCATCTTCTCGACTTCTTCTTCGATGCTCGAAGCGACGGCGCTGTTGCCAATGTTCGCATTGATCTTCACAAGAAAGTTGCGGCCGATAATCATCGGTTCGCACTCGGGGTGATTGATGTTGACCGGAATGATTGCACGTCCAGAGGCGACTTCTGCGCGAACAAACTCGGGCGTGATCTCTTTCGGAATGCGCTGTGGGAAGCGACGAAAGACCGAGGGCGAATACTCGCTGTTTGCAAGTTGGCTCGAACCAGAATGCTGCTTATCGAGGACGTTGCGGACATTATCATTAGCCAACTCGGCCATCTTCGTGCGGCCCATATTCTCACGGATGGCGATGAACTCCATCTCGGGCGTGATGATTCCCTGCTTCGCATACCACAGCTGCGTGACGGGTTGGCCCTTGCTCGCACGGATTGGGCGGCGGCGTTGACCAAGAAGCCCTGGAAATTCCACCAGTCGATTTTTCTCTGCCTTGCTCGCAAACTCCGCGTGCTTGCCAGAGAGATAACCATTATCCATCGGTTTTACTTCGCGACCATCGTATTCCTGAACATCGCCACGAGCTTGAATCCACTTTGATCGCAATGCGGGCAGGCCTTCGTCTGATTTGCCTGCAAATGTGGGATCACCCCAAGGCCCAGAGCAGTCATACACGCGCACCGGCTCATTCGCCGTTACCGCACCGGTGTAAGATTTCGTATCGCTGACGGTGATTTCGCGCACAGGGACTTGTACATCGGGATGGATTTGGCCTTGCAGATAGACACGCTTGCTATTTGGCAGTTGCTCGCTGCTGTGTGGTTCGTTGGCATCTTTGACCGAAATCACTTCTTCGTTGATGATTTTTGGAGCAGCATTCTCGCGTTCGGCCCCCGAATGCATTTCAAGAGTAACGATACCCTTCCGTGCGGATTCCTTTTGCGTCATATCATAAGCTCCATAAAAGTTTGAGTATCAGTATTGAAGGGGGGCTTGGACAAATGAAAAGTGGTCGACATTGGCCGCTTTCTCACGCCGGCATTACCCGGGTCGAGTCCAAGGGTCTTTTCTCAGCTTTGCTTCTTGCAATGCACCCCTAGCGATTCATAGACAGTATACCTTTTGAATCAAGGTATGGCTACTTTCATTTAAAGGAATCCGATGTTTCCTTTTTATTCTTCGTAGATAAGGGTACAATGCTAGCTGTTCATTGCTTATTTGGAGTTTGATAAATGAATGCCCGGATTATGTTTGTGATTGCAATTTTGATCGGCTTTGCCGCTGCAATGCCAAATTCGCAAGCCTACCAAGCTCCCGAAAAATTGGTCGATAAGGTTCGTGTATCGATTGATAAAGGTATTCAATATTTGCGCGACATGGAAAAGGGTAAGGGAAATTGGGAATTAGACGCAGAAAGTAATATCCGTAAAGGTGGGTGGACCTCTCTTGCAATGTTATCTTTATTAAACTGTGGCGTACCCCCAGAAGACGAAATGATGAAACGCGGGCTTGAGTATCTGCGAGGCGTGCCACCTTCCCAAACTTATACTGTAGGGCTTCAAACCATGGTTTATTGCCTGGCCAAACAGCCACAAGATCGCGATCGCATCCAGCGCAATGTTGATTGGCTTAAATCCGCAAAGTTAAAAGATGGTTGGAGCTATGGTGAACGAGCTTTCGGCTCTGCTGATAATTCCAATACCCAATACGCATTGCTTGGGTTGCATGAAGCATTTCTTGCAGGCGCCAATGTTGATCGTAAAATCTTAGAAGAAGTTCGTAGCCATTTTATTAAAACTCAAGTTCTTAATGATGGTGGATGGACTTACCGTGGGGGTGGTCTTACCACCATGACCATGACCACCGCTGGCCTTTCTAACTTGCTAATCACCGGTGCTGATCTGGAAGTTGGCAAGCAAAAACTCCGTGACGATGGCGTTGCAGAACTCTGTGGGATTTACGAAGAGAATAAAGCAGTTGCTGATGCACTGCGCTGGGTCGGGAATAATTTTCCTGCGAAACTTACAGTCGAGCGGGCCCGTGCTGCTTTTCAACATCCCTACTACGGCCTTTATGGTATCGAAAGAGTTGGCAGGCTTACAGGCAACCGCTTTATAGGCGGCCATGACTGGTACAGGTTAGGTTGCGAATTTTTTGTCGATACACAAAAAGCGGATGGCCGTTGGGATGGCGAAGGCAGGCAGTTCGATCACTGGCCCGTGGTTGCAACCAGCTTTTCATTACTTTTTCTTTCTAAAGGCAGAACTCCGGTTCTTATGACCAAGCTTGCTTACAACCGGGGCGATGATTGGAACAATAAACGCAGCGATTGTAAGAACCTCGTGGCTTTTGTCTCGAAGGAATTGTTCAAAGGCCAGCCGATGGCATGGCAGATATTTGATTCTCGGACCAAACCTGCCGAGCAGGAAGATCAAGTTAAAGAACTCGCTGCTGAACTGCTGCAGTCGCCCGTTACTTATTTCAATGGGCATAATCGTGCCCCAACGGGCAAAGAGCGCGATATCCTCAGAGAATACCTAAATAACGGGGGCTTTGTTTTTGCAGAGGCTTGCTGTGGCAGGCCCGAGTTTGATGCAGACTTCAGGGCCATGTGCAAAGAAATGTTTCCCGACAACCCTCTTACGCTACTTCCAGATTCGCACGCGGTTTGGCTTGCGAGTGGGAAGTTTGCCGTACCACCCGGAGAGTTCCCGCTCTGGGGCATTCAGCAGGGTTGCAAGACTATTTTAATGTATAGCCCCAAGGCAATCAGTGGATATTGGGAGGGTAACGCGACCAGTATTGGCAGGGCAGCTACAGCTTTTCAATTAGGCGCAAATATCATTGCTTATGCTACTGGCCTTGAAGCACCGAAGCCAAGGCTTACCGAAGTCGAAATTTTCAAGGGTGACTTGAAAACAGCCGTTCGTAGAGGCTTCCTAAGGGTTGCTCAAATCAAGCACGAAGGCGATTGGCAACCCGCGCCCCTTGCCATGCGAAACCTAATGGCGGATGTGCGTAAGTCGGGGCTTGA
>CAJCCR010000097.1 GCA_903960945.1 uncultured Planctomycetaceae bacterium
TAATAATATTCCTAATCACAAACACCTATACGAACCCACAATTAATAACTGGGTTTTCAAAGAGGGTCACGGTTTAACTTATCCAGATTCAGTAATGACACTCGCCTACAACAAAAATCTAGTGCCGGAAGAACCTTCTAAATGGGAAGACCTAATTAAACCAAATCTAAAAAACAAAATCGGCTTTTATAGTTCCTTTTATCTTTCGTTATTTACCTTCGCATGCATGAAAGCAGGATCTGAAAATCGACATGGTACCGCGCACGAAATGATAAACAACAATTTAGACGAAGTTCTTCGCTTTGCCCGGAGTTACCGAGATAATGTAAAATTATGGTGGCCTACATCTAACGACATGATACTAGCGTTAGCAAATAAAGATATTACCGCAGGCAATATGCATAGCCCGGAATACATAAAAGCAATACGAGAAAAAAACTCATTAGGAGCAAATGTTCCCCTTAACGACAGAGCATTTGTTCAAGTTTTCTGGTCTATTCCTGCAGAATCTAAAAATAAAGAATTAGCTGAAATAGCAATAAACGAACTTTTTTCAGATGAAATCCAACTCGAATTCTGCCGCAGAGGATCCGCAACTTCCATTATCGCAGTAGCAGAAACCATAGCAATGGAAGATTCTTTCTGGAAAAGCATTTATCCTCATACAAAAGAACAATTTAACTCACTCCAATATTATCCTTACGATACATATTCAAAAAATTGGAAAGAAATATCTGAAACCTGGGATCGCACAATTTTGCGAAAAGGTTAATCAAAAAATGGAAAATAAAATTAAACTTGAAAATCTTACTTATTACTACAAAGATAAAAAAGCAGTAGACAATATATCTTTATCTTTGCATTCTGGGAAATTTCTTACAATTTTAGGCCCATCAGGATGTGGGAAAACAACAGTTTTAAAACTCATAGGTGGTTATCTTTCCCCATCAAAAGGATCAATTTTTATTGATAACACTGATATCACTTTAACGGGCGCTTGTTCCAGAAAAATAGGAATGGTATTCCAAAATTACGCATTATTTCCACATCTTAGCGCACGAAAAAACATTTCATTTCCACTTGAAATAAGGAAACTCCCAAAAAACGAATGTGAAAAAAAAGTAAATGCTATCAGTGAATTAATAGGACTAACCCAAAAAGAAATTGAACGAAAACCTTCTGAACTTTCAGGAGGCCAACAACAAAGGGTAGCTCTCGCCCGAGCTTTAGTTTTTGACCCTCATTTACTTCTTTTAGATGAACCACTTGCGAATCTGGATAAAACATTAAGAACAAAGCTTCGTAGTGAAATTCGAAGATTACAAAAAGAAATTAATATCACAACAATTATGGTTACCCATGACCACGAAGAGGCGATATCAAACTCAGACCTTATCGGTGTTATGGATCAAGGTAAACTAATGGAAGTTAATGATCCCAAAATCATTTACGACAATCCTCAATCAGTTTTTGTCGCTAATTTTCTTGGTGAAACAAATATAATTCCAGCTAATTTCTTCAATATCTCAAAAAACGGAATGACTCATATCAGGCCAGAGAAAATAAAAATTGAAAATCAAGCTAATGAATGTAATTGGAAAAAAAACGGAATTATTACTGGTATTACATTTATAGGAACTGACTTCCTGATCGATTTAAAAACAATGGAAGGCGTTCATTTTAAAATTCTAACGAGAAATCCGCCTTCATTTCGAGTCGGTTCAACTATTACCATGGGAATAGATATTGAATCCGTCTGGTTGATCCCTGAAAACCTTGAAGACATATAATGAACAAAAAATTAATACCATACATTTCTATAATTCCCGCATTAAGTCTAATAACACTGACGATTATTGCACCATTATTTTTAATGATTCGAGTCAGTTTATTAAAACCACCAGAAGGCACAGGATTCTATATACCATACACATTCTCATTTCAAAATTACCAATCAGTTCTCGACTTATACGGGATAAACATTTTATTTAATACTATTATTTTTGCATTCGAAGTTTCATCCTTATCATTATTAATTGGTCTTATGTTTGCTTTTATAATGCTAAATTTATCAAATCGTATGCGAATCATTTGTTTCACCTGTTTACTTCTACCAAAATTTATCAACCCATTAATAGTCGTTTTTGGTTTACAACGATTACTTGGCAATCATGGCTTAATCAATGAATCATTAATTAACCTGCATTTAACCAATGAACCTTTAGATCTAATTAGAAATCATTTTGGGGCTTTAATTGGAGAAATATATTTAACAATTCCTTTCATAACATTATTTTTATTTTCACAGCTAATGAATATTGATGAAGGAATCCACAATGCCGCTTCAGGATTAGGCGCAAGCCCTTATCAAGTTTTCAGAAAAATCACATTACCAATGTGCTTCCCTGGAATCTTAATCACCTTGCAACTTTCCATAGCATGGAACTTAGGTTCTTTTTTAGGCCCTTTATTTTTAGGTAACCCATCAAATACAACTATTTCTTGCGAAATCTATCACCAAGCTTTTGAAATAGGAAATTGGCCCCTAGCAGCAACATGGGGAGTATTAATGAGTGCAATCATAATAACATTTCTTTTGATTCCAAGATTTACAATTTCATTTATGTTTAAAGAGAACTTAAAATGAAAAAAACCTTTGTCAGAATTTTACTTTTAAGTATTTTAGTTATTTTGATTTTACCAATCATAATAAGTTTAAGTATTGCGTTTTCACCGGATTCATTTTTAACCATCCCAACCAGCAACTGGACTTCCAAATGGTTCTATGAATTCTTTTACCAAACCCGTTGGACCGAAGCTTTTTTACGAAGTTTAATAATGGCAATACTTTCTACTTTTTTAGGCCTAATATTAGGGATGCCATTAGCTTACGCAATGACAAGGTTAAACATTCCTTTGAAAGAACTAATCCATGGAAGCATTTTGCTTCCCTTAATAATACCACCCGTAATTATAGGAATGGGAGCACTTCCGGTGTTTTACGGTATAAGACTTAACGGCACAATATTCGAAATAGTTATAATGCTCAGTTGCTTGATTTTACCAATCATATATTTAATTCTAAAAAACAAAATACAGAATATAAGCCCCGAATTAGAAAATGTCGCAATGGGGCTTGGAGCTGGAAATCTCGAAACCTTGTGGTTCATCATTTTACCATTATTATATCCAGCAATTGCAATATCTGGAATTTGTGGATTTGCAATTTCAATCAATGAAACGATGGTATCATTATTTTTGGCAGGACCAACAAACGAAACAATCTCAACAATAACTTGGTCACAATTAAAAGAAGCACCGACGCCATTAATAGCAGTAGCTTCTATCATTAATTTGATTATTTTTCTAATTGGAACAACTGCTATTAAATTTACATCAATAACGTTTTCAAATAAGAACAATCAAACAAATCGAATTTAATAACAAGCCTATATCTAAAGAAAAAAAAAGTATGCTAATAAATCACTTATCAGCGGAAACTTTTTTCTGGTATTCGGACTTCAAATAAATCGGATCCAATAATTTATCTTTAGATTGCCTGGCTCTAATAGGATCATTCTTTACTTTGTCGAACAAGATAGAAAGATGATAAAGAGCTTTGGCATGTTCATCGGTATCTTGGTTATAAAGTGTATCAACAATTAAAAAAGCCCAAAAAGCTTCAGCTTCTTTATTCTTTTTCAAATAAAATTCACCTAATAAATTAAAAGCTTTACTTCGAGTAAAAACCTCATCACTGGAATCAATAACTTTGTTTAAATCAACTTCTATAGTATTTAATTGATCATTTAGCAAATTAGCTTGGGTTTTTACAAGAAGAACTTGAACCCGCCTTGGATCACCTTCTAAAATCAAAGACTCTACCTCTTTTAATTTTGTTTCAGCTTCAGCCATACGATTAGTCCGCATGAGCAATTTTAGCACTAAAAAATCAGAATCAGTTTTAATTTCTTTGGGAACGCCCGGAAGTTTACCTATTCCTTGATACAACTTTAATGCGGCATCAAAATCGCCTTTAATTTCTTGCAATTCTGCTTCAATTTTGAATGAACTTAAAGTCATCCAAGAATCTGGATTATCAATTCGAACGCCAGATAAAGACTTAATTGCATCAGGTAAAATATCAGGTTTTAATTTAGCTAAATCAGCTTTTACCTTTGCAATTCGAAAATTAAGATATTTTGAAAGTCTTGTATCGGATTTAACTTTTGGTAATAATTCTGATACATCTTTAATTGATTCTTCATATAGCTTTATTCGATCAGCCTCTTTAGTAGTTGCAAGATTAGCCCGAACCTCTTTCCCTAAAGCACTTTTTAATTCGATAGAACCAATTACAGTACTTGAATAATTAACATTTATAATATCTACTGAAGGAATAAGCTTCGGTGTTGGTTCTTTTTGAATTTTAATTATCAGACCTTTAACACTATCACCAGTAATCAAACCATTTATCTCATTTTCCCCCTTTTTAGTTTTATCTATATATTTCACAGAATCCTGTGCCGAAACAGAAAACACAAAAAACGTCATAAAACCACATCCAATGAAAAGCCTAACAAAATTTCTTAACATTATTTTTTATCTCCCGTCTTGGGTGCTGAATTTCCAGCATCAGTTTTTGTTCCAGAAGCAGCACGTTTTGCTTTTAATGCTTCGTAAGCTTCTTTAAGTTTATTTTCACTGAAAAACAAATCATTAAACCGTTTTTTTGAATCAATACTTCCAAAATCAGGCTGCGAAGACTCAAGTTTTTCAATCAAACCAGCAGCATCAGATAAACCCTTAGCAATTTTTGCAGTATCTTTTGATGTTTCACCATATTTATAAAGCCCGTAAACCATGTGGTAGTAAGCTTCCAAATATTTTTCCTTGATTTGATTATCACTCGATTTACCAACTAAAGCCTTGACAATTTGGCTTGCCATCGAAGAGGAAACACTATACTTCTCTTGCGATTCAACTAATTTTACTTTTTCCAGTAGAGAATCAATATCTTTATTTCCCCAACCCGGCGCTTCTTTAGTTCCTATGATTTCATCGATTAATTTGTTAGCTTCATCAAACTTCTTTAAATACCGCAATTCTCGAGCCTGCTGAAGCTGAATGCCCTTGTAAACAGAAACAGCCTTTGCGTCGTTAGAATCTTTTGGTTTTTCAGCTTTTTTAAGAAGATCCAAAGCTTTCTCATTTAACCCCATGGTTGAATAATTAATCGAAATAAGTCTCACGAGATCGTTGGTTATAGCCTTCTTTTTAGAGGAATCTTCTTTAGTTACGTCATCAAGAATAGTAGTAAATCCTTTGACAGCAGTTTCGAGAGCCTTGGCATCGCCTTTTTTACGAAGATCCTTAATTTGTTCACCAATCAGAGAGTTCAGTTGCAATAAAACAACATTTGCAGTTCCAGAAGCTTCTGCATCAGAGGATAAATACTGAAGTGCTTTAACAACTTTACGGGCTTTTTCTATATCCCCAATTGAGATATTCGCCTGTAAAGCCATACCAAATAATGCAGAACCAAGCTGCAAATTCTGTTTTATTTCAGGTGTCTTACCTTCACTTGCCATTTGAACCAAAGGATCTAATAACACCGAAACATCGGCAAGTTTTGATTGATTAAAACTAGTATTTGCAAGCCCATATAAAGCAAATAATTTTAAATTTCCAACATTATTAACGATTGCTTTTCGAATCTCTTCATCCTTAGACTGATCCATATCAAGCCGATTGCTTGGCTTTGATAATTCGACAGACAAGTAATCAGAAAGTTTTTGCAAGTCTACGTAACGTTTTGCTAAATAATATTCACCACCCAGTTTAGCTTTAGCAATAAAATATACTTTAATCAACGATGGGTCAGAACCTTCAGAAGGAAACTGAATAGCTTCAAACGCTTTAATTGCTTTTGCTCTATTTTTCCCATCTTTAGATTCTCCTTCAGCAGCAAGCGCAGCGTTACCAAGCTCATACATACAAAAAGGAAAACCTTGATAAGAAGGATTTACTTGTTCAAGAGTTGCAACTGCCTCTGAATATTTTTTATCCTTAACCATAAACATTGCAAGTTGATGGCGAGCATTATCACCAGGTGTATCGCTCGGCCAACGCTCCATCATCATTTTGCCAAACAAAGCCATATCGCTTTGGGCAGACTTAATTTTATCTTCAGTAGCACCTGATTTTTCTAATTCAGCAAGTTTTTGACTATAGGCCCCTAAAGTATAAAGGGAAGCTGTTGCAGCTTGAGAAGATCTTGGATCATCAATTACAAACTGTTTACCCACTGCAATTGCTTCATCAAATTGTTTTTCATTAAAATAATAAAAAGCAAGCATTGCACGAGCATTATTAACTTCATATTGATTAGTACCCGAACCCTTTTTCATGGTTTCTTTGGCTTCTTTTGTTTCAAGCCCTTGTTTAAGAGAAGCAATCACAGTTTCAGCATGCCCTTTTCTTTTCTTTTCTAAATCATCAGGGTTAGTGTTTTTAGCTTCTTCTGCAACAATCTGGGATATCTCATATTGGGCTCGGGTAAAGCAATCCTCAAACGATTTCAATTCAGTAACTTTTTTAGTAAAAGCACCTTGCTCCTTCATAAGACTAATCTTTAAATTTCTAGCCTCATCTGTATACTCGTTTTCAGCCTGCTCAATTTCAGTTAATTGTTTACGAGCAAGTGTAAGCAACTCAGCTTTTCTTTGAGGATTAGTAGCAACCGCTTTACCGCGATATTGTTCAATATAACTTTTCGCAAGCAACATTCGAATGCCATAACCCTCCGGTGTTTTCACATACGCTTTATAATCATCAAGCCATTTATTACCATTTGTTTGAATAATTTTATCGACATCTTTTTCAGTAGGATCAGGTGCATCCTTAATAACCTGCAAAAAGAAATATCGCGCTAATCGTTTAGCATCATTGGCAGCCTTGTTCGTGGGGGAAACAGTAAGAATTTCAATTAATTTTGGCCTGGCTTTTTTAGGTTCACCATTCTCCATCAAATAAAGAGCGATCCAAGCTTTAGCCTTCCAACTTTGGGGATCAGAATCCCCACGATCAGCTAACTTTTCCATCGCTTTAATTGCTTCGGTAATGATGTTACCTCTTAAAACTCTATCTTTATCTTTCCCTGTATCAATAATTGATTTAGCCTCATCATAAAAAGACAAAGCTACATCCATTTCACCAAGTGATATTTTTTCTGCTAAAGATTTTGCCTCTGCAATTTCCGCAGGTGTCATACCAGTCATAGTGGCAACTTTATCTTGCATTTCTTTGATTGCGCTTTTCATTTGCAACCTTGAATCAAGAATCAAAGCTTTTGCTTCATTGCCTTTTGCAACTTTTTCCTCATTAGATCGAAGAGATGAAATTTCAGAAATCTTGGTCTTAGCCATCTGAATAGACAAATTTGCAAGATCTAATTTGGCTTCTGAGACCCTAGCACTCTTTGGGTTTTCATTAATAAATTTCTTAATTTCAAGCATTACACCAAGATATAATTTCTGCCTGCGAACCTTATCTGGCTCTGCAATTGCTTTTGACAACTGAGTTCTAGCAATTTCAAGAGGAATGTTTGCTTTTAACTCTTTTGAAGCAATTTTATCAAGGATCTTTAGATAATCCAAAGCAAGATCAACATCTCCACGCTTCCTTAATCCATCAACAAAATCCAAATCAATTCGCTCTTTTACCGTTTGGGCAAAAACTAGAATAGGTGTGACTAATATTAGACAAAGCAAAATCGCAACAATTCTTTTCATGACAAACTAACCCATACTTAAAAGGTAAAAACAAAAGAACTGCATTCCCA
>CAJCCR010000098.1 GCA_903960945.1 uncultured Planctomycetaceae bacterium
ACAACTTTACCATGTTTATCGACACAATTACCAAAGAATATGCATCCAATTCCCACTTTAAAAACTATATGATAGTTTTAGGTGGGTGTTTCGAATCAAAAACAGAGTTAATTCATGGAACAATTTGGTTATCTTTCTATTGGAATGCTCGTTTCATACTTTGTTGGGGCGATTCCTTTCGGCCTTTTTTTGGCGAAAATAAAAGGAATCGACATCCTCAATCAAGGTAGCGGCAACATTGGCGCCACCAATGTGGGGAGAGTACTTGGGGCCAAATACGGCCTTGCGGTCTTCGTCCTAGATGCTTTGAAAGGGGCATTGCCTGCAAAAGCAGGTATGCTTTATCTCGATACCCCGCTAGGGCCGGAAATCGCTGGCATTCTTATGGGTGCATCTGCAATCTTCGGGCATCTGTTCCCGATTTATTTAAAATTCAAAGGGGGCAAGGGCATAGCAACCAGCGCAGGAGCGATGGCAATGCTTGTACCAATTCCGTTAGCTCTGGCCCTTCTAACATGGGCCGCTTTTACCTCTTCCTGGGGTTTTGTCTCGCTTGGGTCATTAGCTTCCACCATCGCTCTTTGTTCATCTCAAGCATTCATCGCTTTAAAATCAGGAACTCAAGGAAGCATGTATCTCTTTGCTTTCACTTTTCTTGCAACCGTACTTGTATGGATAAAGCACATCCCTAATATCTACAGGCTTTTGGCGGGGGTAGAAAACCGAGTTAAAGATTCAACCCTTTGGCGTAGCGTTGCAAGTATACTGTTACAGTTATCGCTAGGGATCTGGCTAGGCACTGTGGTTTTCTTTACCGGGGTAATCGGGCCTGGCGTATTCACCTGGTTCGAAAAATTGTGTGTCACCGAAAACCCGCCCTACTGGCTCCCCACCCCCGAGGCATTTAAAGCAAATACCCCTGTTGGATTCCCCAACCCTTTATTAAAGGAACAAGCCAGCAGGCTAGCAGGCGTTGTGGTTTCACCTGCATTTCCTGTTTATTTCGCCATTCAAGTGATTTGCGGTTTTACTGCACTGATTATTTTATGGGGAAATCAAAGAAGAAATCCTGCAGGAACTTTAGGGAAAACTATGCTGACTTGCATTGGCGTGGGATTACTTTTGGCAATCGCAGGCTGGGCTTGGGAGCCTAAGGTGGAAAAAGATCGCATTGAACGCGCCCGCCTAACTGATCAAGCTTTATTGCAAAAAGCATACAACCAAGATTTAGTGCAAAGCGCTCTGAAAGCCCGCAAGGATTTCACCAATAGTCATCTGATCAGCTTGGGCTTGAACATGACTAGCGCACTGGGAATGCTGGCGGGAATCATTCTTTTTGCAATCGTAAGTGCAAAAAAAAATGTAGAACCGGCGCAAGCTCCATTAGAAAACTAATTCTTTATGCCGGTTAGTTTTTGATAGCATTTTTAATTAACCGTTCACTTGCCAACCTCATTTTAACCTGCGCCTTTTTTACTTCGCTAGACGAAAACCGATATGGTCACTTTGCTCGTCAGGGGTAGCCCTTAGGTCTCGATCCGCAGAGCGAGAATCTCTTGCATCAAAGCTGAATGATCCACCACGCACCACTCGAATCATTCCACTATTTGGCCCGACTGGATCTGTCACCGCAACCACAGGATAAACAGCCCGCCAATCTTGACACCATTCAAAAACATTGCCGTGCATATCATACAATCCAAAAGCATTCGGCTTATAACTTCCCACCGCACTTGGTTTTCCAATTTTAGAATCAGAATAATTAGCATCCTTAGGCGCAATAGTCTCCCCAAAGGAGAAAGCTGTTTTGGTACCTGCCCTAGCAGCATATTCCCACTCTGCTTCTGTAGGTAACCGATACCCACCCTTGGTGTTCGCATTCAGTTTCTTGATAAACTCTTGACAATCATTCCAAGTTACATCCGTTACGGGCAACTTGGCCCCCTTATTAGTACTTGGGTTGTTTCCCATCAACGCTTCCCATTGCTCCTGAGTGACCTCATACTTACCTAGGTAAAATGATTTTGACAAAGTGACATCGTGAAGTGTTTCATTATTACTGCGACCTTTTTCATCCTCAGGAGACCCCATCGTAAACTTACCTGAAGGAATCAAAACTAACTCTAAATTCAAATTCTTGCCTAAATTGACCAAGCTTATTTTAGGTTCTGAGCTTTGGGTTAATTCTAAAATCGATAACAAAAGAATCGCTGCAACGCATTCATTTCTCATAAGCTTCATACCTTGCCCCACCTGATTTAGTTTCATGGAACGATTTAGTTTTCTTTACTTTAAATTAGATTAACGCAAATCAGTGGCTGATTACAACAAAATGAAATTTTAAACTTTTAATTACGGTACATATTTTTAATAAGAATTGAAACTCGATTATAAAATTCGCCTTGTTGAATATTAAATTAAACCAATCAAAGTTCATGGGTGCTTTGATTGGAATGCTTGCAGAGAAATAAGGCAGAAAAACGGAGATTAAAAATACAGCCCACTCGCCTCCGTGGGTGGATTTTGTGAGAAAAGTGGGAAGAAAAAGTAAAACACTCAGACTTGCATAGTAAAAGGCCCTTTTCCAGAAGGGAAGAGGGTTGGGAGTTGAGGGAAACAAAAGACTAACAAAAAATAATGAGCAATTAAAACGACATTAATAGTAAATTGTTTAGTTTGGTATAAGACTTTCAATAAAAGTTAGGCAAGCATTGGAAGCCCAATCTTTAGCACCTGTAGAACGCGCCAAGGCACGCCCACCGCTCCCAATCAGCCAGAATGCAGGCAGGGTTTGCACCTCGTAACGGGCTAGGCCAATACCAGAAGTTTCAACAGCGATTTTAATTCCAGGGGCATATTTCGAAGCAATTTGTTGCGCAACTTTTGCATCCTCTTCATCCGTACAAACATGCAGCACAACAAAAGATTTCCCCTGGAATGATTTCTCAAGTTCCAACAGGGATTGCATTTCCTTTAAACAATGCGGGCACTGCACACCCCAGAAATGAAGCATCACTGTTTTATCTTTATAATCTGAAAGCTTTGATTTATTTCCCTGCTCATCTTCCAATTGCAACAAGGGTGCAGGGCTATTCGCAACTAAAATAAAACCAGCATCTAAAGCAAGCTGGTCAGTCTTAGAAACCACTTTCATGGTGGGAGATGGGTTTTGATCTGCCAACTTCAAAACATGCTTCGCCAAGGCTTCTAGATCAGGTTCTGTCAAAGCATTTTTAATCCCGGGCATTACGGTGCCCGGAATTCCCTCAACAATCACTTTCTTAATCGAAGGTAAATCGATCAAGGTTTTCCAAGGACGCAGAGAAAAATCCCGCGGTGCACTTTTTAAATTCTGTGCGGATACCCCGTCTCCCCTTCCTTCAGCCCCATGGCAAGATGCACACATTCCCTGATAAAGAAATGGCCCTCGAGAAGAAGATTGCTCAGTTGATAAGGTTTTGAGTGTGCTTCTTTTTTTTCCAATTAACAGCCCACCAATAACCGCAATGGCAAATAACCCCACCATGGTTGCGATTAAAACCGAATTCCCTTTCCCAGGCTTCTGGCTCATGGTTTCGATTCTTTCGCAAGGATTATACCACTCTTTACCTTCTTGAATTTTATCGCTTTTCCAGCTTCAGAAAGCTCATTCCAAGCGATAAGTAAATCTCCATCTTGAGCGATTGCAATCGCTGGCCTAGTTTGAAACACCGCAGATTTTGCATCTACAGACTTCACTGAGCCAAATTTCTTCCCATCTTTTTCGAATCTAGCAACCATAATGTTTCGACCAACCCCGGCACTAAAATCCTGCGCACCATGTTTATGTTCTGCACCCGTATCAACCACCAATGTCGCTTCCTTGCTTTCCTCCCAAACAGCATGAACATCGCCTCGGGCATCAAGTACCAACTTGGCATTTCCCTGACTACCCTGAGTGATAGGGTGTAACTCCGTTGCAGTGAATTTCATTTCATTACAGTTGGCGTAAGCATGATAACAACGCTGCGAACCAGAGTGGGCATCCATCCAAGTGATGTGGAAAGTATCACCCGCCAAAACCATGGAGGCACCATCATGAGGGCAGCCATCGAATTTCCAAGTTGGTGGAATAATAGAGACAGGAGCTTCAAAAGAACTTGCACCGGGCTTCCTTCGACTGATATAAAAATCGCGGTATCCATCTTGGATATTTCTAAATGCAACATAAACAGTGCCATCTAAAGCGACCAGAGTTGAAGTTGGGCAGCAAGGGCAAACACCTTTATCCGGATCCCCCGCGCCCGCAGTTTCTTCCATTGCGAACTCGGTTTTTGCGGGTCCTTTTACTGAAGCAAATGTTTTTTGCTTCTTATCCCGATTATCAAGCCATGAAGAAACCATGGTGCCATCGTGACCAAGAGATATGGAGGTAAAAGCAGCACGGGCATTTTCACCATGATGAACCGGGGCAGCAGTTCCAAAGCTTTCGCCACCATCCTTGGAAGAAGAAACCACCATCCGAACGCCCGTTAAATCGGGCAACGCCTCAGTCCAAGCCAGAAAGATTTCGTCTTTCCCTGCAATCACATGGGGCGTCATGCGGACATCGCGGGAAATGGTTTTACCCTTCATCTGGGATACGGCTTTGAATATGCCAGACTTGATCACTTCTTTAGCTGCATTGAAAGACTCACCCTGATTGTCCGACGTTGCAAGCAAAAGTTTCTTGTCTGAATCACTGGTCTGGGAGGCCCAAGCAAGATAGATCCGGCCCTTGCCATCGACTGCAAGGCTAGGGCGTTCCTGAGTATCCTTGACATCATATTGCTCGAGGGGAAAACTCTTGGAACCCCCTTTAAGCTCTGATTGATTACAGCAGGAAGAAGGAAGAGAAGTAGGGCCATCAAAATCAGTTGCGAGGTACAACCCCAGAGATCCGCCAAGAATTACGGGAACCCCAAGGAACAATAACTTCAGCCAAGAGCCACTACTTATCATTGGTTATACTCCTTAAGCCATATCAATACTTTATTTTTAAGGGAGAGTTCCAGCCTCGCCCCCATCACGCGTTGCAGCAGCTTGCCACATTACAGAATCAATCTGATTGGTGACAAACCTTACCGAGCCATCCACCATAGCACAATTTGCACCTCCCGAGTGATTACTTCGTGCAGCAAACCATCCCCTACCATGGGCTCCGCAATCAAGGGAGGTATCATTGGGCTTGAGAGCTGTGTTGAAAACCGAATTCCAGTCTCGACCGCCCCAAAACCAAGTGCTGCCACGCATTACGCCCCATGCCCGCGTGCCGGTATCGCACTCCGTGGGCCGGGTTAAAACAACGGAGCCGCGTATCCACCCGCCAGGCATAACAGAATTCGAGGTAAAGGTACCGGTATTGAGGGCAACATAATATCTACCAGTGCTATCCGGTGGAGCAGGGCTTGAAGTTGGGGCGGTTCCACCCGGGCCCAGTAGGCATTCTGATGCAAGCAGAGTATTGGAAGCCCCATCCATTATCCCACTATAACTAACTTTTGAACCGTACCAAAACATTCCATCCGTTGGAAATTGGGCATCATAATTCACCTGCGTTGCATTGGCCGTACCTGAACCCATGTTGAATACATAATTGGTGCCCGCAGTGGTAAAGGCATTGGGTGTGCGAGTTGTATTTGATAGGGCAAAAAGCGGATTCCCACCATCAGAAGAACATAAAAACATTTTTATCTGCGAACTAGCAGCAGGGTCATGAATGGGGTTAATATCTCCTCTCCAACCGCTAAGGGTTGCAGGCTGCGTGTAATCAATCAACTTTTGCAAAGAGCCCTGTTCAAGGTAAGGCAATAAATTAGCAAGCACACCAAAGGCATAATGGGCCGTGGTCCTTCCTGCAGGAAGGGGGTTGGGGGCGCCATCTGATAAGCCAGGAAAATAACCCCGATCTGATTCATGGTTGGCCATCCCTAGAGATATTTGCTTAAGGTTATTGGAGCAGCTCATTCTAGCTGCGGCTTCCCGCACTTTTTGCACCGCAGGCAACAAAAGCCCAATTAAGATTGCAATGATTGCAATTACGACCAAAAGCTCTATCAGAGTAAAGGCTTTCTTTTTCACAAGAAGCAGCTTTTTAAAAGAATTCACGACATTAACTCCTGTTTAATTTACTTGGATTAATTTCACAAAGGTTTGGATTGCTGCAATAAAAAATATGCACACAATAAATTGCTCCTGCGTAATCAGGAACACTTTGAAAACAAATAATGAAGAGTAAATTAAACCCGAGGAGGCTTGAAATTAGAGAACTTAACACCACAGGAAAGAGAGGAAGCATCTGTAGGTTGATTTGAATCAGAGGCGAGAATCAAATCAATTGAGCCAATTTCTTGAATCGCCATATCAACACCAAACTGACTAATCAAATTCGTGCCTTTGCACTTGTTAGTGGAAACGGGATTCAACCAAAGAACTTGAATACCCTGCCCCACGGGTTTTTCTTGCACCAAGGCAAAATCATCCGAAGGCAATTCATTCGAAGAGCAGCATTTGCAATCATTACCACAACAAGAAATTTTGGCATTAGAAGTACAACAACCTTTAAACTGCAATGAAACCATGGAATCTTGATTTGAAGTAAACGCCAAGGGTAAACCAAATACATTCACAACTTGCCCTAGCAAGCAACAAAGAATCAGAAGTTGGGAAAGATATTTCAACATGAATTCTTATAAAAATTAACAGAAAGATATATATTACCTATCTTACCATTGAAAAAACCGTTTGCAATGAGTTAATGGGCATTATTTTGAGATACCATTCATTAAGCATTATAGCAGCCATAACTTACAGCAAGTATTGACC
>CAJCCR010000099.1 GCA_903960945.1 uncultured Planctomycetaceae bacterium
AGGTTGCATTCTACTATTACACACAGGCTGGAGTAGGCATTTTGCAAGTGAGAAGTATTTCGGCAAAGATGATTCCAATAGCTTGCACTTCCCCGGATTCAGCTTAGAGGCAACTCGGTTTCTACTCGTCCACCGGAACATATCAGGATTGGGAATTGATACTGCAGGAATCGAGCCGGGCAAAGATTCCAACTTTAGCTGCAACAAGGTATTGCTTCATGGGCAAAGAATCCACCTTGAGAATTTAACCAACCTTGATCAACTGCCTGCAGTTGGGGCCCACTTATTTATTGGCGCATTACCCATTGAAAGTGCGACCGGCTCGCCCGCCCGGGTGATAGCACTAGTACCCTAATTAAATTCCTTGAGCCAAAGCTTCGCCTACCACCCTGCCCGATTGCAATGCTGTTTGAATTGATGCAATACCACCATAATCGCCACACTGATATAAACCTTTTCGAACTTGTATTGCCTTTGATGAAACATCCTGAAGTGGAAGTTCTTGAGCAGGCAAGGCATTATTGATTTTATAAGTACGAAGATGTTTCCACGTATCAACTTCCTTACCAAACCATTGTTTCATTTGCGCCAGGACTTCGTGGATTAAAATTTCGTCTGAAGCAAAGTCATGATTTAGCACCGAGCACGAGATAAGAGATTGACCCTCTGGGGCATAACTTTTACAGACATTAGTAGGCACACACATATTCATCACTGGGCCTGAAGATTCGGCATTCAGAAAAAGAATGGGTGAAGAAGTGGGAGGAGTGGAAGCAGTAAAATAGAGTGTGATAACCGTCTTCATTTTTGGAGCTACAGTAACTTCTAATAATTTACATGCCTGGGGTTGATCCACAGCGAGAACTATTTTAGGCGCAGTTAAAGTTTCGCCCGATGCAAGTATCACTTTGTTTTCGCTTAAAAAAGCAACTTTGGAATTAAGCCTAATTCTGGCAGGATCAAATATTTTTGAAAGCTGGCGTGGAATTGCCTCCATGCCTTCTGCAGGCAGGCAGATATCGCCAAGCGCCATCATTCGAAAATTAAAATCGAAGGCCCGACTGGAAGTTGAAAGTTCATTTTCAAGAAATATCCCAGAGTAAAGAGGTTTGAAGAATCGGTCGATGATTACATCCGAAAACCCAAAAGTCTTCAGTCTTTGCAGAGTTGTAACTTCGGACTTTTGCAAAAGTTTTTCAAGCGTTCCCAGCGTCAATTGAGTGCGCAGTATTCCCACCAGCAATTTATCTTTCAAGGAACCTATCGGAGAAAACAAACCCTTGGCTGCGGTATATAGATCTCGGAATGGATCTGCTAGCCTGTGAAATTTATCTTGATAGCGAATCATTGCGCCTGGAAAAAAGCTTTTTAACTTCAGATCTGGGTAGGAAAGAATTAGCTTCGCATGGGGATAAGCTGTTTGCAAAACTTGAAATCCACGGTCAAGCTGAAATCCTTCAACAACATCGGTTCTTATTCTGCCACCAACTTTTTCCGCACCATCTAACAACAAATAATGAATGCCGTGTTTTTGCAAAACATGGGCGCAACTTAAACCAGCAAGGCCAGCACCAATGATTATCACATCCGCATCAAAACTCATCAAAACCATCCATCGATTAATGTAAAAGAAAAATTCAGCCTCTGTATCAATGATAGTTGCACGGATACAGAATCAAAATACACAGGCTGAATTATTAATCTTGTTGCTGATTAATCAAGGCAATGTGCGCCATGGGTTATGGCTGCGCCCATTCGAAGCAGCGAGGCGATCATGATGGTTTCAGCGATTTCCTGTTCGGTAACGCCTGCGTGCTTGGCTTTTTCCTTGTGGATTTCCAGGCAATAAGTGCATTGGGTGGTCATTGCAACTGCGAGTGCGATAAGCTCCTTATTCTTGACCGAGATCGCACCTTCTTGCATCACTTGCTTGCTGAATTGCCTATAGGTGGCATAAGCTTCAGGAACAAGTTGTGGCATTTTCTTAAGTTTATCTAGCTGCTTCATATCGTACATGAGTGAAACTCCTTTTAGGGTTAGGTAAATTAGACAACATAAAAAGTTTATAGCGAACCAAGAAGGAGTCACAGTAAAAAATCTTAGATTCCCAGCGAGTGAGAAAGCATGGATATTTGAAGGACTTCAGATAGCGAAGTGATTACGAAGGTTTCCCAGTCCCCTTTAAACCTTTAATCCCCTACCTTTTGACACTGATTTTCAAAACTTTTCTTTTTTTCTTTCAGGTTGGATTCCATAACTTCCCTGCTCCTGCGAATAATCTATATAGAAACATTGGTCAGCTTTTTAAGGAACAATCTCATGGTAAAACAAATTCTTAAGCCGTTACAAATTTTGGGTAGCCTAGCTGTGCTAGGTTTTTCAGCAGGTTGGGCGGATGCACAAATCGTATCTGCACCCGCAAATTTCAAGAGTGGCCCCGGTGCTGGAAGGCCCGCTTATTCTTACGCACCGCCCACCGCACCCAATGCCTTCCAACAAGGCGGGTATAAAATTTCTTCCATTACTCCCGGATTGGCAGCAGATCGATATGGGTTCAAAAATGGGGATGTCATCATTCAAGTGAATGGAAAGCCATTCAGAACAGAAGATGATTTTAATGGGCTACTACGCCAAAGCAGCTTCGGATCAAAAATCACTTATTTTGAAGCAGGATCTGGGGTTGTAAAAATGCGCGAAGTCAAACATGTATTTGCAAGGCTTGGCATTTCAGGGCAGATTGTGCCATTGAATGCACCAACCGCAATGCCTGCTGCTTTTCCAGCGGGAGCTTTGCCACCAGGAGCTTTACCGCCAGGGCCGATTGGGTTGCCACCGGGTGCGATTATTCCCCCACAAAACAACTCGTCAGGGCCAATATTACCGGGAGTCTAACCATTTAGATTCAAGGTTAGAAATTAATTTGGCTAAGCCAAGTATCGATGGCTTGCCAAACTTCCGCCTTGCAGTCATCCTGCAATAAGACATGCCTGCCTTCGGGGATTTCGACATAGGTTAAAAGATCTGTTGGAGCTGCATCAGCAAATTGTCGAGATCCCAGATGGGAGGTAACTTTGTCGCCTGTGCCATGCACCAACAACGTAGGCGTTTGCAAAACTTGGGGGTTTTTCAAAAGCCTTTGTGCAGCTTTAGAGCATTGCAGATACAAACCAACTGAAACTTTGCGATGAATGAGAGTATCACTCTTAAAAGACTCGATGAAATCGCGGTCACGCGAAAGATCTTCATAATTCAACTTGTTATCAAACGCAATCGATGAAGCAATCATGTTCATCAATGCAGCAGAATTCTCGAGCCACCAAGGCAACTTAAACGGAAGTGAAAGCCAGGGGGCAAGGGCGATACAGGCATGAATGCTTTGAGGGTAGTTCATGGAATAAGCCAGAGCTAGTTGGCCACCAAGGCTATTGCCCAAAAGCACGATCGGAATATCCGGGTGCATCTTTTCAAGCTCGCCTTGAAAAAGGCGAAGGTCATCAATCAAGGTTTCGTAGGAAGAAGCATGCCCTCTGGGGCCCTCTGATTTTCCGCAACCCCGCCTATCAAAACCATAAACAGCGAACCCTTTGTTTTCAAGTTTGCTCGCAATATGTTCATATCTTCCAGAATGGTCGGCCAATCCGTGCACACACCAAATAATGCACTTGATAGGGCATTCAGGTTGCCAACCCTGCCAATAAAGGCGCAACCTGTCCTTACCCAGAAAATTACCTTCAAAATGATACATCTAGCTTTTAACCTTCTTCTTCCCTTTATCATTGGCCGATAAAAAATCTTCACTGATAATAATACCATCTGCAATTGCAGAGATGCAAAATAACATGGTTATCAGGAGCATTAGCATGAAATCCACCACGGAACATCTTACTTTTAATCTCCCCGAAAGAATGGCATTTTTAAATATAACCTCTCAGGTTGAAGATATCGTCAAAAAAAGCGGCATAAAGGAAGGACTTATGCTCTGTAACGCCATGCATATCACCGCCTCGGTTTTCATTAATGACGATGAACCTGGCTTGCATCACGATTACAAAAAATGGCTGGAAGCTTTGGCGCCTTTCAATCCTTCCGCCCAAATCTACCACCATAACCGTACGGGCGAAGACAATGCAGATGCCCATATGAAAAGGCAGATCATGGGCCGCGAGGTGGTGGTTGCAATCACTCAAGGCAAGTTGGATTTCGGCCCTTGGGAACAAATTTTTTATGGGGAGTTCGATGGTAAAAGGCCCAAACGCGTACTCGTAAAAGTTTTAGGGGAATAACTGTTTTGCTATGCCCCAATCCTTGTGAAGTCTGCTTCATCATGCTAACTTGATCTAAATGAGTTTCAAAAAAACCACTCCTTGAAGGGTGATTGATGGGGGCCACTAATCCTGCTCAAATTATCCATGTTGATATGGATGCTTTTTTTGCATCTGTCGAGCAATTAGATAATCCTGCATTACGGGGCCTGCCTGTTATTGTTGGTGGTAAACCGGGGGGCAGAGGCGTTGTTAGTGCGGCTTCTTACGAGGCTAGGGTGTTTGGCGTACACAGTGCGATGCCCTTAAAAACTGCCCTTAGGATTTGCCCACAGGGGATTTTTCTTCCCGTACGATTTGCAAGATATGGCGAAATCAGCAAACATATCAGGGAAATATTTCACCGCTATACACCCATGGTGGAGCCATTGAGCAGTGACGAAGCATTTCTGGATGTAAAAGGAAGCGAAGGCCTTTTTGGTTCTGCAGAAACCATTGGTCGAAAAATCAAAGACGAGATAATAAAAGAAACCGGGCTAAAGGCTTCGGTAGGAGTGGCACCAAATAAATTTCTGGCAAAGCTTGCAAGTGATCTAAAAAAACCTGATGGATTTGTTGTAATCACACCGGATAAGGTTCGTGAAATTCTAGACCCGCTACCCGTAGGCAGGCTATGGGGGGTGGGTAAAAAAGCAGAGCTAAGGCTTCATGCGCTGGGTTATAAAACCATTGGTCAAATAGCTACAGCAAATCCAAAAGCGTTGGAAATGGCTTTTGGGCATTCTGCGATTCATTTGTGGGAGTTGGCGCAAGGCATCGATTCCAGAGTTGTAACGCCCGATCGATTGGCAAAATCATTGAGTACTGATGTCACTTTTTCAGACGATATCGAAGACAAAGAAGTGTTGGAGGAAAAACTGTTGGAATTGGTGGAATATTTGGGTGCTAGACTTCGAAAAAAAGAAATTAAAGCAGCAGTGATAGAGGTAAAGCTTCGATCTTCCGATTTTGAAACCCGAAGCGTTTCGAAAACCCTGCTCGAACCCATGAATGAAACCATGCTTTTATGGTCTGAATCAAAAGCACTTTTAAAAAAATTACTGCAATTTGATCTATTGCCCGCTAGGCTAATAAGCGTTGGTGCGGTACGATTAGTACGTCCTGGAGAGATCCAAGGGGGGCTTTTTGACACAAAAATAATCCAAAAGTATGGAGAAATAGATCGTACTTTGGATGCAATCAAGGCAAAATTCGGGGTTGAAGCCATCGGAAGGGGCGTTTTTCTCAATTCTAATGACAAAAAAACCAAGAAAGAGCAAAAGGAACACTAGTACCCCTTGTTTTAGAAGGTATTTTTACCTAAATTTTTCATTAGCCAGTACTTACATAAGGCGACGTAGCTCAGCGGTTAGAGCAGGGTCTTCATAAGGCCAAGGTCGCTGGTTCAATTCCAGCCGTCGCTACTTTTTTTCCATTTCTAATCTTTCCTACAAATTCTTGTAGGATCTTAATCTTCCCTTAAGATTCCGTTTGTTATCTTGTGCGTTTGACAACTCTTTCCGAATTGATCCAACGAGAAAAATGATGGCAACAAATCGAATTTTACTTTCCCTAGTAACCTTGATGCTTCCATTGGTAATTGCAAACAGCAGCAATGCGCAAAACTGGCCCCAATTCCGTGGGCCAGGCGGCAATGCTTTTAGTTCAGAAACGAATATTCCATCCACTTGGGACGATTCCAAAAATATGCTTTGGAAATGTGACCTGCCTGGAAAGGGAGCATCGAGCCCCATCGTTTGGGAAAAAAATATTTTCGTTACCTGCTTTACCAACTCTGCATCAGGCATCGAACGATCTCTGGTTTGCATCGATAAAAATTCGGGCAAGGTTTTGTGGAAGTCTTCCGTAAAAGCCGATGTGCAGGATGATCCCTACTCGGGCTACCTGACCCAGCATGGATACGCAAGCAGCACCCCTACAACCGATGGCGAATCAATATTTGTATTCTTTGGTAAAGCAGGTGTGGTTGCGTTTGATTTTTCAGGCAAGGAACTCTGGAAAACTAGCGTTGGGGTACAATCCGGAAACCGCAAATGGGGCTCTGCATCAAGCCTCATACTGCAAAAGGATTTGGTGATTGTGAATGCCTCTGAAGAAAGCAGAGCGATCATCGGCTTAAACAAAAAAACTGGTGCAGAGGTTTGGAAGGCTCCGGGAGATAAACTTGAACTTTCTTACACCACTCCTTTTATTTTTAACGCCTCTCCTGAAAAACAACTCATCATTGTTCCAGTGCCCAACGAAATATGGGCCATCAACCCTGAAAACGGGAAACTAGTATGGTTCGCAGAAACATCCCTTAATGGCAATATATCCCCCACCATTGCAGCCAAGGATAACCTCCTTTTTTGCTTTGGCGGATTCCCCCAAACTAAAGCCGTTGCTCTGAAAGCAGAGGGCAAAGGCGATCTATCTAAGAACATCGTCTGGAGCAGCACCGATTCTTCCTATGTGCCTTCCCCTGTTGTTAAGGGTGAGCATTTGTATTGGATCAACGATCGAGGGCTGGCTTATTGTGCCGAAGCTGCAACGGGTAAAATCATTTACAAAGAGCGGCTACCTTTAAAATCTTCAGGTGGAGCTGCCCGCCCTGTTTATGCTTCGATGATTTTAGTTCACGACAAATTGATCGCAGTTACCAGACAGGAAGGCACCTTCGTTCTTGATGGGCGCCCCACCTTTAAACTTATCTCCCATAATAAAATCGCAGATGAAAGCGATTTCAATGCCTCTCCTGCAATTAGCGAAGGGAAACTTTTTCTCCGTTCCGACAAATGCCTTTATTGCATTGGTAATCCGCAGTAGATTCTTTTCAACTTAAAGTTGGAAAATCAAATTTGCACCACTATCGTTTGGCTGTATCCTATTGGCATAACCCACCAAGAGGATTTCCCATGAATTATTCCCTAGCTTCTTTCTGCACTTTAATTCTTTCAACCTCGATAACCTTCGCCCAAGCGCCCGATCTTATACTTCATAATGCCAAGATCGTTACCGTGGATGAAAAATTCACCATCGTTCAAGCCATGGCAATTAAGGATGGAAAAATCCTTAAGACGGGCAGCAACGAAGAAGTGCTGAAAACCAAGGGTGCAACCACCATTATAAAAGATATCGAAGGTAAAACAGTTCTTCCTGGCCTGATCGATTCTCATGTTCATCCTGCGGGCGCAGCAATGCACGAATTCGATCACCCCATTCCGCCATTTGAAACCATTCAGGATGTTCTTGATTACATTAAGGCCCGCGCTAAGGTTCTTCCCAAGGGGGAATGGATCGTCTTAAGGCAGGTCTTTATCACCCGGCTTAAGGAACAGCGCTACCCAACCAAGGCTGAAATGGATGCAGCTTCGCCTTTGCATCCGGTGCTTTATTCAACTGGGCCAGATGCCTCGCTTAATTCTCTTGCGCTTAAGTTAAGCAAGATCGACAAGGATTTTAAAGTGAATGATGGTGGCGCAGGGCAGGTTGAAAAAGATGTAAAGACAGGCGAACCCACAGGTATTTTGCGCAACTGCACCCGATTTGTCCAAACCTCGCAACCCTCACAAAGGCAACCTACCGAAGCCGATAATATTGAACGCTTGCACCTTCTTCTTAAAGATTACAACAGCGTGGGATTAACAGGCATCATTGATCGCGGTGCGGGAACTTCCTCGCTTGAAAGATTTAAAAAGCTCAAGGATGCAGACAAACTCACCGTCCGCCTAGCAGCCTCATACTCCATGGGTACAGGAAGCCCTTTGGAAACCCTTGAAAAAGATATCGCAAAGCTTGCAACCCACCCAATGCGTGCTCCCGACAACATGATTCGCATCATTGGCATAAAGATATTTTTGGATGGTGGCATGCTAACGGGCAGCGCTTATATGCAAAAGCCTTGGGGCCTCAGCAAAATATATTCCATCGATGACCCGACTTACCGGGGCCTTCTTTTTCTTTCGCGTGACAAGCTTCTGGGCATGGCTCATGCCACCGTAAAAAATGGCATGCAATTCACCGCCCACACCGTTGGCGATGGCGCAGTAGAAACATTGGTGGGAGTTTACGAAGAAATTAACCGCACCACTCCAGTACGAAGCACACGCCCTTGCATCACCCATTCCAATTTCATGTTCAAAGATGCTGTCGAAAAAATGCCCAAAATTGGCATCGTTGCAGATATCCAACCAGCTTGGCTTTACCTCGATAGCCATACTTTGGTTTCGCAGTTTGGCGTCGAACGACTCGAGTACTTCCAACCGTTGCAAAGCATTTTTAAAGCGGGCGGCATAGTAGGTGGCGGGTCGGATCATATGCAACGAATTGATTCCATGAACTCGGTCAACCCTTACAACCCCTTTCTGGGTATGAGTGTTGCAATCAATCGCAAGGGCAAATATTACCCCCAGAAACTTCGACCCGAACAAGCATTAACCCGAGAGCAGGCGATTCGTTTCTACACCATGAACAACGCCCACC
Source organism: uncultured Planctomycetaceae bacterium (assembly GCA_903960945.1). Taxonomy (GTDB): domain Bacteria; phylum Planctomycetota; class Planctomycetia; order Gemmatales; family Gemmataceae; genus UBA969. Next base: position 8,784 of record CAJCCR010000099.1, read on the forward strand.
TCATGTTTTTGGAGAAAGAAACAGGATCTCTTGAAGCGGGTAAACAAGGCGATTTTATTGTTCTAGATCGCGACATTCTTACCTGCGAGGAAGATGCGATTGCCCAAACTAAATGCCTTGCGACTTATCTTTCAGGCAAGCAAGTGCATGGCGTAAAATAAAACATCGTTCCAGGAATCAAACTCCGGGAACGATGCTTGTGTGATAAATCTTCGATTCGATCGATTACATGTGGGCGATCAGGGCAGTGCCAAATTCGCTGCATTCAGGGCCTAGCGAGGAAGCATGGAATACCTGTTCCTGAGCTGCTAAAGCAGGCTGGCGTGCGAGTGTTTAATGATTTAAGCGTTAAGCAGGCTTCAGCTATGATCGAAAGTTTGAAGAGTGGTGGTGCTAATTAAACTTAAAGAACCCACCTCGGCTTTGGCCGATGATTGGGTTCTTTTTTTAGCTATTGGGTATACTTTCCCTTCGGGATGTTAACGAATACAGAAGCAGTAAAGGGGCTAAACGGTAATTACGGAGTCCTCGCCAAGCGAAACCCAACGCTGTAGAACCTATTGGACGGCGTGTCGCTGTTCCGGTTGGAAGAACGAGCAGCAGAAACAATGTCGTGGAAAGAACCGCCCCGCAACACACGGTGAGTTCCCGCTGCTGCACCCTTCGGGTCCGTCACCTCACCCACTGGGTAGTCTCCATACCAACCCTCACACCATTCCCACACATTGCCGTGCATATCATATAACCCAAACGCATTCGCCTTGTAACTACCTACTGCTTTTATGCTGTCAACATCAATATTTGCATCACTCTTCACTAGGCTATCCCCATACGAATACACCATACTTGTTGCTGCCCTGCAGGCAAATTCCCATTCCGCTTCTGTTGGAAGCCGGTAACCACCCTTTGTACTGGCGTTCAACTTATTAACGAACTCTTGACAATCTTCCCAAGATACATTTGTTACTGGTAATTTGGCTCCTTTAGTACTACTCGGGTTGCTCCCCATCACAGATTCATATTGCTCCTGAGTTGTTTCGTACTTACATATGTAAAAAGGTTTCGTAAGCGTTACTTCATGCCGCGTTTCATCAGATTTACGGCCATTTTCAGATTCTGGCGATCCCATCACAAACTTACCAGCAGGTATTAATACCAGATCAAGCTTTACCCCTTTTCCTAAATCAACTTTCTCTTCCACTTCCTTCTGCAAACTCTTGGCAACCAATTTTTGTACTTCCTTGGCTTTGGCCTCCGTGAATGACGCTACTAATAGATTTACAGTGGCTGGAGTATTCTCCGCTGGATCTGGTTTGGGTGCTGGTGGTACAAAGGCAGCTTTAAGATCCGCAGTTCTCGCCAAGCGGAACCCAGTGTTGTGACCGGTCGGCGTGCCGAAGTCCCGGAGGGAAGAACGAGCCTTCGATTCAAAATTGAAGAAAGACCCGCCCCGCAACACGCGTCTCTGCCCCGTTGCTGGCCCCTTCGGATCTGTTACCGCTCCCGCTGGATAATCTTCATGCCAGTCATTGCACCATTCCCATACATTCCCATGCATGTTATAAATGCCAAAAGCATTAGGCTTGTAACTCTCAACATCCTTTATGCTGTCGCCACCAATATTTGCATCACTCCTCGTCAAGCTTTCACCAAACGCATACGCTGTCGTTGTTCCTGCCCTACATGCGTATTCCCACTCTGCCTCTGTTGGGAGCCTATAAACGCCGTTCGTTTTTGCATTCAACGTCTTAATAAACTCCTGGCAATCTACCCACGATACATCCGTTACAGGCAAATTGGCACCCGTTCGAGTACTTGGGTTATTCCCCATCACCCCTTCCCATTGCCTCTGGGTCACTTCATATTTACCCATATAAAAGGACTTGGTAAGTGTTACCTCATGATCTTTCCCTTGGTCTCCCATCTTGAACTTTCCTGCTGGGATCAATACCAAATCTAACTTGATGCTTTTTCCTAAATCAACTTTCTCTTCCACTTCCTTCTGCAATATATTTGCAATCTCTTTTTGTGCTTCTTTGGCTTTAGTTTCGTTAAATGGTGATACTAATAAATTAACTGTTGCTGGCATTACCACCTTTGGGTCTTGTTTTGGTGCTGGTGGTACAAAGGCAGCTTTAAGATCCGCAGTTCTCGCCAAGCGGAACCCAAGGGCGAGGAAACGATCGGTCGGAGTGAAGTTGTTGAACCGGAGGGAAGAACGATCAAACGATTCAAGGTTGTTGACGTAAGACCCGCCCCGCAACACACGGTACTTTCCTGTTGCCGGCCCCTTCGGATCCATCACCGCTCCTGCTGGATAATCTGCTTTCCAATCCTCGCACCACTCCCATACATTCCCATGCATATCATACAACCCGAACGCATTCGGCTTGTAACTCCCTACCGCTACTGGTTCATCTATCTTTGAATCATAATAATTTGCATCCTTTGGCGTGATCTTATCTCCAAACGAATACGCTGTTGTGGTTCCTGCCCTGCATGCATATTCCCACTCTGCTTCCGTAGGCAAGCGATAACCGCCGTCCGTCTTCGCATTCAACTTCTTTATAAACTCCTGGCAATCATTCCACGATACATCCGTTACAGGTAACTTTTTTCCTTTTTCTTCACTAGGGTTATTCCCCATCACTGCTTCCCATTGCTCCTGCGTGACTTCATATTTACCCATGTAATAGGACTTGGTAAGAGTAACTTCATGGCTATCGTCCCGATCTCCCATCATAAATTTTCCTGATGGGATTAATGCCATCTCTTTTTCGATCGAAGCTATTCCCTCTGCCAGGCTTATCCGGGGCACATTTCCGGCTGTACCCTCTACTAGACTTATCCGGGGCACATTTGCAGCGGCTTTAACATCGGCTGTCCTCGCCAAACGGAACCCGAAACCGAGGCCGAGACTGAAGGTCGGTGGTTCGCCGCTCCGGCGCGAAGAACGAACCAACGAAGCACTGCTGCCGTGCCCACCCCCACGCAACACACGGTCTTTTCCTGCCCCCGGCCCCTTCGGGTCTGTTACCTCGCCCTTTGGGTAGTCTCCATACCAATCCTCGCACCACTCATATACATTCCCATGCATATCATATAAACCAAATGCATTCGGCTTGTAACTCCCTACAGGTTTTATTTCGGGGGGTTCGCGAAGGTCATCAAGATCAAGAATATTTGCATCACTCTTCGTTAGGCTATCTCCAAACGAATGCGCTGTCGTTGTTCCTGCCCTACATGCGTATTCCCACTCTGCCTCTGTTGGCAACCTATAACCGCCTTTCGTCTTTGCATTCAACTTCTTTATAAACTCCTGGCAATCTTCCCACGATACATTCGTTACTGGTAATTTGACTCCTTTGTTTTTACTTGGATTATTCCCCATCACCCCCTCCCATTGCCCCTGCGTCACTTCATATTTACCCACGTAAAATGATTTTGTTAGTGTTACTTCATGCTGCGTTTCGTCCTCACTCCGGTCCTTTTCAGATTTTGGCGATCCTATTTTAAACTTACCTGATGGGATTAATACCATTTCCTTTTCTATAGAGGATATACCCTCTCCTAGGCTTATCCAGGGCACATTTCCGTTAGATTTAAATAAAATAATTAATGAAGTTATCAGTATCGCCCCGACTATTAAAGCAGCGTTGTTAAGAATACCTTTATTCTTTATTGATGATGTGACTGGTTGTTCAGCACCTTGATAATAAGGTAACAGCGATTTTACCTGGCGGGCTCTTATGGGCACTCCAGTAATTCCTATTCTTAGCAAAGTGCTAGGGTCTACTAAGCCTTTCTTCACTAATTCCTTTAGTCCTGATGTTTTAAAAGGGCCATTCCAAGTCTCATTCCGCAGATAAAACCACTCTTGTGGCTTAGATTCATTACTCATGGTTTTGGACTCTTAAGTTTTGTTTGTTTGGTTAGTTTTTTTTACTGAATTGCTTAACCATGACTCGCATAGCAACCATGTTGGAATGCATAATGTAATGGAGGTTCTTTGAACCATTAATTGCCATCGCAAATAATTGCGCCATTGCAAAACAGGTAATCGATGTTATTGCACCAAATATGATTATGCCAAATATTGTCCCTGCTTTTTGACCACCATCTCTTCCGTTCGACTCTATAGCGCCTATGGCAATCACAGCAATAACACTTCCAATTAACGTTATCACCCCAAGGAAGGTGTATACCCCTGCTACAAACTCAACAAAACTGTAATTTGGTGGTGGTGGAAGATCATCATCATCGTCGAGCAGAAAATGTAACTGCGTTACCGGAATATTAGCACGTCGTCGCTTAATCGGTGCGGGGTCGATTTCAAGGACCTCCTCTATTTCTTCTTCTTCTGGTTCCTCCTGCGGTGTACCAAAATCTAGATTCCGAATTCGATTAGCTTGAACCCACTTATCTGACCCATCCTGTCGCACCATATCCGTAGGCAAAAGCTTTCCCGACTGAGCAAGGGACAGTAGATCACTTCCACTCAATGGGCCACTTACTTTGCCTTTAACCTGAATGTAAAATTTTAAGGCCATGACACTCCTGGGCGTTCGTGCTGTTTAGGTGTATTCCCAATACTTATAAATATTGGATAAGCTATAAATTAAGTTCTCAATAAATATATATCAAGAAGCAAACATATTTTAGGATCCAAATACCCCTAGCCTACAACTATTTCCTTCACCCACACCAACCACCACTTTATAATCAACCCATGAACAATCACCGCCTGCTGTGGTGGCCAGTTTTTCACCACTCATAACATCACCACCACTAATGTGCCTTTGTTTGAGACTTCATCTGGCCTTATTGTTAAGACAAAGCAAATCGGTAAACCAGAGCCAAGGGGAACCCACTATCGTAGCCCTGGGATGGATAATCTTATTCGGGTGGAATGCGCCAAGCTTATTGATGACTGGAAGCAGAAAGCTTTTGCGTATGATGGATTGATCTACATGATGCTGGTAGAAGAACCTGAAGGCGTTGTTCCACTCTATATTGGCAAGGCTGAAACCGTCGGCAACTTCCTGCTCCGATTGGCTAGGCTCTGCGGCTATTAAAACCGAACGAGAGATACGCCACCAGGCAACATGGTTCTTCGGCGCGGTATGGCCCGCCTGACCGATTCCATATCGGCGAATACTTGTCCAAAGATGTGGGTAATTGAAAACTTTATAGAACGGATAAAATAAAACATCGTTCCAGGAATCAAACTCCGGGAACGATGCTTGTGTGATAAATCTTTGATTCGATCGATTACATATGGGCGATCAGGGCAGTGCCAAATTCGCTGCACTTGATTTCTTTGCCACCTTCCATCTGGCGTGCAAAATCGTAAGTCACTTGCTTTGCGCCAATGGCTCCATCCATGCCCTTGATGATCAAATCTGCGGCTTCTATCCAACCCATATAGCGAAGCATCATCTCGCCTGAAAGAACGACAGAACCAGGGTTTACCCGATCCAAGTCTGCATACTTAGGTGCAGTGCCATGGGTTGCTTCAAAAATCGCATGACCGGTCAGGTAGTTGATGTTACCACCAGGGGCGATACCAATCCCGCCCACTTGCGCTGCAAGTGCATCGGAAAGATAATCCCCGTTAAGGTTCAATGTTGCGATGACATCAAATTCTTCAGGGCGGGTTAATACTTGCTGCAGCGTGATATCAGCAATTGCATCCTTGATAAGAATCTTACCTGATGCCAAAGCTGCTTTTTGCTCTTGGTTCGCAGCATCTTCGCCTTTGGCTTTCTTGGTGCGTTCCCATTGTTCCCAAGTATAAGTCTGAGCGCCAAACTCTTTTTCTGCGAGCTCATAGCCCCAAATACGAAATGCACCTTCGGTGTACTTCATGATGTTGCCCTTATGAACCAAGGTAACGCTCTTACGCTTGTTGGTAATCGCATATTCAATTGCTGAGCGGATAAGGCGTTGACTGCCATCGCGGGAAACAGGCTTAATGCCAATCCCGGTGCTTTCTGGGAAGCGAATCTTCGAAAACTCTTTGGGGAAGTTTTCTTTGAACAGTTTGATGAACTTATTATTGGCCTCGGTGCCTTGTTCAAACTCAATCCCAGCATAGATGTCTTCGGTGTTTTCACGGAAGATCACCATTTCAACTTTTTCGGGATGCTTAACGGGGGAAGGTACACCTTTGAACCAACGCACCGGCCTTAAGCAGACATAAAGATCAAGCATTTGGCGCAATGCAACATTTAAGGAGCGAATGCCACCACCAATCGGGGTTGTCAAAGGGCCCTTAATGCCAACGAGGAAATCCCTGAATGCTTCAACCGTTTCATCAGGGAGCCAGTTGTTGAATTGCTTAAATGCTTTTTCGCCTGCGAAGACTTCAACCCATGCGATTTTCTTTTTGCCACCATAAGCCTTTTCAACTGCAGCATCCAAAACCCTAACCGCAGATCGCCAAATATCTGGGCCGGTGCCATCCCCTTCAATGAAAGGAACGATAGGATGGTCGGGCACATGAAGCTTACCATTAGTGATGGTAATTTTGTCGCCATTGGGAACTTTGATGTGGGTATAGGCCATGGTAGGCAATCCTCTTTAAGTTAAAACAATCATCAACACACAGTGATAGATAATATATGACATAGGATGGGTTTAAGTCGAGCATAAGAACCGCAAACCGGGTATTTTTATTCTTATCGAATCTCGGGCTGTAATATCTGATCTACGAAAGTGTTACTACCGCTTGGAGTCCAAAGCGTTTATTCTGCTGTACTATCTAAAATGAAAAGGCAAAACCATGTGGAAAAGATCATGCGAATTAGATATCAGCCTTGAAGATCAACTGCCCATACCCGCTAAAATCATCTCCAATGAGGAGTTCATCCCGCCTCCGCCCACTTCAGAACAGCAGCACTATGCACGCAGGGCTTTGGAGCTTTCTGAAACGAATGCAAAAAAGCAGAATGTTGATCGCAGAACCTTTCTTAGAACATCCTCTGGAATGGCTTGCGCGTTGACTGCATTGAACGAGGTTTTCGGCCCATGCTATGAGGTAAAGGCTTCAGAAATGGCTGATCCTCTTACTTTTAAAGAACCTTGGCCCAAGGATCAATTCATCTTCGACATGCAGACCCATCATGTTGATGTTTCGGGAAAATGGTACGAAGATTCCCTAGAAGGAAACAAGGTGAAGGCGTTTCTACAAATGGTCAGGCCCTCGCTTTTAGGCTTTAACCGAACTCTCGAATTACTCAACCGAACCCATTATGTAAAAGAACTGTACGCAGACAGCGACACGGTGATGGCAATCATCAGCGGAGTACCCACACGAGAATGGAATAAGAATCCACTTCCCCCAGACCAGATGGTTGCGACGAGGAATTTTGTCAACGAGCTTTCGGGCTCGCAGCGGGCTCTTTCGCATGGTTTGATCAGGCCCAACCTTGGCCTAAAAGAACTGGATGAAATGGAAAGGCAGGTGAAAGACCTCAAGATTGATGCTTGGAAAATGTATACGGGTGCGGAGTTGGGGGAGCAATACTGGCGCCTTGATGACGAAAAAATCGCCTACCCTTTCTGGGAACGCACCAAGAAACTGGGCATCAAAAACATCTGTGTTCACAAAGGCCTTCCCTTGGGTTTGTTCAACGAAAAAGGGTGCCATCCGGGCGATGTCGCAAAGGCTGCTGCAGATTGGCCCGATCTCAATTTCATTATTTACCATTCAGGTTATAAAGGGTTTGGATCTGCAGGGCGTGGCATAGGTGCGCCTGTTCCTGCGCGGGAAAAACCCAATGAACAAGAGATCCCTTGGATTAGCGATATACTCAGAGATCTCAAGGCTAACCCGAAAATCAAGAATGTTTACTTCGAACTGGGCAGCACCTTTAACATTCTTTCTGCTGCTGCACCTAAAATCTGCCTGCATGCATTAGGCCAGATGATCGAAGTTGCAGGCGCTGATCACATCCTCTGGGGTACGGATTCCATCTGGAATGGCAGCCCACAAAGCCAGATCGTCAGGTTGCGTAGGTTGCAAATGCTTCCAGAATTAAGGGACAAATTCCAATACCCAGAGTTAACTGATAAGATCAAGGACCAAATCTTCGGGCTGAATGCTGCACGGTTGTTCAACATCAATGTCGAAGAAAAGCGCAAAGCTTTGAAAATCGACAAGATGACTTCCATCCGGGAAAGTTACAAACAAGGTGCTTCACCAAGTAATACACAGTATGGCTGGGTTTGGACCGATGGGGCCAAATCGCCTACTCTTCCCATTGGGGCGGAGTGAATTTTACAACCTTCATAATTATTCTTAAGGCATCAAGTTCCCCTGCCACTATACTATCCTTTTAAGAAAGGGACTGATTATGGCCAGACAAATGATGAAATCGTTGACAGATGGGGCAACCGTGGATGAGGTTTTTGTCGCTCTCGACAAACAACTGCGGGCCAACCGCAATGGTAATTCCTATTTGCAAATGGAACTGCGCGACCGATCTGGTTCGATTGCTGCGCGCCAATGGAACGCCAACGAGTCGGCTTTTCGCTCTTTTGAAGAAGGGGATTTTCTTCATGTGAAGGGGAAGGTGCAACTTTTCCAGGGCACCCTGCAGATGATTGTCAACTCCTTTGAAAAAGTATCGCCTAACGATGTTGATCTTTCAGAATTTCTGCCACACACCGAACAAGACATCAGCAAGTTGATTGAAAAGGTTCGTACTTTTTTACGCAAGATGACTAACCCGCATTTGCGTGCCTTGGCAGAGGCTTTCTTTATGGATGAGGAATTGATGCAGGCTTTCTGTAAGGTTCCAGCGGGCATCAGGCATCATCATGCCTATTTGGGTGGCCTGGTCGAGCATGTGACCAGCCTCATGGAAGCTTGGGACAGGCTCGCACCGCTTTACCTTTCGGTTAATAAAGATTTACTATTCATGGGTATATTCCTGCATGATATCGGGAAGATCAGAGAATTAACTTGCGATAAAGCACTAACATATTCTGATGAAGGCCAGTTAATCGGTCATATTGTTCAGGGCGTTGAAATACTCAATGAAAAAATCGCATGCGTTCCCGAACTTTCGGGCGAACCTTTTCCGACCGAGCTAATGTGGCGACTTAAGCACATGATATTAAGCCATCATGGAACCTATGAATTTGGCAGCCCAAAACTGCCTATGACTCCCGAAGCTGTCGCTCTTCATCATCTAGATAACTTGGACGCCAAGGTTCATGCGTTTACGAAAGAAATAGAAGATGCAGGCAAAGATGCTCACTGGACCCCCTACAATAATCTTTTACAGCGCAAGTTATACAAAGGCGCCACCCCTGACACCACCTCGGTTGATTAACCAAAGGGCTACAGCGGGTTCGACCAACACCAAGGGGCCAGTTTCATTATGGGCCGTATTCACGATAAGATTCTTCAGGCTGTTAATAAACAAAGCTATCAGCCTATGAAAGCTCGAATTCTCGCTCGCAGGCTTGGCCTTGCGGGCGGAGCCTATGGCGAGTTCCGCGCAGCATTAAACGATCTCGTTCAACAAGGCCGCATTGAAATCAACAATAGTCAAGCGATTCGTAAATCGGGCACAAAACCCAGCCTTAAAGGCACTTACCGAACCATGAGTTCGGGGGGTGGTTTTGTAAAACCAAGTCCAGTCGATGGGGTAGCCAGCCCTGAAATTCGCATTTTCCCCGAGAACAGCAACAATGCTGCCAACGGCGATCTCGTCGCAATTCAAATTCTTCGCAGAGGCAATTCAGATCGCCCACCGACAGGCCAGATCATCAGTGTGTTAGAAAGAAAATCGCACCAGTTTGTAGGCACCTACTGGGAAAAAGGGGGCGAAGGGTTTGTTAAAGTTGATGGGGCGGTTTTTTCCCAATCCATCACCATTGGCGATCCCACTACCAAGAATGTCAAACCAGGCGACAAGGTTGTCTTTGATATGATTCACTTCCCTTCTCCCGAGCAACGGGGTGAAGGCGTCATCACCGAACTTCTGGGGCCCCAAGGTGACCCAGGGGTTGAAACCTTAGCTATCATCAGATCCTACAACCTACCTGACATTTTCCCTCCAGATGTACTTGATGAAGCCCACCATGTCGCAGAAAATTTTTCAGAGGAAGATTTTGATGGCAGGGTCGATTACACCAAACATACCGTAGTAACTATCGACCCCATCGATGCAAAAGATTTTGATGATGCGGTGCAGGTTGAACTTGATCCAGTTTCTGGCCATTGGACTCTTTGGGTTCATATCGCAGATGTGGCACATTTTGTCAAACAAGGCGGTGCACTCGATCGCGAAGCACGCAGTAGAGCCACAAGTATTTATCTGCCCGGCAAAGTTATACCCATGTTTCCTGAAACTATTTCCAATCATCTCGCAAGCCTTCAGCAAGATAAAATCAGGTATGTTCAAACCGTGGTGGTTGATTTTGATCCCAAGGGGCGCAAGACCACGGTTTCATTTGAGCGTGGCGTTATAAAAGTTAAGAAACGGTTTCATTACGAACAAGTAATGGCATTCCTTGATAAGACTCCCGAAGCGCCCGAAGTTCCTGAAGATATTGGCGCAATGCTTGAACGCATGAAAACTCTCGCACTTATCCTACGAGGCAGAAGATTCCACAGAGGCGCTCTTGAACTCGATATGCCAGAACCCAAACTGGAGTTCGATAAAGATGGCAGGGTTAGCGGCGCACATAACAGCGTCAACGACCTAAGCCATCAAATCATTGAAGAGTTCATGCTGACCGCAAATGAAGCTGTAGCAGAACATCTTCACAGCCTTGGGGTCAAGTTTTTACGCAGAATCCACCCAGACCCTGAACCCACCAAGCAAAAAGCTTTTGCTGCATTCATCCGTACTCTGGGTTACCAGATCGATAACGCTGAAGATCGTTTCACCTTGCAGCGTATTTTAGCGGAATCTTCCTCCAAACCCGAGAAGCATGCTGTTCATTACGCAATGCTTCGTAGCCTAAAACAAGCCGTTTATAGCGAAAAAGAAGAAGGGCATTACGCACTTGCTAGCACTTGCTACTGCCATTTCACTTCTCCTATTCGCCGTTATCCCGACCTGACAATTCATCGACAATTAACCCGCTGGAAGCGAACTGGAAAAGCTTCCTACGATGAAACCGAACTAATGTTTTTAGGTGAACATTGCAGCGGTATGGAACGACGGGCTGCACTTGCAGAAAGAGATCTCGTTAAAGTCAAATTGCTCGAGTTCATGTCAAAGCAACTTGGCGAACACAAAATGGCGATCATCACAGGCGTAGCTGAGTATGGATTCTTTGCCCAGATTGTTGATCTTCCGGTTGAAGGCATGGTTCACATCACCACGCTTAATGATGATAATTACCTCTTCGATGCAGAGAGCCATTCTCTTACGGGGTTAAAATTTAAAAGGCGCTACAGGTTAGGTGATAAAGTTGAAGTGGAGATCGCCAAGGTAGACATAGTAAAAAAACAGATGGATCTTCGCCCTGTTATAGCGATGGAAGAGCAAAAAAAGAAACCTAATCGGAAGTAAAGTGTGCAATGCCTTTTCCTGATTACCCATGCCCCAAATGCAATTCATGGATAGATCCGCCTACGGGTACTGTAAAAGGGCAGAAGTTTATTTGCCCCCGTTGCGAAGATGCCATCATTTGGCAAGGCCCGGATATTGCTGCAGATGCACCTATTACTGCATATAGTTACATTCAGAAGGATCTGCCCAAAAACAAATCGCGCACTGCACTAGCGGTGGTTTTTGTGATGGCAGCAATGGCAATCATGGCGCTGGTGTTTGCGCTTTCGACGCAAAAAGATCGAAGAAACCGAGACCTCGCAAAGGCCAATACCGACCCCAGACAATCCTACCTTCAATGGTTTGCAGGCGACTCCAGCCTTATCGCAGTTCTCGATTTGCAAAAACTAAAAGCATCTAAAGAACTCGCTGAGCTATTGAACCTTGATGGCCTCTTGAAAAAAGATTCCTCAATCAGGAAAGCACTCGGGTATGACTCTGAGGAAATTAAGCTCCTGGCACTTACCATGCCTGCAGATAGGCCACTGGCCTCGGCTTTGTTTCTTCAATCACTCAAGCCCATCAACATGGAAAAAGTGAACAGTAGACTTCAAGCCACCCCTTCGGGTTACAGGATTGGTAGAGAAACTCTGCGATATCAGATTGATCTTTTTCCAATGCAGCCAAGCTATTCGAAAATCGATGACAACACGATGGCGTACACCATGCTTCCCGAAAGGTTTGAAGCGATTTCTGGGTTTCAGCGGGCTGGGTTGAATCATCTAAGTGGTAAACTTCGACCTTTGATCGCTGAAAGGATCCCTATCAATGCACCCATCTGGATTGCAGCCCAGGCGGGCAAATGGGATTTCAGTTCCCTGAAATTGTTTCTCCCTGCATTGCCTGAAATCAACAAACAAGATTTTATGGATGATATCGATGCGATTGCAGTATGGCTTGAACCAGGGGTCGAACCAGTATTCCGATGCGAAATCATGGGAACCTCTACAGATGCGGTCAAAAAATTAGAAAAGCGTTTAGAAAGTATGCCCTTTTTAGTTCAAAATGGCATTAAAAGTGCCAGCAGAGACAACTGGCTTACTCTGCAAGTCATTATCAGTAAAGAACTTGCGAACAATATTAAAAAGATTACAAATCCATGAGTAACCGGTTAGATTGCCTATTCTTGGCCGTCTTTCTTTTGCTGGGATTTTTTCGCACAATCTATTTGCTGCACCTGCCTTATTGCACCCTGATGTGCCTATAATAAAGCAGTCTCGTACGGAGGAAAGAGTGCAGGAAGAATTCCAAAAACTATATGCCGCTCATGGCAGGGCGGTTTGGGCAGTTGCTTACGCTAGAAGCATGAATGCGGAAACGGCTAACGATATCCTTCAGGAATCGTTTCTACGCCTTTGGCGTGAAATGGTTAAGGGATTGATTGTTAGGCAGATGAGGGCTTGGTTGATCCGAGTTGCAAGAAATC
>CAJCCR010000100.1 GCA_903960945.1 uncultured Planctomycetaceae bacterium
AGGGTGCGAACTGCAAATCGCTTGGGAAAAAACAAGCGCTTTAAAAATAGGATCGGGAAACTTTCTAACTGGAAAAAGGCTATTGTGACCCTTAAACCAGATAGCCCTAAGATCGAATTATTCTAAATATTGTTCTTTAATTGATTTTGTTGATACTGAGGTGAGAGATGGCAATCAGACAATACAAACCGGTTACTCCCGGCCGTAGACAAGGCAGTGTCAGCGACTTCGCTGAAATAACTGACCGGAAACGAAAGCCAGAGAAAAGCCTTTTGCTTCCTAAGAAGAAAACCGGAGGCCGTAACAACCAAGGGGTTACCTGCACGAGGTTTCGTGGGGGTGGTCATAAACAAAAATACCGAATCATCGATTTCAAACGAAATCGCGATGGCCTTGTTGCTACCGTAATTTCAATCGAATATGATCCAAACCGAAGTTCCCGTATTGCCCTTCTTGAATACCAAGATGGCGAAAAAACATATATTCTTGCTCCTGAAGGCTTAACTGCAGGCGACAAGGTAATGAGCGGTGAAGATGTGGAACCAAAAATTGGCAATTGTATGCCTCTTAAGAAAATTCCATTAGGCTTGATCATTCATAATGTTGAACTTCAGCCCGGCCATGGTGGCCAAGTTTGTCGAAGTGCTGGTACAAAAGCAACTCTTACTGCTCGAGAAGGTAAATGGGCTCAGATTACCCTTCCTTCCGGTGAAGTTAGAAGAGTTAGTAATGAATGTAGAGCTACGATCGGCATGATTGGGAATACCGATCATATGAACGTTAGCTTAGGAAAAGCAGGCCGCGCTCGGTGGATGGGTCGTAGACCTCACAACCGTGGCACCTCGATGAATCCAGTGGATCATCCAATGGGTGGTGGTGAAGGTAGAACAGGTGGCGGTAGAAATCCTTGCGGACCTACGGGCGTACTTGCTAAAGGTGGAAAAACCAGGCAGAAACGAAAACCTTCCAATTCTTCAATCGTTAGACGAAGAAGACCTGGACCTCGAACATCTGGTTCATAATTATAACTGGTCAGAGTTGAAAGTTACACTACACTATGTAGATACGGTTTTTTTGGAGCTAATTCGAGCATGAGTCGATCGTTAAAAAAAGGGCCACACGTCGATGAGAGACTTTTTACAAAAGTAGAAAAGTCTATCAAAACTAATAATCGTGAACCTATTAAAACATGGGCTCGAGATTGCACCATAATTCCTGAATTTGTTGGAGCGACCTTTCTTGTACATAACGGAAAGTTCTTCCTTAAAGTTTATGTAACTGAAGATATGGTTGGTCATAAACTTGGTGAATTTTCTCCAACGAGAACTTTCCGAGGCCACAGTGGTGGTAAAGCCAAAGCTTAGTCGTTGAAATACCCCGGGGTGGAGCAGAGGTAGCTCGCCAGGCTCATAACCTGGAGGTCATAGGTTCAAATCCTGTCCCCGGAATTATTGATAGTGTTCTTGTAAGTTTTAGAGGTGGGTAATGCAGTATAACGCTATACACAGATATGCAGATATGTCGCCTAGGAAAATTAGGCCTTTTGCTACTTTAATTAGAGGCAGAACTGCTGAAGAAGCACTTGAGTTGCTCAGGTTTGTTCACAACCGAAGCGCAAGATTACTTGAACAAGTAGTTAAAAGCGCGTTAGGTAATGCTGAATTCCGCGGCGCTCGGGATATTGAAGAACTCATTGTGAGTGAATCGCGCGTTGATGGTGGTCCAATCATGAAGCGTATTATGCCTCGTGCTCGTGGTACAGCTTATCCTATTAAACGTCGAATTGCTCATATTCATGTAACTCTTTCTGATGGCCAGGAAGAAGCTGCGGAATAATTTTTGTTACCTGTAATTTTCATTGCGACTGAGATTTTAGTCTTAAGGATTAGGTAAAATGGGACAAAAAGTACGACCAACAGGATTCAGAACAGGTATTTTTCTTCCTTGGCAAAGCACTTGGTTTGCTGGGAAAAAAGATTTCGCTGAGCTCTTGTTCGAAGATCAAAAAATCAGGAAGTTTATCCACGGCCGTTATAAAGGCTCTGGTATTTCCAAAGTTCGTATTGAACGAACTAGAGAAAAAGTGGTTGTTGTGATTCTTACTTCCAAAGTTGGCGTGATTATTGGCAAAAAAGGCCAAGAAGTTGAAAAGCTTACCAAAGATTTAGAAACTCTTTGTCACCGTCATATTGAAGTTAAGACCATTGAAATTGCAAGACCCGAAGTAGATGCACAACTTGTTTCCCAAGAAATTGCAGAACAGTTGGCAAAACGTGCAAGTTTTAGAAGAGTTACCAAGCGTGCCCTGGAAACAACAATGGAGGCTGGTGCCAAAGGCATTAAAGTCCAACTTTCCGGTCGTCTTGGTGGTGCTGAAATGGCGAGGACTGAAGGTGCAATGGCTGGTAGCGTTCCACTTTCAACTTTGCGTGCAAAAGTTGAGTTCGGCTTCACCGAGGCCGTTACTGGACAAGGTAATATAGGCGTTAAAGTCTGGATTAATAACGGTGATTTCCTGACTGAGGAGACTATCGATGGCCCTGATGCCAAAGCGGGTAAAGTTTCGAAAAAGCCAACGCGGCAAAATAAAAGGTAACGCCCATCGGGGCAATACCGTAAGCTATGGTGAATACGGCTTACAATCGCTAGATTCTGGATGGCTTTCTGCACAAGCAATAGAAGCGGGTCGTATTACGGCTTCGCATGCTATTCACGGTGAAGGAAAGTTATTTATTAGGGTATTCCCTAATAAATCCATTACTTCCATTCCTGCCGAAACCCGTATGGGTAAAGGTAAGGGGGAACCAGAATACTGGGCTGCTGTCGTAAAATCCGGCATGATTTTATATGAAATTGGTGGACTGCCTGAATCCGTTGCAAAGGAAGCATTAAGCAAAGTTGCTTATAAGATGCCTTTTCGATGCAGGCTTGTAACTAGAAGGCCAAGTATTGGGTAATTATCAGGTTATTCCTGATAGCTGAGGTAAATTATTATGAAATCAGTAGACTATAAAGGGATGAGTGACGAGCAACTTGAAGTTTCTTTGAAAGATTTGGTGAAGAATCTTTTTCACCTTAGATTTCAATCTGCAACTGATCGTCTCGAAACTCCTAGTGAGATTCGTAAAGCTAAAAAAGAAATTGCAAGAGTTAAAACTTTTCAAAGAGAGCGTGTAATTCTTAAAGAGCGCGCTTTAAGTTCAGGGAGTAAGTAGAAAATGTTGGAGGCGCAAAACACCCGTGGTCGAAGACGTGTTATGGTTGGTGTTGTCACCAGCGATAAGCGTAGCAAAACCCGAACAGTGGTAATTCCACGCTTGGTAAAACATCCCAAGTACGGAAAATACATTCGTAGAAGTACTACTTGCCACGTTCACGATGAAAACAATGAATCTCATATTGGAGATACTGTTGAAATTGTAGAATCAAGACCATTCTCAAAGACAAAGTTTTGGCGTTTGTCAAGCATTGTTAAAAAGGGCCTCTCAGCATCTCCTAGTGTTAAGGATATTGCTCAACCGGTTTAGACCAAGCATAGTAGATTTTAATCTATTATCTAACTCAGAAAATATTGGGTATCTTATGATTCAGATGTATAGTTATTTAGATGTTGCAGATAATACCGGTGCAAAAGAATGCATGTGTATTAAAGTGTTAGGTGGCACCAAGCGGCGTTCCGCAGGTTTGGGCGATGTCATCGTATGCAGTGTAAAAAAAGCAATGCCTGGTGGTGAAGTCAAACCAGGTGAAGTTGTAAAAGCTGTAATCGTTCGAGTTAAAAAGACAACCCGCAGGTCTGATGGCAGTTATGTTCGATTCGACAGAAATGCCTTGGTTCTGGTTGATGCGGAAATGAACCCACGTGGTACTCGTATTTTCGGTGCAGTTGCTCGAGAATTACGCGACTGTGGTTTTGCTAAAATTGTTAGCCTTGCTTCCGAAGTTGTATAACTTCTTCCTTAGGATTTGCTGAATAAGAGATTAAGCCATGCATGTAAAAAAAGATGATCTTGTTGAAGTGATTGCGGGTGATGATGCCGCCAAGGGCCGTGCCCTTAAAGTCCTTCGAGTTTTAACAGCTAAAAATCGTGTAGTTATCGAAGGTGTAAATCGTGTTTACAAACATGTGAAGCCTAATAAGTTAAATCCACAGGGTGGCAGACTTTCTGTCGAAGCACCGATTGCTGTTTCGAACGTCTTGCTTTTTTGCCCTAATTGCAAAAAGGGTATTCGCTACGGTCGCAAGATTGCAGCAGACGGCAGGAAATTCCGCGAATGCAAGAAATGTAAAGCTGATTTAGGTACTATTTCCAAGGCCAAGTAGAGTTAACGAACTTCTGATTGGTTATTTTTATTATATGTTTTTGGGCGAAAGCCCGGTGAGTGAACAATGGCAAGGTTACTTGAACGATATCATAAAGAGATAGTCCCCCTTATTTCCCAGAAACTTGGGAGGACTAATGTTTTTAGCCTACCAAGGCTTTCTAAAATCGTTATCAATATGGGTGTGGGCAAAGCGTTGCAAGATAAATCCAGAATGGAACAATCTGCTGACCAACTAGCTCATATTGCAGGCCAACGCCCCCAGATCACCAAAGCAAAATTGGCGGTCAGCGGTTTTCGCTTGCGTGAAGGAAATGCTATCGGGTGCAGAGTAACTCTGCGCGGCAAAAGAATGTATGAATTTCTTGACCGCTTGGTGAGCATGGCTCTTCCTCGTATTCGCGATTTTCGTGGGTTGAATCCCAAGAGTTTCGATGGCCAGGGTAATTACAGCATGGGTATTGCTGAACAAGGTGTATTTCCTGAGCTTGATCCTGACAAATTGAATTTTGTACAGGGAATGGATATTACCTTTGTTACTACTACTAAAAGTGATGAAGAGGCGCGTGACCTACTTCGTGCTTTTGGTATGCCCTTCAAGGAATAATTACGGGAAAAAGTTAACATGGCAACGGACGCAAAATTAGCTCGCTTTCGAAGAGATATGGCGAGACTAGATAAAAATAAGAAAGACCCTAAAAATCATCCCATGCTTCCTAGGGATAAGATTCGGGTGAGACTTCGTTGTAAGATTTGTGGTCGACCCAAAGCGGTTTACCGTAAATTTGGTATTTGCAGAATTTGCTTTAGAAATCTTGCAAGTGATGGTTTAATTCCTGGTGTAACCAAGGCTAGCTGGTAAGGTACTCCTAAAATGATGACAGATCCGATTTCAGATATGCTTACTCGTATTCGTAATGCCAATCGTATAGAACGGCCTCTTGTGGATATGGATTCAACTAATTTTAAAGTTAATGTTGCTAAGGTTCTCAAGGATGAGGGTTTTATTGTTGATTATCAAGTTGGCACTTTGCAAAAAGATGCTCATGGAGCAAAAGTTTTGCATCCTGAAACTGATCTCAATAAATCACACCTTATTCTTCGGGTTTTTCTTAAATATGGCCCTGAAGGCGAAAAAGTCATCAGGCATATTGAAAGAAGTAGTAAACCTGGCAGAAGGTTCTATTGCAGAAGCAACCAGTTGAGGCCCGTCCTTGATGGATTGGGTATCAGCGTGCTGTCAACCAGCCAAGGCGTTATGAGTGATCGTCTTGCTCGCGTCAAGAAATTGGGCGGCGAAATGATTTGTAAGGTTTGGTAAACTAAGGGATCTTCCCATGTCGAAAATAGGTAAAAAATTAATTGCAGTCCCAGCAACCATCAAGGTCAAAATTGATGGCGGTAAGGTTTTCTTGGAGGGACCCAAGGGTAAGCTTGATTTGATGCCCCATCAGAATATCAAAGTTAGCTTTGATGATGCTGCAAAAACAATTCATGTTGAACGCATTAATGATGAGCGTTTAAGTAAGTCTGTTCACGGCCTTACTCGTACGCTGATTGCGAACATGGTTGAAGGGGTTTTGAAAGGCTTTGAAAAAAGACTTAGGATTGAAGGTATTGGTTATCAGGCAAAAATGGATAAGAAAGCTGTGGAGCTTACTGTCGGTTTTGCTAACAAAATCAAGGTTCAGCCTCCAGAAGGTGTGACCGTTGAAGTTCCGGAACCAACGGTGGTTCTTGTGAAAGGTGCGGACAAACAAATGGTTGGTCAGTTTGCTGCTGATGTCCGAGCAGTTCGTCCCCCTGAACCCTACAAGGGTAAGGGTATTCGTTACGATTATGAAATTGTACGCCGCAAAGAAGGTAAAGCCTTCGGTAGCGGTGGTTAAGGTTGGAAGATAAAAAATGAGCGAACAAAAGTTAAAAGAAATCCGAAGAATCCGCAGACAAAATCATGTTCGTAGAACAGTGATTGGGTCTGTTATAAGGCCAAGGCTTACTGTGTTTCGAAGCTCGAAACATATCTATGCACAGCTTATTGATGACTCCAACGGTTGCACACTTGCTTCTGCAAGTAGCAATAGTCCCGAAGTAAAAAAGGCCTTACCCTATGGTGGTAATGTTCTTGCCGCTATTGCTGTAGGCAAACAAATTGCTGAAGCAGCCAAGGCTAAAGGCATCTTGAAGGTTGCCTTTGACCGAGGTTATTACAGATATCATGGCAGAATCAAAGCACTTGCTGATGCTGCTCGTGAAGGTGGTTTGCAGTTTTAATTTTCATCCAGATAGTTTTCCCATAACAGGTATTCAGAGATCATGGCAAAAGATCGGGAACCAAAACAAGAAGAACTTCAAGACCGCGTAATTAAAATTCGCAGGTCTGCAACTGTGGTCAAAGGTGGCCGTCGTTTTAGCTTCAACGCTTTAGTCGTTGTAGGCGATACTCGTGGCAGAGTTGCTGTGGGTTACGGCAAGGCCAAGGAAGTTCCTCCTGCAGTAGAAAAAGCAACTAAAGATGCTCAAGGAGCAATCAAAAGATCACGGAGAGTATCGCTTCGTGGTGATACTATTCCTCACCGTGTGATTGGCCGTTTCGGTGCCAGTCGCGTTATTATGGTTCCTGCGGGTCCTGGTACTGGTGTTAAAGCTGGTGCTGGTGTTCGCGATGTTCTTGAAGTTTGTGGTGTAAAAAACATCCTAACAAAAGTGCATGGCAGTACGAACCCAATAAATCTTGTAAAAGCAACAATTGAAGGCTTGCAACAACTTCGATCCCGTTCTGAAGTTGCAATGCTTCGTGGAGTTACCCTCTAATGGATTTGACACAAGTACACAAAGGCGTGAGTAAGCTAAAAACCAAAAAGCGCGTAGGTCGTGGTGTTGGTAGCGGTCATGGAAAAACTGCATCCCGTGGTCATAAAGGCCAGTGGGCAAGTGCAGGTTCTGACAAGCCAATTGCGGTGTTCGAAGGCGGACAGATGCAATTATTCCGCAGAATACCAAAGCGCGGTTTCAGTCACGGAATGTGGGACAAAAAGTTTCATGTTGTTAATTTAGGTGCAATTGATGCCCACTTTAACGATGGTGATACTGTTGACCCTGAAACAGTAAAGAAAAAAGGTTTGGCTAATGGTCCTTCCGATGGTATTCGAATTCTTGCTAAAGGTGAGTTTTCGAAGAAGTTAACCGTTCGTGCGCACCATGTTTCCAAATCTGCAACTGAAAAAATTATTGCCAAGGGTGGAGTCGTCGAAATTATTCCACCAGCAGCTAAGCCTGTAAGAAACAAAATGGGAACCAAGTCTTAATTAAGATATTGGTTTCCTTTGTTTTTTGTTTCTTTCATTCGGTTTAAGATTACCATTCTGGGATAAGATTTAGGGTAATCCGGATTGTTCTCAACTGGCAATCTGCGGTAAACCCAACTGCAGGAGCCAAGGTATGGGTAAGTTAAGTGCAATTTTAGCTATTCCGGAATTACGGAATAAAATTCTTATAACACTTCTATTCCTCGCTGTTTACAGGGTTGGTTATTCCATCCCTCTACCTTTTGTTGATCAAAGCTTGATGAACCGCAATGTAGGACAAGGCGGCCCCTTGGGTGATATTTTGGGTTATGTCTCGTTGTTTAGCGGTGGAGATTTAAGTAACGCAACTCTTTTTGGCTTGGGCATTATGCCCTACATTTCCGCATCCATTATTTTCCAATTGCTTGGTGCGGTTTATCCTCCCCTAGAGAAACTCCAAAAAGAGGGGGAATCCGGACGCAAGAAAATTAACAACTACACCCGTTGGGCAACCGTTGTTATCTGCTTCTTCCAAGCTTTTATGTATGTTCAATTTATCATGCAACCCTCATCTAGAGGTGGCCAGGGTTTTGCTTTGACACAACCCATTGATTACAATGTAGGTTACTATTGGATTACCATGGTCCTTATGATGACCACAGGAACCATGTTTCTTATGTGGATGGGCGAGCAGATTGATGAATATGGAATTGGTAACGGTATAAGTTTAATTATCATGGCTGGTATTGTTGCAAGAATTCCTGCAGCAACTGCTTCGTTACTTTTCGAAAATGGGAAGTTTAAAGAATCTATATTTACACTTGGTGGTGGTTCCAGCCAAGACATCAGTTTCGAGAAACTAGTTGTATTGTTGCTAC
This sequence comes from uncultured Planctomycetaceae bacterium, assembly GCA_903960945.1. Classification (GTDB taxonomy): domain Bacteria; phylum Planctomycetota; class Planctomycetia; order Gemmatales; family Gemmataceae; genus UBA969. The sequence continues at coordinate 8,489 of CAJCCR010000100.1, forward strand.
TTTTTGTAGTCGTAGTAGTTGCAGTTATTGCTATTACAAAAGCTCAAAGAAGGATTCCAACGCAATCAGCGAAACATGTACGTGGCCGAAAAGTGTTTGGCGGTACCAGGCAGTTTTTACCATTGAAGGTTAATCAAGCCGGCGTTATGCCTGTTATTTTTGCTAGCAGCTTACTTATCCTACCCTACTTTATTTTCAACTTTATTTCGAGTGCAACGGAATGGAGCTGGGCTCTTGCATTAAAAGATGTATTTGAAAGGCAAGGATGGGCTTATACTGTACTTTTTGTTGTAATGATTTATATATTCTGCTATTTTTGGACCGCGATTATCTTTAACCCAAAAGATGTTGCGAATAATTTGAAAGATTTTGGTAGTTTTATCCCTGGCTACAGGCCAGGCAAAAGAACTTCAGAATATCTCGAAAAGGTGATGATGCGAATCACGTATGTTGGTGCTGCTTTCCTTGCTATTATTGCTGTTATTCCTACTTTGATCACAAGCACAATGGATGTAAGGCAAGAAGTCGCGAGTTTCTATGGTGGTACAGGCCTTCTAATTGTAGTTAGTGTTGCATTAGATTTGGTCCAAAAAATTAACAGCCATCTCGTAATGCGAAATTATCCTGGTTTAACAGAAGATTAATGTCTTCTTTGAAAAGTAAATTCCTGCCTTTTATTGTATTTAACTTTGCTGATTTATTTTGTTTATGAAAACATGATTTAGGTACTTGTTTTTTTATAAAACCCTGCATTAGAACGGTTGTTCCATGCGAATAATTTTAGTTGGTCCTCCAGGATGCGGCAAAGGCACCCAAGCCAAAATTCTCTCGAAAAGAATGAAGTTGGAGCATATTGGTACAGGCGACCTTCTCAGGGAAGCCATTCGAAACGAAACCTCCGTTGGGCTTCGAGCCAAACCTTTTGTTGAGGTTGGCAACTTAGTTCCGGATGAGCTTGTCAATGATCTAGTTAGTGAACGCTTTCAAAGGGATGACCGGCCTAAAACCTTTATTCTTGACGGCTATCCAAGAACCCTGATGCAAGCAAAATCTTTAGATTGCGTATTAGCGTTACATGGTTTGCCTTTGACTGCAGTTGTGTTGCTTGATGTGTGTGATGCAGAAATTGTGAAACGAGTAACTGGCAGGTGGAGTTGCCCCAAGTTAGGGTGCAAAGCAACATTTCATACACTTAGCAATCCTAGTAAAATTGCAGGGATTTGTGATGATTGCCATACGGTTCTAGTTCAACGCGAAGATGACAATGTAGAAACAGTAAAATCAAGGCTTACGGTTTACCATAAAGACACAGTTCCATTATTGCCTTACTACGAGCAGAACGGACTGCTTAAAAGAATTCATGGAACTGGGGATATCGAACAAATTTATCAATCCATGGTACATGCATTAAGCATTTGAGGACCAATGTTGCGAAACCTTTTTGCAAACAGGCCTGAATTAAAATCCCCTCGCGAAATCGGGTTGATGCGCGAAGCGGGCAAATTGGTCGCTGGTGCCCTTAAAATGTGTAAAACCATGGCAAGACCTGGCGTCATCACTGGGGATATCGATAAGGCAGTAGAAGAGTTTTATAAGCAAAATAACGCTCTCTCTCTTTTTAAAGGATATCCAGGGAAAGTACCATTTCCCGCAGTCACATGTATTTCTGTCAATGAACAAGTGGTACACGGAATTCCAGGTGGAAAAGTTGTCCGTGATGGCGATATTCTTAAAATCGATACAGCGTGCAAATTAAATGGCTGGTGTGCAGATGCTGCAATTTCGATTCCTATTGGTACAGTCAGTGACGAAAAAAGAAGACTGATCGAAGTAGGCGAACAAGTTCTTAATATTGCCATCAAAGAGCTATCTCGATGCAAATGGTGGACTGAAGTAGCCACTAAAATGCAAAAAGCGGCAGAAGATGCAGGATTTAGTGTTGTAACCCAATACGTGGGGCATGGGATCGGAAAATTAATGCACGAACACCCCCAGGTACCAAACTATGTTAACCGAGAAGTTAAAAAACAAGATTTCAAACTCGAAGAAGGTTTAGTACTTGCGGTAGAGCCCATGATAAATATGGGGAAGGCAGAAACTGAGGTCCTAAGGGACCATTGGACAGTTGTTACCCGGGATGGCCTACCAAGTGTTCATGTGGAACATACATTAGCAATAACGAAGGATGGGGTTTTTGTATTAACTTCGGATGACGACTTGATAATAAAAATATAATAAACAAATCCTTCATTTTGTTGAAGAAAATGAAGAAAAACGATGATTTGGACTTGTTTTTTCTATCAACTACTTGCCGAAGACCCTTAACCATGGTAAAAAAATAGTTTACCTTAATCCGTCAGAAGGACGGGAGTGAAATATGAAAGTCAGAACTAGTGTAAAACGAATTTGCGAAAAATGCAAATTAGTGCGTCGTCAAGGTAAAGTTTATGTAATTTGCAGCGATCCTCGCCATAAACAAAGGCAGGGTTGATCAAGGGAGCTAGAGCATGCCGCGTATTCTAGGTGTAGATATTCCGAATGAAAAGCCAACCCATATAGCCTTACGCTATATTTATGGGATTGGACCCGCTCTTGCATTGCGCCTGTGTGAAGAAGCCCGGGTTGACCCGCTTCGCCGTGCAAAAGATCTTAACGAAGACGATGTAAGCCGATTGGCAAACATACTTGACCGAGAATATGTAGTGGAAGGGCCTCTCCGCAGGCAAATCCAACAAAATATTGCTCGATTACGAGACATCGGCTCCTACAGAGGCTCGCGCCATCGTCGCAGCTTACCTGTAAGGGGTCAGCGTACCAAAACAAATGCCCGTACTAGAAAAGGTCCAAGAAAGACCGTTGCTGGTAAGAAGGGTGTTAAAGAGCTTAGAGGTTAATTTTGTAATTTAATTTTCACGGAGATATTCTTTCGTGTCCAAGAAGAAAAAACAGCGTCGTAATGTCAGTCGGGGAGTAGCTCATATACTTGCTACTTTCAATAACACCATTGTGACCATTACTGATACTAATGGTGATACCTTATGTTGTGCATCAGCAGGAACCTGCGCATTCAAGGGTAGCCGAAAAAGCACACCTTTTGCAGCCCAACGGGCAGCAGAAGAGGCAGCATCCCGAGCCTTGAAGTTTGGACTTAAAGAAATTGAAGTTCGAGTCAAGGGTCCTGGGTCAGGTCGCGAATCAGCAATTACCGCACTCCAAGCGTCCGGCTTGAATGTAAAGGCAATTGAAGATGTAACGCCACTTCCTCACAATGGTTGTAGGCCGCCCAAGCGTCGTCGAGTATAATAGGAAAACTGTATCCATCAGGAAGATTTACAACTTTTAACCGCTAGAGATAGTAATAACATCCATGGCAAGAATTACCGACCCAGTATGTAGAATTTGTCGAAGAGAAGGCGTAAAGCTTTATCTTAAAGGCCTTCGTTGTGAGTCGCCTAAGTGCGCAATTGAAAGACGCAATCAGCCGCCCGGCATGCATCTTCGTCGCAACAAGCCAAGCGAATACGGTATCCGTCTTCGTGAAAAACAAAAACTAAAAAGGTTTTATGGTTTGCTCGAAAGGCAATTCAGAAGATACTTTGAGATTGCAAGCCGTTCTAAGCAAAATACAGGTGAAGTTTTAATCACTTTGTTGGAACGCAGGCTTGATAATGTAGTATTCCGATTGGGCTTTGCACCAAATCGTGCTGCAGCGAGGCAACTCGTAGCTCATGGCCATGTAACTGTTAACAGCGTACCAACCGATATCCCAAGCTTGATCATGAAGCCTAATGATGTTGTTTCAGTCAAAAATCGTAAACGATCTATTGACTTGGTAAGGCTGCAAGTGCAACAGACTTCGCCTAATATCCCAGATTTCTTGACCATTACAAATCAAGAACCTCCTGAAGGTAAAATGACGCGCATGCCGACTCGTGGTGACATGGATCCGCATATTGAAGAAATTCGTGAACAGTTAATCATTGAATTCTGCTCCCGTTAAAAACTGGTATACTTTTTATTTGATAATAATAGGCTTGAAAAATCAGCCTTAAAATAGTTTAGGAGTGATTTAATTATGCGTATTCGATGGCGCGGTTTGGAATTACCGAGTAGGGTTAATGGCGATCGATCAACTCTTTCGGACACCTACGGCAAGTTTTACGCAGAACCCTTTGAAAGGGGTTTTGGTGTTTCGATTGGTAATAGCATTCGTAGGATTCTTCTTTCAAGCCTTGAAGGAAGCGCTATAACCCAAGTTAAAATCGAAGGCGTTCAGCACGAAATCACCACCATACCTGGTGTAGTTGAAGATGTTATCGATATTATTCTTAATATTAAAAGTCTTGTTGTAAAAAACATTAGTGATTTGCCACAAGTAATTCGTATTGAAAAGCACGAAAAAGGTGTGGTTACTGCAGCTAATATTATTACGACTGAAGCAGTTCAGATTATTAACCCTGAACATGTAATCGCAACATTAACCGATGATGTTCCTTTTAAAGTTGAAATGACGGTTGAAAACGGTCGTGGTTATCGAATGGCAGAAGAAAATGTACCAGGCGATCGTGAGATCGGTGTGATCCCTATCGATTCAAGTTTTACACCCGTTGTTCGTGTTAAATATGAAATTGAAGATACTCGAGTTGGTCAGAAAACCAACTATGATAAATTGATTATGGAAATCTGGACCAATGGTACAGTAACCCCCCAGATGGCACTTGTTGAAGGCGCAAAGATTCTTCGAAAGCACCTCAATCCCTTTATTCAATATGCAGAACCCGGCCCAGAAGTTGGCTTGGAACACATTCAAGAACCTGTTGCATCTTCAACAGTAGATGTTGAACTTGAACGCAAGCTTAATATGAGCCTTGCTGAGTTGGAATTGTCTGTAAGGGCAACCAATTGTTTGGAATCTGAAGGTATCTCCACGGTACGTGATCTTGTAATGCGTTCTGAAGAAGAATTGCTTGAAGTTCGCAACTTTGGTGAAACTACGCTTAAAGAAGTTAAAATTAAACTTGATGAACGAAATCTTAAACTTGGTTTAAGATCATCTGCTCTTCGTAAGTAAACTGTATTTTTTCCAACTAAATATCGAGATTGAGCCATGCGTCATTTAAGAAGAGGTAGACAACTAGGCCGAAATCAGGACCATCGAATAGCGTTGTTCCGAAATCTTACCCGGGCCTTGTTCACTCACCGTCGTATTATAACAGGTCTTGAAAAAGCTAAGGAAGTTCGGATATTTGCTGAAAAGCTTATTACCTTGGCTAAAAAAGACACTTTAGCAGCCCGAAGGCTTGCCCTTGCTAGGCTTCGTGACAAAGAAGCTGTAGAGCTTCTTTTCAAAGAAATCGCCCCCCTTTTCGCCAATCGAGAAGGTGGTTACACCCGAGTTTTAAAGCGTCAGGAAAGACGCCTTGGTGACGGAGGCCAAACTGCTTTTCTTGAGTTGGTATTGGAATCCCGATCCAAAGAAGTAAGCACAACCGCACCTGTGATCGAAGCTGAAGTTAAAAGCTAAGCCTAAAATACTGTAAACAAAAGAAAGCCAAGGTATAAACTACCTTGGCTTTCTTTGTTTAACCACCTTAACAAACTGCCAACCTCGGGTTGACTGCTTTTTAACCTCACGGTATTACCCTTTAAATCTGTTAATTCTTAAGGTTGGAGAATGCAATGTTTACCCTTCAGTTTATTACCGCGGTGTGTTTATTTCTTTCAAGCCAGAATGCTGTTTCTTTTAAGGAACAACCGCAAGCAGATGATTGCTTAAAAATAGAGTTATCGCTAAGTTTAAAAGGCGAAATGAAGGTGCAACGCGATGGAAAAATGGTAGCTATCCCCATGATAGCCACTGCAAATCACCATTTTGAAGAACGGGTAATTCATTTATCTACTTCGGGAATTCCAGACAAAGTTGCAAGGAATTATTCAAAGGCTGAAGCTTTATTTAATATCGAAGGTAACAAATCTGAAAGAACCCTGCGCAAGCAAAGAAGCCTAATTGTTGCTCAAAAACCAGAAAACTCGATTTTTGTTTACAGCCCAAAAGGCCCTCTAACGAGGGAAGAGTTAGAACTAACTGGCGAACATTTTGACACTTTATCAATGGCGAATTTAATACCAGATAAAGGTCCTGTTCCTAAAGAAGCTTGGAAATTAAAGGATGCTACAGTACAAGCTATTTGTAATTTTGAAGGCCTTTCCGAGCACACGATTACAGGAAAAGTAATTTCTAATGAAAATGGGCTTGTGACTTTTAAAATTGAGGGAACAGCAACCGGAGTTGAATCTGGTGCAAGTGTTTCTTCCACTGTTGATGCAACGGGAATTTGGAACGAAAAAACATCAAGGATTACAAACCTTAGCTGGAAGCAAAGTGACAATCGAGAAGCTGGCCCTGTCAACCCTGCATCAAAAACGGAAATGGAAATTACCATTAAACGAGAGGTTCTTGAAACCCCGCAAACACTAAATGATGCAGCATTGGTTTCAATTCCCCAAGATTTTGATGTTCCAAATTTAATGACTTATGTTGAATTCAAAGACCAGCAAGGGCGATTTGATTTATCGATGAGCAGAGATTGGCAATTAGTTGCAAAAACTGAAAACCATCTGGTTTTAAGATTGGTTGAAAAGGGCGATTTTATTGCACAGGCCACCGTTTCAGTATGGAGTAAGGCAGAGCCAGGTAAACATCTTTCCGTTGCAGAATTCAAAAATGTCACAGAAAGAACGCCAGGTTGGGTCGTCGAAAAAGACTTACAAGAAGGCGAAGTTCCATCAGGCGACAAAGGCCGATGGGTTTATAGAATATCTGCGTTAGGCCAACTTGATAACGTTCCGACTATGCAAAACTATTATGTGGTAGCTAGCCCGGGCGGTGAGCAAGTAGTTGTAACATTCAGCTTATCTCCAAAGCAGGCAGAAAAATTGGGTACTAAAGATTTATCATTGATTGGAAGCTTAGAATTGCCAGGCACTTCTGGGAAGTAGCATTTTAGATGCCTAGCGATAAGCATAAGCCTCATTAAAATAATTCTATTGATGAGAATCATCCTTCTTATCGATCTCAAAGCTGGCTCGTGATTTTTAAGGATTTAAATCAGGATCAGATTTTAGCATAACCCAACCTGTTGGTAAAAGAATAAGCAAAATGCCTATTAATTCGCTAATTCCTAACGCTTTATGCCAGAACAACATATCGCCGATAACGGCAAAAACAACTTGACTAAGGCCAACAACAGAAATTTTTGTTGGCGCACCGCTTGAAAAGGCAAGAGTTAAAAAGTTCTGGCCGATGGTCGCAGAAATGCCCACACCCAATAAAAGCAATAAGATTTTAAAATCCATATCAGCAATTGAAGCGCCCACATTTGGAGCAAAAGGTAAAACCAAAAAGCATAATGCCGTTGCTACGCCAGAAAAGTGAACCACAATAGCCTGAGTCGGAATGCCTTTGATTTTATGAAGCCCAATCATTGCCATTGCGGTAAAAAAGGATGCGATAATGGCAGAAGCAATGGCTAAATAATTATCACTAAGATGAGGTTTTTGAATCAACCCTACTCCAATAATACCCATACAAACAGCGGCCCAATCCGAAATGGACGGTATCTTTTTCAACATGGGCCACGATAATAATGCGACCCATAGCGGAAACATATTGGTAACGGTAAGAACCAAAGAAAGTTGCAATTTGGTTAAGGCGTAGAAGGAAAAGACAAGGCTTAAACTGCCCGCTATACTTCTAAGCCAAAGGCTTCGAGACCCCATAATGACAGGGTTGATTCGAAAGGCCATAGCAAGCGCAAACGAAAAAAGAAAAACTAAAGAAGCTCTAAAAAACGCAATGATTTGCCAATCAAGACTAAGCCCAATAGCTGAGATATGCCCTAGCGCGAAAGTAAAATTGCCCATAAATGTAAAAGCAATACATCCACTCACCATCCACAAATATGGCATAACAGCCGATCGATTCATTCGCTACCGCCACTTTGTGTTATTAAAAATAATGAGATAAATGAATTACTCAGATGCTGGGGAAGGATGCGCTACTTTAGGCCATTTTCGTTCAAAACCTTTGTTCGTCCAAGTGACATCATTATCGATATCATGGCATTTCTGGCAAAACTGATCCGTTTTTCCTAATCGAGATTCCTTATCTGCGGGTGTTTCTCCACTTACGGCTTTCCAAGGATTAATAAGTTTGTGCCAGCTTTCATCATTAGGTTTTTTAACATGTTCGCTAGAGGGGCCATGACAACTTTCGCACCCAACATTGGTAAGGTTGGGCGTTTTTTCAAAGGTACTAAAACCTGATTGGTACCCAAATCCAACGGTATGACAAACAATGCATTCGGGATCATAGTGCCGTAAAGAAGGTTCCTTGGCATCAACAAGGGTTTGATAGGCATGACTATGGGTTGATTTTTTCCAGACCTCATAAGCGGATTCATGGCATTTTTTACATTTTTCGGAACCTACATAAACAGGATTTGAACCAGGTGCAGAAACCTGGACTGGGTGTCTGGCTTGGCCAAACCTTGATAAGTAATTTTCGTTTTTAAGTTCTTTAGCGTAAGATTCCATGAGTTCCATGACAGGGTGATTCTTTTTTGCGGATTCTGTCGTCATGTAATCTTCAGACATTTGTTCGATGGTGTAACGAAACTTAAAAGGCTGAGAAGGGTCGCCTGTTTTATAAACCCCCAAAACCCCGACATACTTACCCTTGGTTCCCATCCTGATGATTAGCGACTGTTTTTTATTTTCGTGGCTGATAGTGATAGGATTGGAAGAAGGCTCATCTTCTTCACTGAGGCACATAAGAACTTGAAATTCGGGATAGGATTGTGCCGCTTTCAATGCTTCAGTTGCGGGTTCGCCCTTGGGACTTCGATTGAGAACTCCCTGATAAAGTAAGACTTTAAGTTGAATGTTATCTTGGTTCATTTCTTTCAACACGGAATCCAAAGCTACTTTGGAAGGGCCAAACTTAACTCGAGGGTCCTTGATTTTCTCTGCAATATTTGGGCTAACAACTCCGGTTACACCTAACTTTATATCCGATCCCTTGATCTCAACTTTCTGCCAAGCAGAAACTTGATCGGGAAATTCTTTTTCACGATCTAGAAGATTCGCAGAAACAACTCTTGGGCTAGGTTCGTTGAGTGCGTATTCAGCTAAAGCATTAAACAAAGGCAATGCCGTTTCATACTCACCAAAGCCGACAACAGAATACCCGATCTTTTTCTGGGCATTCATAGCGTAGCGATATTTAATCAACCCTTGCTCATTGGGAAGAGAAACCGGCCCTTGTTTTTGAGAAAGATCCCCTAGATCTAAAGCAGTAAGGTTCCAGCCGTTGGTTTTAAGAGCTTGAATAAAATTATAACGCCTTTCCAACCCCCCAACTTGGGGCCGAGAACAACCGCAGGGCAATAAATACCCATGCTGCTGAGCGGTAAGAATTAAAGTAAGGTCTGGTTTTTCCCATTTTAATAAAGACTTGGGGATGGGAGTAGTTGAAGCAATTGCAACCAGTTCCTTCCCTTTATTTTCTTGAGCAAGAGCATTAGTAAAGAGGCCTAAATGGTAAGAAGCTAAAAATGATGTTACTAATAAAGCCGAAAAAACGCTAGCTTTATTAGAAATCAAACGATTTTTTAATGATAGAACAAATTTATTTTTCATGACCAACCACCTTCCATGGTGTAAAACATTTAATCAAATATTTAATTATCGGCACGGCCTTCAACAGGAATACGAATAGACCTCGCTGAATTCCCTTGGGATTTAAGATAAAAGGAACTATCTCGAAAAAACTCATCATCCCTAGGAAAAGGGCCACTAACGGTATTCGGTGCAATTTCAACGGAATACTTCCAAGTCCTACGACCGGAAAGATCCTGAGGCCAGCCGGATACAAGCTTCACCTTAAGGTATGGCGTTGTTTTAGCAATATCTAACTCAAGATCTATTCCCTGCAAATCAGTCTCGATTTTCAGCTCTTTTTTTGAACCTAGGCCCCTTTGAAAAACCCCCATCGAAAGCCTACCCCGCTGCTCTGCATCAAGGATTCGGAATTCGCCCTCAACCTTCCCAGTAATCTTTACCTCAACACGTGTGTCAGATTCCAAATCTTTTTGATTATTTTTGGTGATGATGAATTCGATTTGCCTGGTAAATGGGCCAAGTTCCATCAAATCTTTACCACCAGGAACACTATAAGATGCCGTTATTGGTACCAGACAACCGGACAACAAAGGGGCACCGGCGAACTGTTTTTCATCATTTTTTAGTTCTTCATTAGTCAAGGGAACAGGTTTGCCAATAATGATGGTTTCATCAGGCCTTGGCCTAGTCATTTTGACAATTAAATCGAAGGATTTTCGGGTGGAAGAATAACATTTAAAAGCAACTTTTTTTTCTGAAACTAAAGGCGACAAAACATCAATTGCTAATTCTACAGGATTAACAAAGAGAGCAGCTTGAACATTAACCAAAGCTTCAAGCCTCGATTCATTGCCACCACCTTTTTTACCCATCCAAATATTTGCAGTAAGACGATTAGGGCCCATTTTTTCAGTTTTCCACTGCAGCCTGATCCAGCCCACCGACCCAGCCTTCAAAATAGGCTGTTCGTTTTTTTCCAAAGGGATGGGGGTAATTTGTTTTTCAAGATTAGCTTTAACATCGACTTTAGACAGTTCCTCTTCAATTTTCATCAAATTGATTTTGCCCATGGCGTCTTTGCTGTTATTAATTTTAAGCCATTCTGTGGGAAGTTCGAACACAAGAACACTTGTGCATGTGCAATTTTTACTATCTAGGCCAATTTTCAAAGGCAACAAACCTTCATGAGCAAAAAGGTAGTCCTGCAATCCACCTAATTTGTATTCATTTTCAATTGCGCTAATACCATCAGATGGGTAGGTTTTCTGCAAAAAAGTAAGTTCTTGATTAGAGCCATCATCCGCATTATCGGAGGATTTTGTAGAGTCATTATCTTTATTTTGAACCGGATTTTTTACTTCGTTAAGACCGCCAAGGTAATTCATTGCAAAGGTCAACCCAAACACCATAACCACAAAAAGCAGAACAGCAATAATTCCCTGGGAAGACTTCATGGCCAAGTACCTCAGCATTAAAACATACCAAAAATTATGATAACATAAGCAACATAACTATTGCAAATATGTGCATAAGATTCCGTTAAAAAAACGATTTAAAAAAGGTAAAAGTAAAACATTCTTCATTTCCCCTTGGGCATTTCAAGTAATTGATCCAAGGCTTTTGAAAAACCATCCGCGTTAGAATTGGTAGCGTCTAAATTCAGCATCTTAACAACTTTCAAGTTTTCGCAACGAAGCATCAATACTGTGGTGGTTTGCCCGATTTTATAGTTTTTTAAATCTTCAAGATCATCAACCCCGACCTCAATAAAATCGGATTTATCTTCAGTAATTGCGGATCGAATTGCTTTTACAAATTCATTTCTTTTTTCATCATCCTTAACAACATTTTTAATTTCAGGATTTACAAAAATGGCCATTGCTGAAGTCGGAAAGGCTTTACTTTTATTTCCTTTAATATTTGTGTTGAGATCTTCAAGGGATTTGCCTAGATACTCAGGAACAGTTGAACCTTGAAAAAACATAAGAATAAAAGTTTTGTCAGGTTTCTCGTTGATCAGTGCGCGTAAACGGTCTTTTCGAGGCCCATTAACAACAAAAGGGTAAAACGGACCAGGTAAAATTTCCCCCTCTTTAAATACAACCTCTGTTGGAGGAACAGCTTTTTCTTGGGCGGCATTAAGTAATTGATAAAAAAGAAGGATAACCAAAAACGAAGAAAAAGCTCTCATCGTAAAACGCCCCCGAAAAATGAACAAATTGTATTACTCAGGTTCTATCAAACTAGTATTTTAGAAATAACTTCACCATGAACATCCGTTAACCGCATATCTCTACCACCAAATCGGAATGTTAATTTTTTATGATCAATACCAAGTAGATGTAACATAGTTGCATGAATATCGTGAATTTCAACTTTTCCATCAATAGCATGATAACCAAAATCATCCGTAGCACCATAATTCATGCCACCTTTAACGCCCCCACCCGCCATCCAGCAAGTAAAACCAAAGGGATTGTGATCCCTGCCATCATTTCCCTGCGCAAATGGGGTCCGCCCAAACTCGCCAGACCATAATATTAGCGTGGAATCAAGCATACCCTTAGCTTTAAGATCTTGGATCAATCCAGCAATGGGTTGATCAACAGCAAGGGCGTTTTTCTCATGGCCATCTTTCAAATTGCTGTGTTGATCCCAACGATCGCTACCAACTGAAGGGCAAGTAAGTTCGATAAAGCGGGCCCCTCGTTCAAGTAAACGCCTTGCAACAAGGCATTGTGTGCCAAAAATTTTGGTTGGCGCATTTGGAGAACTTACACCATAAAGATCCTGGGTTGCCTTTGATTCGGTTTTAATATCCATCAAATCTGGAATAGAAGTTTGCATAAGAAAAGCGGTTTCTTGATTGGCGATGGCAGACTCAATCTGGTCATGCGTTCCGTTTTTTTCGATATTAAGCTTATCTAAACGATTAACAAGATCCAGTTTATCTTTTTGGATCTTTTCAGAAGGTTCTTTTCGGTTGATATTAGCAACAGGCGCAGGGCCATATTTAAAGACAGACCCTTGATAAGCAGCGGGTAAAAAACCACTATTAAAATTATCAAGCCCACCGGGCGGGATAAGCCCACCGTTTAGAACCAAAAATCCTGGGAGAGTTTTATTAAAGCTTCCAAGTCCATAACTAGTCCAAGCGCCCCAACTCGGTCTCCCTTGAAGACCACTCCCCGTATGTAGAAAATAATTCGCGCTTGTATGTTCAGGAAAATTCGAAACTGCAGATTTTATAACCGCAAGTTCATCTACATGTTTAGAAATATGGGGAAACAAATCGCTAACCCATATACCACTTTGACCATACTGCTTGAATTTCCAGGGAGATTGTAAAATCTTACCAATGCTATTGAATTGAGTGGGCAATACCTTAAGAACCTTATCAGGCGATTCCCCATGATATTTAGTCAACATGGGTTTAGGATCGAATGTATCCATCTGGGAAGGCGCACCATCCATATACAGAAAAATTATATTTTTCGCCTTCGCTTGATGGTGCAAACCACCCGAAAGATTGGGCTTATTTTTGTCATTTTCCCCTGCATGAAGCACGCCAAAAGCAAGAGCGCCAAACCCATTGGCACTACCAATCAGCATTTGTCTTCTAGATAGAGCCCTAGGTTGAAAATTCCCACAATGCATAATTTTAGTCCTAAAACGATGACCTACGGGATCCAAACAAATTCTTTAACATTCCATAGAGAATGTGCAATTGAAGCCCATTTTTCTGAGTCAGTAGCAGACGATGCCGATAAATAGCCCATGCATTCTTCAAGTTCTAAAGTGGAGGGCGGGCGATTAAATGTCTGCCAAAACATGGCATCCAATCGCATGCTAGGTTCAGCATATTGCGCAATTATTTTCTTAGCCCATTTCTCCGCTTGTTGATGAACAAAAGGATCATTCATTAAAATTAAAGATTGGGACGGAACATTTGAAACACTTCGTTTACCAACGGTGGAAAACGGAATAGGCGAATCAAATGCAAGCATGAATGAAGAAAGAAAATTCCTTCGTGCCGAAAGATAAATACTCCTACGACCTGCACCATCAATAGGTCCACTCGCAGGCCTTCCCCTGCCCTCTTGAAAAGCAGACAAATTAATGTTGATCGGTGGGCCAAACATAGTCTCATCCAACTCGCCAGAGATTAAAAGCATTGCATCACGAATGGATTCACCAGAGAGCCTTTTCATGTTGGCATGGCTTAAAAAAAGATTTTCAGGGTCAGATTTTTTCGCCAAATCAGAAGATGCAGAGGACGTTTGATACACAGATGAAAGCATAATTTTCTTAATGGTTTTTTTCACAGACCAACCATCATCAACGAATTGTAATGCAAGAAAGTCAAGCAATTCGGGATGAGTTGGTTTTTC
>CAJCCR010000101.1 GCA_903960945.1 uncultured Planctomycetaceae bacterium
ATTTAGAAGGTTTTGTAACTGACGGATCCCCATTAACAGATGAAGCTTTTCGCGATCTAGCAACCATGAAATCACTGAAGAACCTATCTTTTTATCATCCTGCGTTTGGTGAGAAGGGTTTTACAGGCAGTGGTTTTGCACTGCTTAAAGATTTGCCTGAATTAGAAACGCTCACATTTGCTGGAACAAGCACGGGTGAAGAAGCGATGGCAGCTATTGGCGAATTAACGCAACTGAAACAATTATCAACTTGGCACACACAACAAACCGATCCACGCAATCTGTACTTACTCAAACTAACCAACCTTCGGTTCCTGAAACTTGGGAACAGCCTTTCGAAATACAATGGCAAACCACGCCAACCATGCCTCACAGATGCCACGCTGGCAACAATTGCTCAGATGAAATCATTGGAAAGCCTTGAACTCACAGAGATGCAATTAACCTTCCCAGTGATTGAGCAACTCAGCGCCCTTCCGAATCTAAAAAAACTTAAACTAGAAGGCGTGGATATTTCGGCCAAAGATATCGAAAAACTGCGAACAAAAATGGCAGGAGTCTCCATCGAATGGAAACCCATGACCGAGTCAGAAATCAAGCGCCTGCAGGATTTCCTTAAATAACCTGATTCGTGATGCAATCGCACAATGAAAAATGTTACTTAGCTTTATTAGACGCAGGCATGACTGTTTCCTGATAAAAAATTTCCATCCATTTGCCATCACGAAGAACATAAAGAGAGGAACTTTGTAAATCATTAAACTTAATCTTCTTACCCTTATGATTTCCGCTGTAATCTAACTTGTAAAATATGAAACAAACACCAGGTTGAATCTGCAACAACGATGTTTTACCCATAGAATACGATTCCAAATCCCAATCCTTTAAATTCTTGATAAAATCAATCTTTAACACTTCCGAACCATCAGCCATAAAGCAACGAGCATCGTCAGCCATGTATGTCTTAAAGAATTCTTGGTTTTTATCCTTCATCGCAACCCATGAATCTTTTTCCATTTTCGTCAACAGTGAAAGTAATTCTTTTTCAGAAGCGCCTTGTTGAGCAAAAAGATCAAAAGACATTGAAATACAAAGAACCAAAGCAACAAAAAGAAACCTCATAATAAACCTCATGACTGATAACGAGTAAAATACAACTGTCTAAAATACAACATCTTAATTGAACAATGACAAGACAATTATCTACTCACTTGCATATGTAACCCTACCCCCCCTACCCTTAATCAAAAAACCACTAGGCTAGCTTTCACTAAATAGTAAACCAACTGAATTTAGACAAGGATTGCTACCAAGCAAAATAACTGCTAATATTTAAATGATTAAAAAGAGCAAAGACGCAGAAAATTTACTAAGAAAAACAAAGCGAATGACAACAATTGCAACGGTGGTTTTATTCGCTGCGATCCTATTGATTCTTATTCATTCGATCCTGGTAATATACATCGCCCCAACTTTTTGGAATTGGGAATCGACTCCTCTCCAAGATTCTGATTG
>CAJCCR010000102.1 GCA_903960945.1 uncultured Planctomycetaceae bacterium
ATTGAGGGTGTACGCCCGAACTCTCCCATACAAAGCACCAGCGTTTTATCCAACATATTGCGCTGACGAAGATCACGAATAAGCCCACTAAATGCAGGGTCAAGTGTCTTTAAGTTTGTCTTACAAAATTGATGATTATTAGCGTGAGTATCCCAACCATTGAGGGTGACTTCCACACATCGCACCCCAGATTCAACCAGCCTTCGTGCAGCTAGGCATCCCCTTCCAAAGGCCGTGTTGCCATAAAGATCTTGAACCGATTGTGGCTCAAGCGAAACATTAAAAGCTTTCAACTGTTCGGAGGTCATCATCTTAAGTGCAGCGTTTGTGGTATTTTTATGTTGGGTTTCTTCAACCCTTTTGCTGCGCCCTTTTGCAAAAGTTTGCTCCACTATTCCAAGACTTTTAAGCCTGCTCTTTTCCCGATTAGAATCCACATGAGCTTGGGCATCGGGCACTGGCCCCGCTGGATCCGTCATCTGAAACGCATCATACTTATCACCCAAGTAGCCGCCTCGGGCTGGCCATTGCGATGATAATATACTCACATGCCGAGGGATTTCCGCTTTGCCTATGCTTAGCTCATGACAGGCAACTGCGCCAAGGGATGGATGAATCACTGTGGGATCGGGGCGAAACCCAGTCTTCAAGTTATAGCTACCGCGTTCGTGATCGCCTTCTTTGCTAATCATAGAACGAATCAACGAAACCGAACCCATCTCTTCCGCCAATCGCTCAAAGCCACTTGCAAGATAAATGCTTTTTACAGCGGTGGTGATTTTAGTTGTACCCCCTGCAATCGTTGAATCAGCATGAGGATCAAAAGTTTCTAGTTGGCTGGGCCCGCCCTGCAACCATAATACGATTACAGCCTGTGCGGATTTTTTAAAGGGAAGCGCACCAGGGGCATCGCCATCCGCAGCACGAGCAAGCCATTGGCCCACGGGGGTCAGCCAAGAAGAGCCAGCGAGCATTGCAGTGGTTTTTAGAAAAGGCCTACGCCCTAATGGTTCCATGAGAACTCCGTGGAGTTAATTAAAGCCCAGAAGAGATCCTGTATTTGTTGCCCTTTGGATACCTCGGGGTTTTTCAAATTCTGTTCGAAAAAATCTGACTCTTCTGCAGTGGGCCGTCTTGTCAGCGCAGTAAGGAATACCGCCTCGATGGATTTAACCTCGCTGGGTGCTAGCCATTGAATGCGTGTGGTTGCAGAAAACGGGCCGCCTTTGGTTTTTTCCGATACTAGTTTCCCGTTCATCATCACCAACCTTTGAGGGATGGTTCCACCACGGTTGTCAAATTCGTCATCGCTACTATCCCCGTAGCGCTTAACGAAATCATTTTGATCGCCAAACCGTGCCAGGCGGGTAAGGATATGAGATTCTGCATCAATGGTAGAAACCGAAGAAGCTTGCAAAATACTTCCAGCAACCTGTTCTGGCCTTAGTCGACCTAGCGGGAACTGGGCCCATAATTTCTCTGCATTTACAATATCATCATTAATGGAAAGGCTTTGCATTCGGTATGTTTTAGTACTGGCGATGATCCGTATTAATCGTGCGATGTCATGTCCATGTAAAGCAAAATCTTCAGCCAATATTTTTAATGCAGGCGGAGTAAGCCCTTCGGTTTCAAGATTGTCGACAGGCGAAATCAAGGGCTGACCGCAAAGAATCGCCCAAACCCTATTAACTGCGGCTTGCGAAAAATAAGTATTCTCCCGGTGAGTGACCCAGGTAGACAAGCGCGCCCTTAGAGCGCCTTCCTCTGGAAGCAAATGTGGCGCATAAGAAACCTTTGGGGCAATCGTTCGCTTGATTCCTTTGCGCTTATCATCGATTGTGTA
>CAJCCR010000103.1 GCA_903960945.1 uncultured Planctomycetaceae bacterium
ACATTGTAAGTCTGCTCCAAAAAACGCAAAGAATCATCAGGCGGGATTAGAATCTTATCTCATAAATATATCGTATGTTGAAGGCCGAAAGAATTAAAAATCGTCAAAGATACAGTCTTTTTTTCATCTTTGGCCCTGATTTTACTCGCATAATGTACGTTTATCTCAAAATAACCACCCTTTTTACTTTTGTTCGATCCTTAATGCCATTAGTGTAAACGTTCCTTCCCTTGTATTAAGAGATACTCATCATGCTTAATTTTCATCTTTTTCGCTTCACAGCTTTCCTTGTTTTGGTCCTTTCTTTTGAAACGCTCTTTGCTCAGGAAATTAAACCTGTTCGGGTAGGCATCCTTGGAATTGATAACTATCAGTCTGTTGCTTACACCCAGTTGTTTAACGACCCCAAAGCGACAGGCGATCTCGCTGGCCTGAAAGTGGTTGCAGCATTTCCCTCGACTCCAAGCATGGATATTCCAGAAAGTGTTGATAGCTTGCCCAAATGGAAAGAGGCACTGAGTAAATACGGTGTAAAAATGGTTGCTTCTGTGGATGAGTTACTTGCAAATTGTGATGTGGTGATGATCATGAGTTTGGATGGGCGCAGGCATCTCGCAGAAGCATCATTGGTTTTGAAAGCTGGGAAACGACTTTATATTGGCCGCCCCATTGCTGCAAATTTTATCGATGCAGTTTCAATCATCCGCCTTTCTGAACAAACCAAAACCCCCTTCTGGACGAGTTCCCAACATCGATTCAGCCCAGGTTTCATAGGGATGAAAAATCATCCGGAGGTTGGTAATGTTTTGGGTTGCGAAATGTATGGCGGTTGCCCCACGGTACCACACCATTCAGAACTTTACTGGCATGCCTTGCACAGCATCGAAGCAATTTACAGCATCATGGGGCCGGGATGTGTGTCGGTATCTTGCACATCAACACCAATTACTGAATCCATTACCGGAACCTGGGCAGATGGCAGAGTTGCAACTTATCGGGGAATCAAAAAAGGAGCGATCAAATACAGTGGAACCGTGTTTGGGGAAAAAGGCGTTTCGGTTGCTGGAATTTATGGCCATGGTGTTCCTGTAAAGGGCGTTGTGCCCACCAATGATAAATACATGGGCTATGAGGGGATTGCGATAGAGATAGCCAAGTTCTTCAAGGGTGGCCCGGTTCCCGTAAGCGCCAATGAGACTATGGAAATCCTTGCATTCATGGAAGCTGCACATGAAAGCAAAAGTAAGAACGGCGTTAATGTTCAAATTGCAGACATCATGAAAAAAGCACAAAAGTAAGTGTCCGGGAAAGGTCAGACTCCGATATCTTCATTCCAAAGGTTTGGTTTTTTCAGAATGAATTGCTCCATCATTTCGATGCAGCGGTGATCTTGTAGCACCATGGTTTTAACATTTCGGCTCTCGAGAAGTTTCTCGTCACCCATGAAGGTTTTGTTTTCCCCAATGATGACCCTTGGAATTTGATAAAGCAGTATCGCCCCGGTGCACATGGGGCAGGGGGAAAGCGTGGTGTACAAGGTGCATTCGCGATAAACACTCGCAGGTAATCGGCCTGCGTTTTCCAAGGCATCCATTTCGCCGTGGAGGATTGCACTGCCATTTTGCACCCTGCGATTGTGCCCACGCCCGATGATTTTTCCATTGTGTTCGATTACTGAACCGATTGGTATACCGCCTTCAGTTAGGCCTTTTTTTGCTTCATCAATTGCTGCTAGCATGCAGGTCTCTTCGAAGGGCGTAAGTTTCATGATCGTTTCCTCAGGAGTTTTTATTAGTTGCATCCCGCTACCACTACTTTATAATTTAATTGGTTTGATTGAGTAATTATCTCCCCTTTTTACAGGACAAAACATGAATCGTAGAGAGTTTATTGCTAGCCTTGCTGCGGCAGGCATTGGTTCCAGCTTTGCATTTGCCTCCCAAAAAAAAGAACTGTTTGAAATCTCCCTTGCGCAATGGTCGCTTCATAAGGCGATCTTTGGCAAGAAAATGGATGCAGGCGACTTTCCTAAAGTGACCAAGGAAGAGTTTGGCATCAATGCGGTTGAGTATGTCAATCAGTTTTATAAAGACAAGAAAAAAGATGATGGGTATGTCAAAGAACTTCGCAAAAAGTGTGACGACCTTAATGTAAAAAGCGTTTTGATCATGTGCGATGGCGAAGGCCAATTGGGTGATGCGGATGAAAAGAAGCGCAAGCTCGCAGTCGAAAATCATTACCGCTGGGTTGAATGGGCCAAGACTCTTGGTTGCCATTCCATCAGGGTGAATGCGGGCAGCAGTGGTTCGTACGAAGAGCAGATGGGTCGTGCCTCGGATGGCTTACGTATGCTTTCTGAATGGGCAGGGAAAATGCAGATCAATGTGATTGTTGAAAACCATGGTGGTTTATCCAGCAATGGCGCATGGCTTGCTGCAACCATTAAGAAGGTTGGCCATCCTGGTTGCGGTACACTTCCCGACTTTGGGAATTTTCGCGTCAGCAAGGATGAAGAATATGACCGGTATAAAGGTGTTTTGGAACTGATGCCTTATGCCAAGGGCGTTAGTGCTAAATCTAAAGTGTTTGATGCGAAGGGTAATGAAACCGAAACTGATTATCGCAAGATGATGAAGATTGTAATGGATGCCAATTACCATGGTTATGTTGGCATTGAATACGAAGGAAGCAAGTTAAGTGAAGCAGATGGTATTCGAGCAACCAAGAAGTTGTTGGAAACCGTGCGTACGGAATTCGCCAGCTAAGGTGGTTTGTCAATAAAAGAAGGCTTCCCAGATAATATCGGGGAAGCCTTTTTTATTTAAAGTAATGCTTTAGTTGACTATGCCCATAAACCTTACGGGCAGGGGTTGGATTCTATCCTGATCGTAGGTGAACTTCGCAGGGAAACCCATCAAAGTAGGCGGGATAGTGGGATTACCTGTTTTATCCAAGGGGCCAAAAAACCAACTGTAGGAGGCATCTTCGATCTTTTTCTTGCTAAAGGTTCGCAAGGTGTTTTCACCTTTTTTTGTCATTAGCGTGACGTAGTTTTTGACAATATCGTCGTTGGCTTCTTCTAGCAATTTGCTTCCCACGTTCTTGGATTTGTATTTGAATTCACCAGAGAATTTTTGATCTACATTCGCACTAGCCTTTGTTTTAGGTTCACCTTCTTTTTTCTCACGAGTAAAGGTAGGCTTTATAGTCTTCAACATTTTTACCGAAAAATCATCTCTGGTTTTTTCGTCTGTACCTGTGACAAATACCATTTGCACTCTTCGAGACCTGGGCATAGTGATATCCTTAAGCCAAAGAGGGATTTGGGTTGAATAATTTTTGCCTGCAATAGTTGGGCTGATGGAAAGCCAGATTGCTGCAAGTTGCGCACTACCTTCAGGGTCTATAGATGGCATTGCTTTTAGATCAACCTTTTTAGGCCCGGGTGCTTTGAGGTTTAATATGCCAGTATTCTGAGGCCTCTCAACTGCTTCGCAGGAAAGTCTGCGCCATTCGCTTGCCATCCATAGCGCCCCAAGAGTTGCCCCTTCTCCTGCACCAATGACAATGATGTTTGAACTGTTTGCTTCGCCATCATCATTTTTAATATCGAGGAAGGATTTGGCCGCAGCGATATCGTTTACAAGGTTTGGATAATAGGCGGCGGTAAATTCACTCGAGTTGATTTTGGCAGGTTTATTTGGCATTTTGGCGCCTGGTAAAATCAAGTTGTGGGGTTGTAGCCAGAAGTTTGGGTTTACGCCAACACTTTTGCCATGCCCACGAAAATCAAAACTTAATACGCTTTGGCCTGTTGCCTGAAGATCAAGTGCTAGTTTTTCCCAGCCGTCTTGCGAACTGTCGCCACCTTTACGGAAAGTGAAATCGTGTAAAAGAATGATGGAAGCGCCATCTTTAGGTTTGGCACTGGGGTAAAATTTTCCTGAGAGCAATACCCCATCGTGAGTCCGAAAATTGATGGATTCACCTTCAGCCTTGGCGGAAGCAGGAATTGCTAACAAAGTGAAAAAGCTGAGGAGTAGGGTTAGTGAACCAGCTTTTAGTGTGAAGTTTGTCATATTTGTAACCTTCGTAGGGGCCAGAATAGTATCTACTTAAATATTTCATCTTCTGAAAGAACAGGCAAGAGAAAAGCGGTGTTTTAAGAGGAACTTGCATAAAAAAAACCGATTATTCGCGAGCGAAGGGGCTTTCGCAGGCGCATAATCGGAATGGTAAGAAAGGTTCCCGGCCTTTCCAAAGCTAAACCCAACCAGAAATCTCTGAAGGCGATCATCCTGTTGTTCGTTGTTTTCAGGTACGCCATTTCCCAGCAGGGCCAGCCAAATCAAAATGACAATGATTCTCTTTTAGCAGAAAGAGCCATGAAGTTAATATGCCCCAAACTTCATGAACATTGTCAGGCCCAGACAACTGTTGATGCAACCTTTCTCAAAAGTGCCAAGGGCCTTTTTCGGGCGCCATGCCCGAACCTATCCTTGCAACTTTGTGCAAAGGTAAGTCTAATCAATCAAGGAAGGGATGTTCTTGCTACTGTACGATTTACTGAACATAAAATAATTTGTCACGGCTGTGTAAAGGTGGTTAAAATAGGGCGAATGGAAGGTTTTGTGGATGTGGTTTTAGCCCTGTTCATCAGTTTGATAGCCACGGGTTGCGTTAGATTTCTCTTCCGCATAGTTTGCTGGTTCAAAATCATGATCGATGTCATCATAATTACAAACATAGCCGGGTAATTTTGATTTTTCGAGCTCTGCATGAAACGAATTTAGAACTGCCTGTTGAATGTTTTCCCTGCATTCTGGGTTGATAGGGTGGGCAATGTCTGCATGCATTTTCTGCTTGCCATTGGTATCGCGACCCATACCCCTAAACTCTGAAAGTTTGCATCCACATTGATTACAGAAACGGGCTCGGAGTTGATTTTTGCAAGAACATTTGCTGCAGCGATCCATTAATTTTCGGCTCGGCATAGCCACAAACCAACCCCGAGTACCTTCAATGATTTTCAAGTCGCGGATGACAAAAGCATTGTCAAAGGTGATGGAGCAGAATGCTTGAAGTTTTTCGTTGTCGTTACCCGATTCCATGAGTTTGATTCGAACTTCCGTGATATTCACAACAACTCTCCTTAATTGTCGCAGGATTTTAATGCCTGCCTAGTGATAAAAGTATGCTGTATAAGATTTCTAGCAG
>CAJCCR010000104.1 GCA_903960945.1 uncultured Planctomycetaceae bacterium
AATCCTAGAAACCGGCCTTAAAATCACCGTACCCCCTTTCATCGGCATTGGCGAACTTATCGCAATTGATACTCGCACCGGTGAATACTTAAGCAGGTATACCGAAGGTAAATGAGCCTCGATCTTACTGCTGACTGGGAGAAAACAAATTGCCCTGGTTGCCAATGCAACCGGGGTTTTGTTTTTCTAAACCTCAAACCCAATGCAGGCCACGAGCAATCTCACTCTCAATTAATCCGCTGCCCGGATTGCCAACTCATCTTTCTTTCTCCAAGGCCTAACCGCAACATCATCGGACAATTTTACTCCGATGATTACGCCCCGCATCAAGCCAATAAAATCAAACACCACAAAAAGAGCAGTAAGGAATTCTCTTCTCCTCCTCCTAGGGTTCATGCAAAGCTGCTCGACTACGGGTGTGGTAATGGTACATTCCTACTAAAAATGAGGGCGTTGGGGTGGGAAGTAACAGGGCTGGATTCTTCAGCAAATGCCATAGCAGTTGCAAATGCAGCAGGAATAAAAGCCTTAAGGGGAGATTTCGATCATCCGGAAGTTGCTGAACTGAAATTCGATTGCATCACCATAAGGCAGGTGTTGGAACATCTGCACAACCCGATTGAAACCTTGATAAATGCACGGAAGCATTTAGCTACAAAAGGCAAGATATCTATCTCGGTACCAAACATCGAGAGCCTGCCATTTCGATGGTATCAGGAAGATTGGCTGGGCATTGATTTCCCGAGGCATCTGCTTTTTTTTAACCCAACGAGCTTGGAAAGCATGCTGCGTAAAGCAGGATTGAAAGTGCAGGAAATACGCCATATCAGGCATTCAAGCTGGCTGAGAGAATCAGCATCAAATGCTTTAAAAGCCAAGGGATTTGGATTTAAGCGCTGGCTGGGAAGTCGAAAATTAAGCAGCAGCTTAATAAGTTTGTGGGCGGGCCTTACCAATCAATGCGATTGCATTCAGGTGCTTGCAGTTGAAGAAGACTGAGAATCTCGCTCATTAGATTTTCTGGAAGCAACTTCAAGAAACACCGCTAGCATCTGTTTGTAATGATGCTCGAAAGTCCACTGGCCTGCGGTCTTCCTAGCTGCCTGACCTGCTGCAATTCTGGTTTGGCTATCAATATATTGCGTCATACTCCAGGCGAGTTTTTCGTAATCATGAGGATCATCCACCACGATGCCTTCTTTGTTTTGCGTGATGAATTCTGATGCGCCGTTGTATTTGGTTGTGATCACGGGCAAGCCGCAACCCATGGCTTCAGGAACAACATTCGAGCAAGGATCATAAAAGGTTGGATGAACGAGGAAGTCGGATGCGAAGTAACAATTGCGCATGTCATCACAGAAACCAACAAAGCGAACTTTGTCTGCAACGCCAAGCCTATCAGCAAGCTTTTCAAAACCGCCTGTGTGCTTGTTACCCACAATCATAAGTTTGATCGGGCTCTTTGCAGGCAAAAGCTTCATCGCATGCAGCAATGGTTCCAAACCTTTGAGCCGATAATTCATCCCAACAAACAAAGCCAAACAATCAGATGGATCAATATTCCACTGCTGACGCCATTCGATTTTGCGCTTGAGCCTGTCGGTTTCCTGAAAACGATTAGGATCCATCGCAATACGAACCAGACGAAGATCATTGGCAGAGATCTGATAATATTTTTGGAAGTGATCACGAACCATTTCACTAATGCCAATTACGATCGATTTTTTCATTCCGAGATATTGCAATCGTTCAAGCATCAAAAAAGATTGATGGGAAAGATCGAATGTTTTGAAGAACTTAACAACCTTGCGAATCGTAGGATTCTTATATTTTAAAAGGTTATGCTCTGCAGTAGCTGCAAACAAACCGCCTTGGGGGTACAGCACATCGAGGCCCCAGGTTTTATCAAACCCAACGCTTACATCATGATCTTGGCCCTTAAGAGCTTTTAAGCAAGCAGAACCAAACGACCAAGGGCGCATGAACCTTGGAGACCATGGAAGATCAACCTGATGAAAAATCACGGAAGTAGGCAACGCAGTAGCATCCCAGCGACTGGCATAAAGATGGATTTGATGCCCATCAAGAGCAAGCCTACGAACAAGCGATGCGATGTAGGTTTCACAACCACCGCGCTTGGGAAGAACACTTTCATAGCAAAATGCTATATCCATCTTACCTAAACCACTGCCTTTCTAATTACCATACCGAAACAATCGATACACTCATTTAATCTCGACCAACAAGGGCAACAAACTTAACCAACATTTGTAAAGAACTAAGCAGCTTTCTTTTTTAAGTTATGGCGTCTGTACCGACCCCATTTGATTCTAATGACATAAAGCAAAATCCGATCCAAGGCGGATCGAGGGCCTAAATCCCTATAGCAGCGCCAAAACTCCAGCCTATCCCGATCATCAACACCTTCGATTTCAGAGGAATAAATTAGCTGGGCAAGGTCCTTGATTTTCCAAACCTGTGAAGTCCAGGTGTGGCTCCCCAGTCTGTGCAGATCAATCAGCACAACCTTGTCTCTCCAATTGGGTGTTCTGAATGTGTCATTCTTATCGATATAAAAATGGCACAAATAAAGATCCTTATGAAACCAATTGCGATCATGCAGGATTCTTGACATCCGCGCCATTTCACTAACAAGTGATTTTTTCCACCTGCGAAACGCTTGGGGAGTCTGCCTAACCGATGCTAAAGGAATCGCTTCATGAAGCGGAATCATATTATCTAATTCACGAACTGCGAGTGCACTACGAAGCCTTGCACCCGGCCCTATAAACTCCACTGCTGCAACGGTTTCAGGCACTTGTAGCCCCAATTGTCTGGCTGTTGCAAGATGATGAAATTCTTGCAGCGCAGGGGACCATGCTTTTTTAGGAAACAACCAACCCATCAATCCTTCCCAAAACGAAAGCTTGTAATGCCTTTTCAAATAAAAACAAAGCTCGGGTTTACCATCCTTGCCAGGCAGAATAATCCTGCCCACCGAACGACCCTGCTTCGAATGAAACCTATCCGTGACCCCAATATCCATTACACGAGTTGTCCAATCTTCACCATAATGGGCAATCCATTCAGGGCCGGAATAAAACTTCACATAGCTGCCATCTTTTTGAACCTGAATTGCCACGCCATTTTGCATTTCATTCATGTTCATTTCATTTATTTGTAAATCAGTTTTGCGGATAGTTGCAAGCTTTGTTCCGCCCGAATTTACATCCATTGCAAGAACTCCCGTTCCAATTTGGGATGTAGAATTTTTCATCTGATGATCATGGCCGATCTCGTCAGAATAGGCTTTGCGAAAGCAGACGATGCCTTGCTGTTGTGCACCCAAAGATCGAAGCACTTGTTTCATTTTTGCCATATCGATGCTGGCCCATTTGGGATTTGCAACCGGAGCTTCCTCGAGGCAATTTGCAGCATCAAGATAAACTTGCGGATTAGAAGATTCGGCCACCCTCAAAAACAAGGTCTTCTTTCCCTTAAGATAACAACCAGAGGAATGAACCTTGGCAAGCATCCTACCCATTGCTTCAAAAACCATCTGCTGCCTGCCCAAAATCTCGGCGCTTGTTCCCTGTTGAAACCATTCATAAAGCGGCAAAGTCTTTGCAGGCTCTCTTGTAAGTAGAAACGATTCTTGTGAGAAAAAATTCTTCTTGCGAATACCAAGAGCAAGGATTTTCCCAGTAGACACACCATGGCGTTGAATCTTGTAAAGAATTGCAGCGTGGGAATACTCAGGGGCCTTGGCTTTGCTGGATTTAAAGCAAGAAAAAAAGAACGATTCAAACCACGAAATATTTCGATACTGCAAACGAAGTTCAGAGTCACCGCCCGGCATTGTTTTTCGAAGGACAACCTTTCCATTTACATGAAGCTTTTTTGCTTCTAATAGTAATTGGTCTAGGTGTGTTTTTTCATCTTCAGAGCAAATGGAGGTAACAAAGAGATTTTGCTTTTCGAGGAAAATCCAATTTTGTGGCTGTAATGCTACCTGAGTGTTACGCTTTTCGCGAACATGCCTATAGTTTAAAAGCCTAATGGCTTCGCGATCGATATCAAGTGCAAGCAGATGAAATAGCGGGAGGTTAGAATTCCCTTGTGAAAAATGAGCGGTAGCTTCAAGGTAAGAAGTCAGGAACGCAAGTTTTTCTCTTGGCCTTAGAATACTTTCGTCCAAGGTGGCGTGAAGCCTTGCAAGATTACCCGACCTTATATTCCAAGGCAGATCCCGCATCCTGAAAGATCTTTGCCAATCGAGCAGATAAACCATCCGGGTTTCTGGGTTAACTAAAACATGCTTCGAATACAAATCAACATGTGAAAAACCAAGGGTGTGCATCCGAGCCAGAATCCATGCAAGCCTGCGCAATACTTCTTTTCGCTGGTTTCGACTTCGCTGCTCTGCAAAATAAGTTTTAAGATTTACAGTGTCAGGAATTTCTTCTACTAAGAGGAAAGAATGGCCTAGGCAGGTTTTGCCTACTGCAACCCATAAAGGAGCGGGAATCCCTTCGTGCTCGAGGGCTTTAAGAATGCGAGCTTCGTGCAATACTCCGGCTGAATGCGCAAGGATTGTTTTTACCCAACCCCGATTATGTTCTTTTTTCAAAAAGCCGCGAGCTTCGTTTTTACCATTCCCTAAAGTTACGCTTGATACATGCCTACCTGTTTTCCAACCATGGCCTGTAACCCTGATTCCTTCCAAATTGAAAACATCTTCTGGTTTTTCAATACCCTGGGAAAATAGCATGGCTCTTTTGCTGGGACGAATCACCAGAAAACCATTCTTTGAAGACGAAAACATGTTTGAAATCTTCCCCAGCAAGCCAGCCACTGGCAAGAAAATCACACCCATTATTCTTAACATCCTTGAAATCAAAACACTCACTCCAAGTATTATCCAACCGACCTTAAAAACCTTGCAGTTTCTAACTGCTGATCCAACAAACTAACACCCGCACTCAACACATCCAAAGGCATCAATTCCTTCATGCACTGATGCTCCAGCGGGCAAACCCTTTTCTGACAAGGCCCGCAAGGCAACTTCTTCTGAAGGTTGATTTCCTTTTTATGATAAGTATCAGTCCACTCTATGTGCGTGGGGCCGAACAATGAAACCACTGGCTTGTTGAACGCCGCCGCAAAATGCCTCGGGCCACTATCCGTTGTTACCAGCAATTGACATTTCTTAATGCAAGCCTTGCTTAAGCCAAGCGAAAGATCGGGCATGCCAGGTTCTGCAAGGCATCGTGCTGAAGGATGTCCAATAAGCGAAGTAATGCGAAGTGCGAGCTCGCTTTCCTTGGGCCCACACATGACAAGAATGCCAGCCCCTCTAAGCCTGATAAGTTCACGTGCAAGAGAAGCAAAATGCTCCGCAGGCCAAAGTTTGGAAGCACCAAAAGCAGCACCTGGATTCAAGCAGATAACTTCCGGCTTGTCTTTGAAAGCTGCAAACCGCCAGACTTGTTCAGCCATTTCTTCTTCAACTGTAGAAGTAAAAAGCTGCATTTCATACCCAGGGTTCGGGGCGCCAGCAACCATGGCTAACTGGTTATAAGAATCAATGGCGGGCGAAGGAATGAAATCACCTTTTGCATCTCGCAGAGATTCAAGCGAATCAGAGAGTAGCCATTTTCTGAAATAGCGGTTGAATCCAATAGATCGTTTGCAACCCCCCATCCACGCAAGCAGGCCTGCCCTAAATGAATTGGGAAACAAAACAGCGACATCAATTTTTTCTTTTTTAAGTTGGGATGAAGCTTCTAACAAGGAGAGATCTTTTTTTCCGCCTGTAAGAATCATGGAATCAAACCAAGGGTTGCCTGCAAGAATGGGAGCAACATACGATTTGGAAACGCAGACGAATTTTCCCGAGGGGTAACGGAGTTTGAGCGCCCTGATGGCAGGAGTAGCCATCACCGCATCACCAATCCATCCTGGAAGAAAAATCGCAACATTCATAGAATCAATCATCCCTTTAGAAAAATTAAGCTGCTCCAAGGCGCTCTAGAATACCCGTAGTAGAAAAACCTTTACGAAGAGAAGCAAGGTGAACCCTGCCGCCATAACTTTCAACAAATTGCCCGCCTACCACTTCATCCTTATGGTAATCAGCACCCTTGACCAGAACATCTGGTTTAAGGAAGCGAATTAAATCGATGGGTGTTTTTTCTTCAAAAATAGCGAGATAACTAACACATTCGAGCCCAGCAATAACCACGGAGCGAGCATCAATCTTATTGATGGGCCTAGTTGGGCCTTTCAACATTTGCACGCTTGAATCGCTGTTCAAACCAACGATAAGAATGTCACCCTGCTCCCTAGCTTCGCGCAAATACTGAACATGGCCCGCACGAAGCACATCAAAGCAGCCATTGGTGAATACAATTTTTCTGCCTAGCTTCCGGTGCTGTTCAAGTTCACGAAGAAGCGAATCGCGGCCCATCATTTTTTCGATACCAGAAAGGTTATCACCCTTGGTAGCAAGGGAAGATTTACAGATATCTTCAATCATTTCGGCTTTAGTAACAGGGACCACGCCAATCTTTTCTACTTCCAATCCACCTGCAATATTTGCAAGTTTGATGGCTTCGGGGTAATCAGCACCCGCAGCAAGCGCCATGCCCAACACTGCAAGCACCATGTCGCCTGCGCCAGTGATATCGTAAACCTGCCTAATTCTCGTAGGAAAAATATCAGCGCGCCCATCTTGGTGCGAAAGAGCCATCCCCTCTTTATCAAGGGTAATAATGGCGGCCTCCATATCTAATCGCTCGCGCAATAAAGCAGCAGCAGCCAAGCCATCTTCATTGGTTTCAATTACCCTGCCTGTAGCAAGGCCAGCTTCAAGCCTATTGGGAGTCATGGTCGAAACGCCATGATATTTGCGATAATCGCTGCCTCTGATTGGATCGACAATCACTTTCTTGCCTATGGCTTTGCAATCAGAAATCACACTTGCAAGCAAGCCTGGGGTACAGACGCCCTTGTCGTAATCACTTACCAGGACGAGATCAAAATCATTGATGTTGCGTTTGATCAATTCCGCAAGCCGGGTTTCTAAATGCTTGGAAAGATGATCACGCACCTCATAATCAACTCGAATGATTTGCTGCGGATGCCTATGCTGGGCCTTGCCTATGTAGCGTTCTTTAACCGTAGTAGGCCGTTCGGAATCCACCAACACCGTTTCAGGATCAATCCCCTGTTCGATCAACATGCTGCGCAATTGTTCGCCATTCGAATCTTTTCCAACAACACCAGCAATCTGCACCCTTGCACCAATCGCTTTAAGCATGGTTGCAACGCTGCTAGCCCCGCCTAGGCGCTCTTCTCTTCGCTCAGCCCGAAGCAAAATCACAGGCGCTTCCTGGCTAATGCGCTCTGCATCACCCCAAACATATCGATCCAACATCAGATCACCCAGCACAAGAATCCTTGGTTGCCCAAGCTTGTGCACAAGATCAACGAGTTCGGTTCCCTGCTGCATTAAAACATCCGGCGTAACAAGCCTAGGCTTCATTTCGTTCAACATGACTTCCCCTAAGTAATTAGGCCGCTTTGGATTCATTAAACTTCGGCCTTGCAGCCCATGCCGCTGCCACAGATGCATGCAACAAAGGCAACATGATTTCATGATGCCCGGTGATTTCAATGCCCTCGGAAGAAGGCCGGTTTAGTACATTCACCGTGCTGCGGTAGCGCGATTCCTTGTCCATGTTCACACAAACAAGCCCATCCAAATCGTAGTTGAAATTCCTGACAACGCTGACCGCCTTTAAAAGAACTTCAGGCATGATCACCGCACTGCCAAGATTCAACCAAACACCATTAGCCATGGTGCTAACCACAGAGCATAGAATGCGAAAATCCAAGTGACTTGATTCACCAATAGCAGCACCACTTACATGGGGATGCATATGCACAATATCGGTGCCCACAGCGACATGAACAGTGCAAGGAATGTTAGCTTTGCGAGCTGCAAGCAAAAGGCTGACTTCAGGAGCCTTACACATTTTTTCTTCAAGTAATGCCCCAACAGCAGCGCCAAGGCCTATGCCTTCATCTGCCCCCCTGCGGGTTGCAAGTGCGAAGAAATCTGCAGTTTCCCGTGCCATTCCAAACTTACCATCATTTAACATCGTGCCAACATCTTCGCTCGTTTTTCCTTCCAAGGCTAATTCCACATCATGGATCGCAGCAGACCCATTCATTGCAATCGCCTTGATAATTCCCTTCTGAATCAAATCAATTAGATAGGGTGCGCAGCCGGTTTTAATCACATGCCCACCTATGGCTGCAACCACGGTATTGCCATTGGATCCTGCCCTTACCAGATGATCCCTCACCCTGCGAATGCTTTTACCAGCAAGTTGATTGGGTAGTGAATCGATCAAATCTGCAACCGAAGCGTGCTCATTCAATGGCTTGCCCAAATCTTCCTTGAACACCTTGGAAGGTCTGGATGCCAAGTCGTAGGTTTTCAAACCCTGAAGATCGAAAGGTTTGTTCATATTTTTGATTCCGGTATAAGTCACTATAAAATCCTCCAGTGAAAAAGCTCGCAGACTAAACTAAAAGCGTTTTGGATCGCACCAATGCTTGAAGCTGTTCCGCACCAGACAAAAATCGCATTTCAACCCGAAGCGCATAAAGCAGATTTCCACCCAGGGACGAGGTTCGAATTTTCACCAAATCCTTGTGGGTTGTAACCAAAAGCGTATCCCCATCTGCATGCTGGGAAGCCCACTCAATCAAATCCGCAATATCATTTCTCGTATACGCATGATGATCCGGAAACACCCTGCTCCCAACCACACTTGCGCCAAGGTTTTCCAATGTTTTAATAAATGATCCGGGGTTTCCTATGCCACAAAACGCAAGCACTTTCTTGCCTTTGATCTCTTCTAACTCCATCGATTCACTTTCCCAACAAATCATCTCCGCAGGCTGATGAATAGCTTCGCACAGCACCAAACCCGGAGCTATTTCAGTAATCTCATTTCGAAGGCTTGTTAGCTTTTCTTCTGCCACCTGATCCGCACGGGTTATCACCACAGCCCCTGCTCTTTTTAATCCCGACTTAGGTTCCCGTAATGTTCCGCGGGGAAGCAAATATCCATAACCCCACGGGTTCGTTGCATCCACCAACACAATGTCCAAATCCCTAGCAAACTGGCGATGTTGAAAACCATCATCCAATACCAGTACTTCGCTTTCTAATTCTTCAATCGCTGATTGAGCTATCAGATATCTATCAGGCCCCTGAAGGTGTGGCACATCAGGCAATCGATCTTCAAGCAACATGGCTTCATCATTAGCACCACCCGCACCGCCATAACCACGGCTTAAAATCGCAACCCGCAATTCCAACGAGCAAAGAACCCTGCACAGCCATTCAACACATGGGGTTTTTCCTGTGCCCCCAGCAGTCAGGTTGCCTATGCAAACCACAGGTACTACTACTTTTTTTATCCTGAATATTTTAATTGTAAAGAATATGTTGCGCAGCCATACACTTGCCCCGTAGGGAAGGCTCGCCAACCAAAGAACCATTCTTAGCACATGAGAATTGATTGAACTCGATTTGCCAGACGCAATATCACTATGCCAGACAGACCAATCAAGGTTTTGCCGGGGATCGTTTATCGGAACGGAACTCGCAATGCCGCATACCAAGGGACACATCCTTCATCCCAACAAGTAAAATCGCATCCATGCATCTCAAAATAAAGAGCGGGGAGAACGCAAAATCTCCCTTCGAATTTTTTGAAGATATAAATTTATATTCGTTTTTGAAAGTTCGTGTCAACGGCGAACGGGAAAGCCATCCGCTTTAGAAAGCAAAATCTTGGTGCAAACAACAGGAAACGAACCTACCACCAAAAAAAACGAACAAATAAAGTATAACCATGTTGACACGGTAATATTCTGTTATACAATTGGAAATATAAGTTTGTTTTACTTTGTTGCAACATCAATTTCAAGGTGGTCTATGAGCTACAAATCCCAGAAAAAAGGCTTTACCCTCATCGAACTCTTGGTGGTTATCGCCATTATAGCGATACTGATCGGCTTGCTTTTGCCTGCAGTGCAGAAAGTTCGCGAAGCCGCTGCCAAGCTTCAATGCACCAATAATCTAAAGCAAATAGGCTTGGCAATGATGAATTACGAAAGCACTTACAAGAGGTTTCCCGCAGGTTACCTCGATAATATGACCACTAACCCTGTAAATACCGCAGCTACAGAAAACCCTGATCCGGTTATTGGCTGGGGCTGGGGTGCTTTAATCCTTCCATACCTCGAGCAAGAGGCCCTTTATAAATCAATCAATATCAACTCCATTGCAATGAATAACAGTTCTGCTGCCGCGATTGCTTTTCGTAAGACCGTAATCAAAGGTTTCCTTTGCCCTTCTGACGATACGGGCATCAATACTTTTACCATTTCAGGAACTGGAGGGACTTTTGAAGTCGCCAAAAGTTCTTACGCTGGCGTCAATGGGCAAGGAGAATTAGCAGACTTTGATTGCGCTTTGGGGCTTGGTATGTTTCTTCGTGGTAGAGGTGTTTCGATTGCTGAAGTTACGGATGGATTAAGCAACACACTTTTTGTGGGTGAACGAAGTTCGAAATCCGCCAAACATGCGACGGGCACACTTCCAGGAGTATGCACTTGGGTGGGTGCACTTCCAGGGGGAGACCTTGATGGTGAAAGCGTTGCTCTTTTTGTTCTTGGACATACAGGCGAACCAGGCGACGCACACAAACCTAATGCCCCTACACCCCATGCTGAAGATTTTACCAGTAGACATTCGGGAGGCGTCAACTTTTTATTCGGCGACGGTTCTGTCAGGTTCATCACCGATTCAATCGATGATGACACTTGGGTGAGACTAGGCACACGAGCAGGCGGCGAAGCGCCAGGCAATTATTAATTCTTCTCGACACAAATTATCAATCACTCATGATTTCGTGGTGCCCCTATGCCAAAGGCTTTTTATTCACTATTTCTAGTTGTTTCATTTGCAATGACTCTAGGCTGTGGCGGGCAGGAAAAAGTCAACTTCAAGGAAGCCCAACAATTTCTTGCAGTTGATTTTAATAATGAAGGGACCATTCTTGCTGGCATCGGCAAAAACGGCGCAATCATTCTTTGGGATGTAATCAAACAAGCCAAAATAAAAACACTTGAATCAAAAGACAGAAAAGCCTCTTCTCTCGATTTCAATAAAGACGGATCGCTGCTTGCTGTTGGTCAGGACGGTGGGCAGGTACAAATTCTATCCATGCCCGAAGGTGAAGAAAAACAAGCCCTTAAATCTGGAAATTCAACCATCAAAGCGCTGGCTTTTTCTCCTGATGGCAAAAACATTGCAATTGCATCCAAGCAGGCAATTGAGATCTGGTCTACCGCCAACTTCAAAAAAACTTCGAGCCTTCCAAAATCAGGACAAATGCAGGAACTAGCTTGGACCCCAGACTCTAAGTCCATCCTCGCCGGAGGTAGCGATTTTAACCTTCATGTTTTTTCCATCGATGGTACATCCCAAAGCATTATTAAAGGCCATATCAAAGCCATCAGCGCATTGGCAGTCTCCAAGGATGGCAAAAAAGCTGCGAGCGGAGATAGGGCTGGAAAAATACTCTTATGGGACTGGGGATCTAAAAACCCGGTTTCCACAGAAATAACAGCACACCAAGGTGGTGTTGATTCGCTTAGTTTTTCATCAGATGCAAGCATATTAGCTTCCGCTGGCCGTGATGATTTAGTTAAAACATGGAGCACTTCAAATTCGGAAAACTTACAAACATTCAAAGGCCATAAGAACGATGTTCGGGGCGTTGCCTTCGCACCCGATGGCAAAAGCATCGCTAGTGCCGGTCTTGATGGCACAGTCAAAATTTGGGAAGTAAAATAGAATCAACTAGCTTTTCTGATAGTCATTTCTACCGCTAACTCTGGCAGGCAATCAGGATAATCAAAGAATTGGCTTTCCCTAAAAGCTCAAAAGTTAAAACTGCCCATTACAAACTTGGCACCCGCCAAGGCGGAGAAACCACAGACGGTTATTAATTTTCTAATCGGAAAACCACTCATCAAACTTGGGTAAAACTTGGCACACGCCAAGGCGGAGAAGTCGCTGGGGGTTATTAAACTTTATACGTGTTGTTTATTGGTTCTCCGATGCCAAAAACAGAAAGCAAACCTACCACCCCAAAAAAACTAACACATAAAGAATCACCATGCTGATACAGTAATATTCTGTTATGTAATTTGGGAATATAAGTTTGTTTTGCCTATTATAGAATTAGGAATATAAGTTTGTTTTGCTTGGTTGCAACATCAATTATTTAGTGAACAATGGCCTACAAATCCCGGCAAAAAGGCTTTACTCTGATCGAACTCTTGGTGGCGATTACCATCATAGGGATGTTGATAGGCTTGCTTTTGCCTGCAGTGCAGAAAGTGCGGAGCGTCGCTGCTAGGCTTCAATGCGCCAATAATCTGAAGCAAATTGGCCTCGCAATGATGAATTACGAAAGCACTTATAGTACTTTTCCCGCAGGTTACCTCGACAATATGACCACTAGCCCGGTAAATGCTACAGCTACAAGAAATCCAGATTCTAATATAGGATGGGGATGGGGCGCTTTGATTCTTCCCTAC
>CAJCCR010000105.1 GCA_903960945.1 uncultured Planctomycetaceae bacterium
ATCACCGGTGCTTCAACAGGCATCGGAAGGGCAATAGCTATAGAATTGGCTAAAGGTGGAGCACAGTTGGGACTTATTGCAAGAAGAGAAGAACTACTTTCAGAAGTTGTAAACGAGATACAAACCCTTGGTGGTAAAGCTTTTTACAGGGTTGCAGACATATCAGAACGAAAAGAAACACTAATTGGGATTTCGGAATTAATAATCTGCATGGGCGGAATAGACATACTCATTGCCAACGCTGGTGTTGGGGCCCCAACAACGATCCAACCCTTTAATGTTGAAACTCAAGAAAAAATGATCAAGGTTAATTTGCTAGGTGTTATTTATTGCATTGAAGCTGTATTACAAACCATGCTTGATTCAGGAAAAGGCCATATCGTTGCAATTTCAAGCCTAGCAGGGTTTAAAGGGTTACCAGGCGAGTCAGGTTACACTGCATCGAAAGCAGGCCTAAATACATTCATGGAAGGAATGCGAATACAATTGCGCCCGAAAAACATTTTTGTAAGCACCATTTGCCCTGGATTTATAAAAACGCCCATGACAGAAGTTAATAATGAAAAAGATATGCCTTGGCTAATGGATGCAGAAACCGCAGCAAATATAATAATTAAAGCAATTCAACGAAAAGCAAAAGTTCTTAGATTTCCTTGGCAAACTTCGCTGCTTATGCGAATTGTAGGTTTACTTCCAGACTGGTTGATCGAGCGTGTCATGAAAAAGTACAACGAAAACCCGCCCATGCCTAAAAATGCATTATAAAAATTAGGTCTTTATTTAGCAGATCGGGATGCGATTTCACCAAACAAATGAGCCATCGACTTTATCAATTTTATCCAGTCGCCTTCGTGTAAACTTTCGTTAGGGGCATGAGCGTTACTATCTGGGTCTTCTATACCTAGCAATAGAGCAGGGGCCCCACCGAGCAATTCAACCAATGGTCGAACAAACCCAATTGTTCCGCCACAACCTATGCCTACAGGTTTCGCTTTAAAGCCTTTTTCAAGAGCAGCAATTGCAGCTTCAAAAGCGGGCCCAGTAGGATCGGTCATCCACCAATCAACGGAACTACCATGCGCAGTAACCTTAACCTCAACGCCCCAAGGAGCATCAGCAGAAAGAGCTTTGCGCAATAATTCTTCAACATGCTTTGGATCCTGATCCGGAACAATTCTACAACTTACAAGAGCTGAAGCAGTAGGGAGAACTTGATTAGATGCACCTTTAATATTGCTAGCTTCAATGGCTATAACGGTAACCGCGGGATGTCGCCAAGTTTGCTCGTAAATACTTTTTCCTTTTTGCAAGGCAAACTTAACATGATCTGGAACACCCAAAGATTTTCTTAAGGCATCTGAATCCACAGGCAAAGATTCAATCACTTTTCTTTCTGAATCAGTCAAGGGTTTGACAGAATCATAAAAACCTTGAATTGGAATAGGTCCATCTTCCCAGCAAAGCCTTGATAAAACCTTGGAGAGTGCAAGTGCGGAATCAGCAAATGCTCCGCCTGCCATTCCCGAATGCACGGGAATCAAAGCGCTTTTAACTTCTACCAGCAAAGTTACAATGCCACGAAGGGAATAAGTTATCGATGGTAAACCGACCCTGATATTTTCGGTATCACAAACAACGATAATATCTGCCTGGATACGACTACGGTTTTCACTGAAGAATTTGACAAGGTTTTTAGAACCAACCTCTTCTTCGCCCTCAACAAGCATTTTAATATTTACAGGAAGTTTACCAGCAGTTTTAAGCCAGGAAGCAATAGCTGCGAGTTGAGCAACCGAAGCACCCTTATCATCGGCAGCGCCTCGGCCAAAAAGCCGGCCATCTCTTGCGGTTAATTCCCAAGGCGGGCTAAGCCAAAGATGTTCATAATTGATGGGTTGTACATCATGATGTGAATAAAGGAATAGCGTAGGTTGATTTGGCGCACCCAACCATTCACCATAAGCAAAAGGATTAGAATCTCCAGTTCTAAGAATTTCAACATTATTTAGGCCAGCTTTTTTCATTTGCTGGCATACAGCTTCGGCAGAAAGCTCAATTTCTTTTTGATGCTCACCATCAGTACTAATACTAGGAATCTTGACCAAATCTCTTAAATCAGAAATAAGGTTAGCATGATTATTATCGATCCATACTTCAGCATTTTTCAACTCAGTTTCAAACATCTTAGATTCCTGTAATTAAAGTCCAAGCATTGCGATGATCTTTGGAATAAAAACCATACACCCTATAATTGAAGTAAAAACACTAGCAAGCAAAACGGATCCTGCTGCAATATCTAAAACCTGAAAATTGTTTGCACGGATATCTTCAGG
Source organism: uncultured Planctomycetaceae bacterium (assembly GCA_903960945.1). Lineage (GTDB taxonomy): Bacteria > Planctomycetota > Planctomycetia > Gemmatales > Gemmataceae > UBA969. The sequence goes on from CAJCCR010000105.1 coordinate 2,334, forward strand.
CAATACTGCATAAAGCATCTCAATCGAACTATTTAAGAGTTCTACCACCAGTACAAAACCAATGCAACCAACCAGCAACGACCACTCAACCAAATCGCATCTTAATACAACTGCAAAAGCTATAACCATGGATGCAAAAAAGAAATGAACAAAAAAACTAGAATGGCCCCGCATTCCGAGTTTCATGCCCTTAAAAGCGCAATGAAATTTATCTTTCCAAGGCCTTCTCAAGTTTTTCCGCTCATCAGCATGCACAAGTAAATATCCCATAATTCTTGGCGTGAAATATAACTTCCACAAACAAATAGAACAATTAGCAAATAGTAACAGATGATTCACTAAAAAGAAATGACTGCAATTTACCGAGCAAGAATACTACCATTATTACTAAAATTACTTGATGGACCAACATAGCGCCCACCACCTGAAGCAATAGTCGGAAGAATTTCAAAAGTAAAACCAAAATTATCCTGCATTGCGTTATAGGTAAAACCAAGGCTAACCTGAAGATCGGTACCAACTCTGGTAAGCACAAGGGAATTGCTCACACTTTGAAAAGTGGCAAAATCATAAGTACTACTTGCGGTAACAGCATACTTGGGGCTAAAAATGTAAGTTGCAGCGCCACTTAGCGCCTTACTTTCCACTGGTTCAATACTTCTATAACCAAGATAAAAATTAGTGCGGTCAGATCGGTTTAAATAACCACCTAGAGTAAATACTCTTGCGCCGTTTTCCATTGGGTCAATCCATCCGGTGCTTGTAAAGCTAGTACGGTCACCAATATTCCAAAGGTAATCGTATTGAAGAAAAGCAAGATAATTTCCAAAATTGTCTGTATTCTTTTCAGGGAAGAACGAACCGGAAAGATCAAGTACCATCCAATCCACAACATGCTGACTACCAGGAAAACCACGTTTCGTCTGCAAGCGCTGTCTGATATCTCCCTGAATAACCTGAATCTGGTTGAGCGTATCAATGCGCGTATCAATATTTCTACGAATTGCATAAATCTGGGGATCAAAATAAGGATTGTTAGTCGTAAGAAGATTACTGTTAAACGCATTAGGATAGATCGTTGGCTGATTACGAATATCACGCAAAGCCTGATCAGAAGCGTCATCATTTAGTCGGTCAAGTTGTGCAAAATTCGAATATTGAGCGGAAGAAGAAGCATTAAAGTAGTTGATACTATTTACAACTTTATGATTAATCCCATTAACATTAAAAAGATCAGATTTAAATTCTGGATATGCTGCGGTAAAAGGTAAGCTGGCACGAATACCACCGCCACCCCAAGCTCTGCCTAATGTATCTCCAGAAAGATCGTTAGTATAAAGCGCAAGATCACCCTTGATATATGGTGCTATTTTCAAGCCACCCAAATTAAATGGTGCGCTTAATTCTTCACTAATATTAAATCTACCTGTACTATTTTCAACATCTGTGAGGGGGCTAACAACGGGTGTTCCATCATTGGTAATCAACAAATTAGCGTAAGCAGCTCCGCCCCAAGTACTGGAAGTGAAAATATCAAATATAGGTTGACCCAAAATAAATCCATCAAGCCGGGGCAACCAATTCGTTTCATTTATCCAAGGGCGTGTTCTGACTTCACCCATAACATACCAGCCCATATTTTGATCTGTTTGCCTAAGGTAAGCCCAAGTATCTTGATTTATCCCGTTATCCCATTCAGGCTTAAAAAACTGTTCAATGTAGTTACGGTCACTTATCCCAGCAGCCTGTCCAAGAAAAGTAAATCCGTTTGACATGTCAGCAATACCCTGACGCCAAAGAATCCTGCCTCGATACTCTGGATGCGGTTCACCAACTGTACGGCCACCACCAAGATTATCTGGTCCGTTGTCAATGATGCCATAAACTTTTACGAGGCCATTAACTTTACCTTTAATGCCAAAAAAATCTGGTGCCAGATAATCAAAATCAGAACCCAGACCAGGGCCACGCTTGGTCAAATAATCGATATCGAAACGCCATCTTGTATTTTCGTAAGGCTGAATACCCAAAAGGTCAAACGCATTGAGTGTAAGACCAAACTGACCACCAAATATGTTATTAAAACCTAAATTAACCCCTTCAATCGGGCCTAAAGGATCACGGCCATCCCCCTGAAGGTATGGCAGATAAAAGATCGGGAAGTTTTCCAACTCAATAAACATGTTTTTGGCACGAACATAACTTTCTTTCTGATCAAGCTCCTGCTCCGTATCCCTATCAACAAATCTTTTACCAAAGATAGAAAATTTAGGGATTGTTCGTTCTTCGATCGTAGCCTCTGCAACATAAATCTTTAAACCTGGATCTGCAGGCATCTTACTTGAAAAAACTTCTGCTTTAACAACTTTGTATTGATTAGCCGCAAGTTGTTGTATTTCCTTAGCCCGAACAAATAATGGATCCGTAAGTTTCGGTTGATAAAATTCTAATTCGCCATTCAATGCAACAGCAGTATTACGACCAATATCGTAGTAAACTTCGTCAGCGCGTATAATCCGAACTTCGCCCGCATCAGGTCCTTTTTTATTCCCTGGCTTTGCAGGATCTTGCTGTCTGACTTCAACATGGCCGGATAGATAAAGCTCTAATTCCTTGCCCGATTGATTAGTTTGCTTCTTAAGATTTCCGATAATCTCTTGTGGATTTGCACCTTTAGTCCAAATAACCAAACGATCTGCTTCAATATCAACCAAGCCAATCCCTGCAACATCCTTGACATTCATGATAACGCCACCCGAAACAATTACCGCTTGCTCACCATTTTCTAAAGGCTCCATCCTGATATTAAATCCAGATGAACCACGCGGAGAAACGCTATACTGACGGGCAGGTGTATCAATACCTGATGCTGTAATTGGCAGAGTAATACCACCTGGAATTCCAATCGGCGGGGTAACTTGAACTGTTCCAGGAAGAGGGTTCTGCAAAACCGGGGCAGGATTACCAGGAACAACTACCGGATTGTTCTGATAAGCAGTTGTGACCAGTGCAGGGGCAACTGGAGCAACAACCGGCAAAGCAATCTCGGGAACATTTTCCGGAGGAAGCTGAGATACCGGCTTGGGCTTTTCTTCACTAGGCTTGGCTGGAGAAATCACTTTCTCAGGGATAATCTTTTGTGATTTTTGCTGCTCAGCAATAGCTTTAGCTTTACCTTCCTGAGCTGCTTTAAAAAGCGGATCTACAGAGCAATCTTTTTGTTCAACTTTACTTTTAACTGCATTAAAACGAAACTCTCCGCGAGTCGCCAAATCAATAAAAGCAGTTTTGGCATTTCGCACCTCTGCGGAACTATCTATTTTAACATTTCCATCCACATACATTCCAAGTTCCCAAATGCCACGCATTTTGTAGGATTCTATATCAGCCACAATCAATGCTTGATCCCCTCGGATTTGCAAAACACTTTGCTCGAGGAATACATGACCTTTTAACAACAAATAATACTTAGATTTATCCGACCAAGAAGAAATTGAATCAGCATCGACTCGAATAGGCTTTGAATCACCTGGGATTTTACGTTGAAAAGAGGCGAAAGGTTCAATTTGAGCGGTAGTCTTACCTTGAGCTGTTTTTTTATCAGGTGCAATAACCTGAAATGCCTGCAACTGCCCAAAGCAGTAAAAAGCAGCAAGCAAAAAAGCAGAAAACAGCAAGTAAGGCTTTTTTCGCAACAACACTTAAATCAGCCTCCCCCTAGATATCGCAAACGCAAGGCAATCCGAATCAACCGAAAAAATACTCTGCGTGGGGGGCTTAATAACTTGGAAAAGAAAAGATGGCAAGCTCAAAAGTAAAAGAAAAAAGCTAGGGGCGAGAACATCACCCCTAGCCATTCAACCTATTGTGCCAAAACCTAATTATCGATCCCGACCACTTCTTCCTCTGCGGAAAGGAGGCTCACCTTGAGGCCCCCTATCTGAATTGGAAGGAACATATCGCCCACCCCTACGCAATGGTGGCGGTTCAGGAAGAGGATGAATTTTAAGCTCGTTACCATTGGCATCAACACAAAAGACTTCGAGCAATTCAGGGGGCACACCAATCTCTCCTCGAACAGAAATGCCCACTTTAGCCTCGTCCTCAAGTTTGCCCAGCTCTTTTCTTTTGTTATTTAAAAGATAGTCAGCGGTTTCTGCAGCCACTCGTACTCGAACTGTAGCAACGGCTTCTTTAAAGGCAGCAAGTTGCACCAAACGCATAACCTCAATGCCCATACTTTCACTTGTTTTAACTTGAGCCATGCCTTTGCAATAGGGGCAATCATGGTAGACACTGCGCTTAAGCGAAGGCCTGATTCTTTGCCTAGTCATTTCAATAATGCCAAAAGGTGAAATCCTAAGGATTTTGGTTTTAGCACGATCCCGCATGACATTATCCCGCATGGCATTTTCTACAGCCCTACGGTGTTTTTCGTCCCGCATGTCAATAAAGTCATTGACAATAACGCCGCCAAGATCTCGAAGACGAAGTTGCCTGGTGATCTCTCGTGCAGCCTGCATATTCATACGGAAAGCGGTATCTTCAGCATTACTTTCAGACCTAAAATTCCCACTATTCACATCAATTGCAACCAAGGCCTCGGTTTGTTCGATGACAATAGATCCACCCATAGGAAGGGGGATTTTTTTCATTTGAATTTTGGCGAGTTCCTCTTCAATTGCGTAGTGATGGAACAAAGGCCTTTTGTTGTCGTGAAATTTAACTCTATCAGCAAATCTAGGCATCACAAACTGTAGAAATTCCTGTGCATGCTCAAATGCGGTTTTCTCATCCACAACAATTTCGTCTATATCACTAGTGAAGGTATCGCGAATAGTACGGGTGACCATATCGCTTTCTTCATAAATTCCAGCAGGGCCTTTTACCTTTACAATACGCTTAGCAACAACCTGCCATAGCCTTGCAAGATAAGCCAGATCTCGCTGAAGTTCGGTTTTATTACGGTCAATTCCAGCGGTACGAATAATAAACCCAACACCTTTAGGTGGTTTAAGGTCTACAAAAATATCTTTAAGCCTTCTGCGCTGATCTTCATCAGTAATTTTTCTTGAAACGCCAACCCGATGCAATCCAGGCATAAGAACCAAATACCTGCCGGCAATACTAATATAGGTGCTAAGGGTGGGGCCTTTATTACCAATGCCGTCTTTAATTACCTGAACAAGAACTTCCTGCCCCTTCTTGAAAACTTCCTGAATCATAGGCTTAGGGTTACCCAAAAGCCTCCCGCCTCTGGTGTTACCTCTCATCGGTTTTCCGCTACTTCTCCCCTGATCGCGAGCGCCTTCCCTAGAACCGGAAGAATAGCCACCACCCGAAGGCCTGCGCTGATTTCCGCCTCGACTACCACCCCGGCTACGATTATCACCACCGCGTTGATCGCGCTGTGGGCCGCGAGAATCACGCTGCCCGTGGGCGTCGCGAGACTGGGGATCTTGACCGTCTTCATCCTGATTATCGTCATCCTGTTCAACATTTTCATCGGAGTCAAAAGATTGGTCAACCTCTTGTGTATTCCCTTCCACATCATCATCAAAGTTATCGTTTGGGGTAAGAGGTTGCTGGTTTTGCTGAAAAATAGGTTCATCGAATGAATCAGATTTATCGGAAGAAGATTTATGAGCGGGGGGATTGGATCGAGCTGGCCTCGAGAAAAGTAGATCATCACTTTCGGTTTCTCCCGGCCCATCGGAATCAGAATCGCCATCGCTTGTGATTCTATTTGCAGAAGGCATCACCGGAGGTGTATCGTTATCATCAGGCCCAAAATCATCTTCATCATCAGACAACCCAGCACCAAAAGTAACCGAGTCATCTGAATTGGAACTAATCGAAGAATCCGAATCATGATCTATAAAATCGCTTCTGTTTTCAAATGCTAGATCGTCTTGCTCTTCGAACAACTCGCCGCCAAATTCAGGAGCATTGGAAATGGGAAGTTGCTCTTCTATAGGCAAGTTTTCAACATCTGGAATATTGCCATTTTCAAAGGGCTTGCTTCGTGGCCCACGGTTTGACCCGCCATTGGAACTCCCACGCCTTGGCCTGCGATCTTCGCGCTCTTCATTATTGGAACCTCCGCCATTAGAACTCCCACGCCTTGGCCTGCGATCTTCGCGCTCTTCATCTTCGTTATCTTCTTTGAACCCATCAAGATGCTTGTAATAGGTTGGCTCCACATCGGAAACATGCAAGAAACCATTCCTACCAATACCAAAATCAACAAAGGCAGCCTGAATACTGGGTTCAATATTTACGATCTTTCCTTTATAAATATTTCCCACATAACTTTCATGAGTATTTCTCTCAACATAAAGCTCTTCGAGAATACCATTTTCCAGAATTGCAATGCGGCACTCTTCAGGCTGCAAAACATTAATTAACATAACTTTTTTCATCAGATTCTAAGCCTTTCGTATTCAAATTAAAATTTGGGATTCAACCCCAACTGCTCCAAAGAGGAATCAGAGGGATTATGGGCATCAAGGCCCAACAAGGAAAATATTTCAGAAGGCTTCACTGTTCCTTTGTCAGCAAGTTGAAGCCCCACAAATGATTGGTCATAAAAAACCATGGTCGAATGAAGACCCTGGATAATGCTGCAATTATGTTTCCAAGCTTTCTGAAAAAAGCAAAGGGAAGGTTTTGCAAACACAAGAATTTTAACAAGGGCGTTTTTTTTAATGAAGCCATCATTGATATTTAAATTCTTATCTACAAAATCAGATTGCAAAGAGAGAGGGATTACAACCTTGGATTGAAGAGCAAAGTGCTTTAAAATACCTTGACAGCGTAAAGGATTGAAATCGTTTTGGTGAAGCGAACGAGAAGTAACTTTAAAAAAGTTTTTCTGCTTGCTCGCTAGGGGTAAAGAAATCCCCAGTAATAAGTTCATGCAAAATATTTCCGCACAAGGCGGGAATAAACATTGCAGAAGCTGAAGTAATCCAGAGTTTCTGCACCGTAAGCATTAATCTGCCTGAAAATCATCGTCCATTAAGAAAACAGTATCTGCCTAAAATCTTTGGTAACAAAATCTTGATGCTCTAGAGGCAAATAGAAGGTTTCCTTCGTATAAACTCATTGCTTGTTTAATACATCAATGAGTCAGGCAAAAGCTTCCGGGTCTGTTCCCGCAAATAATTGTTTACATCACGCGCAGTCTGTTGGCGCATAGCTTCTTTGGCAACATTTTCAGCATCTTTAAGGTTCACCATCCGGATAAATTGCTTTATCTCCGGTATACTATGCGGTGAAACACTTAACTGCCTGATTCCTAAGCCAAGAAACAACATCGTATATATCAGGTCTCCACTCATCTCGCCACACACATTCAAGGCAACATTGGAGTGTTTCGCAGACTTAACAACCATTTCAATCAACCGTAAAACGGCAGGATCTCCTGGGTTGTATAACGAGGCAACATCCTCGTTCGACCTATCTGCTGCTAAAGTGTACTGTACCAAATCATTTGTGCCAATGGAAAAGAAACTCACTTCTTTTGCCATTAATTCTGAAAGAATGGCAGCGGAAGGAACTTCAATCATGGTTCCAATGGGAATATCCTTATTAAAGGGTACTTTTTCCTCAAAAAGGTCTTCTTTTACCTCTGAAACGATCATTTTAGCCTGTCGAAGCTCTAAAACCGTTGAAATCATAGGAAAAAGCAACTGAATATTTCCATATACACTAGCGCGCAAAATCGCCCGGAGTTGAGTTTTAAATAGGCCAATATTTCTAAGGCAAAGCCTAATACTTCGAAGACCAAGGAACGGATTCTTTTCAGGAATATGCAAATTAGAAAAAGCAGCCAATTTGTCGCCACCTAAATCTAAAGTCCGGATCACCACAGGCCTATCCTTACCCATGGCTTGAACGACTTCCTTGTAAGCCTCAAATTGCTCATCTTCGGTAGGAACAGTATCTTTTCCCATGAAAAGAAATTCCGTTCGATAAAGTCCTATTCCCTGCGCCCCTTTATCAAGACAATGCTTGGTTTCATGTGGAAACTCTATATTTCCAAGCAGTTTAATCTCAACACCATCCTGAGTAATTGCAGGAAGATCACGAAGGCTTTCAAGGGAAGCATCTAACGAAACTATATCCGTCTGGGTTTTTTGGTATCTCCGCAAAGTTTCAGCATCGGGGTCGATGATAAGGAGGCCTGCATTACCATCCACAATCACAATATCCCCGCCAGTCACCTCGGAAATAAATTTTCCCAAGCCAACAACAGCTGGTATTTCAAGGGCACCAGCCAAAATAGAGGTGTGACTTGTTCTACCACCCGCCTCCGTCGCAAAAGCATGCACCAGTTTGGTGTTTAACTTTGCGGTCTCACTGGGAGAAAGATCATGTGCAAGAATAACGACAGGCTCATTTAAGGAATTAAGCCCTTCCTTGCGTTGCCCGATCAACTTTCCAAGAATTTGTTTTTCAATGTCAAATAGGTCTGTGGCGCGCGATGCCATTCTTGCATCAGGAAGGCTTTGTATTTCTTTAATATGCTTACGCATTACCAGGCTAAGTGCATATTCTGCGGTAAAGAATTTTTTCGAAATCAGTGATTCAATTTCGCCAAGAAGAAATGGATCTTCAATCATCTGGGCATGAGCGCCCAATATTGCACCGTACTGAGTACCAACTTTAGTTGCAATTATAGCTTGATTTGAGCGTACCTCGATTGCTGCGTCTCGAATACCAATCTTAAGCCGTTCAAATTCGTCAACCACTTCAGAAGCACTGATCGACCTTTG
>CAJCCR010000106.1 GCA_903960945.1 uncultured Planctomycetaceae bacterium
ATGGTTCCGGAATCCGTATGCAAGATCATCAAAGAGCGAAAGCTTTTTCAGCAGGGAAATCAGGGCTAATTGATTACTTGGTTTTGGTTGCAGGTGCAGGTGTTGGCGTTTGGGTGTTCATTTTTCTTATACCTAGATAGATGATTGTGCCAATCAAGCTTATAAGTGAAACTCCAAAAAATCCAGCTATTGCATAGCCAAGCCATTGGTTGCTTTTTACTTTCCTTGCCAGCGGATGCACGGAGAGAATGGGCGCAGAAGTGGGTTCCGGAAAGCCTGTATTTTGGGAAGATCCTTGCGAGGGTTCATTGCTCGCAAAAGGGCTTCCCAAAAATTGTGGCATCACTGGTGCAACATCGCCTGTTAAATCTGCAAATTCAGACCCTTGCACCAATACTTGTGCTTCAATATTTACCTTGATGGACTGATTTCCGTTCGTAGTTATGGATAATGTTGCCAATTCGAGTGAGCTGGGCAGCTCGCTTGTAGACACGGAAATTTTTAGGTACGCCTTGCCACCTTTAAGGACTGGCTTTGCAATTCTGACCCAGGGTTTGTCTGCCTTGGCATAGGCATAGGTGGATTTTTTTTCTTCGTTAAAAAGCGTGATTGTTTGATCTTTCACATCACCCGGTTGAAGTTCAAAAAGAAGATCGGTAGTGGTGGTTAAAACCTTGGGCGGTTTGACATAACCAAGGGCTTCAAAAAACTGTTGAATTGCAGCAAGGCCTTGGGCAGGTGGTTTGGGTACAGGGTAGACCCAGCCATTTTCTTTGTACCAACTTTCTACGGTTCCATTCTCAAATAAAACTGCTGCTCCGGTCGGGTTGGCCTTGGCTTTTTCAGCAAGCTGCTTGGGGCTTTTGGCGCCCGCAAGTGTGCCAATCATGAAAGGCCTGATGGGGATTTCAGCAGTAACAGGAACGATAAGGTTTCCCCCGCTTGTTTCAAAAATCAGTTTCCCTTCGACAGTTTTTTCGCTTGTGCGTAGGGAATTGGTGAAGACCGTCATGGGCAGTGGTGCATCTTGAAATGTATTGAAACGGCTCCTGCTGCGGGGTTTGCCCTCGCCTATTGAAAGCCATGGAATCCCTTCGATCGAAACGCTGCCGTAAAGGATTCTTCGGCCTTTGTTGCGGATTTTGACAGAACACTTGATATCTTTGCCCGGTTTCAAAGTGCCAAGATCGAGGGTTGGGGGGTCGACTTCCAAATCTGCAGGAGGGATGGGCTGAGAGGGAAGGCGCGCAAGGAATTGATCCAAGCCTTGCACTGGCTCGGGGTGTTTTGCAGATTCCGTAGCTACCATCGCGAGGTCTAAGCGCCCAATGCCACTGAAAAAAGTTCCAAATTCACCCTTTTTCATCATATCGAGTGATACGGTCCAGTCAGAAAGAATGGTGCTTGCAAGCTCGTTAAAATTACTGCAGGTTTTTCCCGATGGATAGCGAATGGGCTTGGGAAAGTCCATTTGTACGCCTGCCGAAGCGTGACTTCTTCCGCCAAGCCCTATGCCATCAAAATAACAGAATGAAGCTTCCTCTGGATTTACTCGAGAGCAGCGTGAACAAGTTTGAACCATGGCCTTATAGTAAAGGCAAATGAAATGGATTGCAACCCGTTGAAAAGGGTATTTTTCAACCCGGCAGATTATTTCGCGGGCATGCTTTTGTTGATTTCTTCAAGGACCGCTTTAAGGGCAGCAACATCGGTCTTTGCGGTGGTTTCGAAATTGCGAGTAGCCCCATTTTGCGTTGGGTCTTTAACTGCACAATAAAACTTCCAATCACCAGTTTGAGGGCTGTAATCCAGCCTTTGCCATGCTAACCCACGAGTGGATAGTTGTTGCATCAAAGAGCGAAACTCTTCCGCAGAGCCAAATTGGGAATTCGTTGCTCCTACCCCAGCACTTGCAGTAGCGCCAACCGGAGTAACATTGGATCTTGTAGGATCAAGGTTCGAGAAATTTCCGGTAGCCAAGGCCGCTGGACTAGTGGAAGAAGAAGGGGAGGGCAAATTAGGAACATTATTATTATTAGGATTGTTGAAATTGCCCGCAAGTGCCGTATTTTGCGCAGGTAACCGATTTAATGGGATGCCTCCGCCTAGTAAAGGATCCTTATCAGAGGTAGGCGAGCCAAAGTTAAGCAGCGAGGGAGCTTGTGGCGTTACAGCATTCGGTGGTGGAGCAGCACTATTATTTCCTGGTAGTGGGCTGAAAAATTTATCAAGCGAGCTGCTACTTCCAGAATTACTGCCAGTATTTTGGCAGCCACCGGTAAAACCAACCATCAATCCAAGGGCTATTAGATTAAGCCATTGGCTTTTTACTTGTGTCATTTTTGCTGTGTTTATAGATGTCATGGAAGGCTCCTTACTCCTTGACTCCCGCTCTATAGCAACTATTCTGCCTAATATCACTGCTTTTTCAGATTTTGTCACTATCCTGTACTTAAGTGGGTGGGAATAACAAACCTTAGGAACTCTTGCAATGCCAGCTTTTAAAATTGCGGTTATCGGTGGTGATGGTATCGGCCCTGAAGTCATTGATCAGGCGGTTCGTGTTTTGGAGGTTGTAACTAAAAAGGCCAACGCCTCCTTTACGTGGAACAAGTTGCCTTGGTCTGCGATTAATTATGAAAAGACCGGGGTCATGGTTCCCGATGATGGTTGGGATCTTCTTAAAAAACATGATGCCATCTTCCTGGGCGCAGTCGGCCATCCTACCGTTTCTGATCACATTCCAGTTCACGGGTTGCTGCTTCCTATGCGCAGGATGTTTGATCAATATGTGAACCTCAGGCCCTCCTACCTTTACGAAGGCGTTGATTCGCCACTTCGAGACAAGGCACCAGGCTCCATCGATATTCTTTTCTTCCGCGAAAACACGGAAGGTGAATATGCCCCAATCGGTGGCAGACTTTACACCGGCTTCCCACAGGAAATCGCAATTCAAACGAACACCTTCACCCGAAGGGGTTGTGACAGGATTATTCGTGCTGCTTTTGAAGCTGCAAGAAAGCGACCACGCAAAAAAGTAACTTCCATCACCAAGTCCAATGCCCAGACTTTTGGTATGGTTTTATGGGACGAATGTTTCAATCAAGTGGCTTCTGAATATAAGGATGTTCACTCCTCTTTCTTGCTTGTTGATGCCGCTGCTATGGATCTTGTTCGCAAACCTGAACACTTCGATGTTATGGTTGCTAGCAATTTGTTTGGCGACATTTTAACCGACCTCGCAGCTATTGTTACTGGCACTATCGGGCTGGCTTCTAGCGCCAATATTAATCCCACTAAAGCCTTCCCTAGTATGTTTGAACCCGTTCACGGTTCTGCGCCTGATATCGCAGGCAAAGGCATGGCAAACCCTATGGCAGCAGTGCTTTCCGGTGCGCTTATGCTTGAGCATCTTGGCTTGCATGATGCTTCGCTGAATGTGAACCAGGCGGTTGCGAAGGTGCTAAAAGCTGGCGCACCAAGAACCCCCGATCTTGGTGGTAAAGCCTCGACCAAGGAAATCACAGAAGCAATCTTAGCCGCTCTTTAATTAAGTAAAATGAGCACTTGGATAACAAAAAGGCCAACTCGATGTTTTCGAGTGGGCCTTTTTTATTAAAAAAATAAAAAGAGTCTTATTGGTGCTTATAGCGCTGTAGCCTCGATGATCGAATTGAGTCCAATGGTTGGAATTACTCGCTGAATGTGCAGCCCGCTTTTTGCAAACAAAATTTTGTATTCTGCAAGCGTTCGCTCAATACCGCCCGGAATTCCCATCATGATCCAATCAAACATTTTTCCGGGATGAGGAGTATTACCTTCAGGCAAAATCGCTTCGATCATTAGAACTTTGCCATGCTTGGGAAGAGCCTTCTTTATATTGCTGAGTATCAGGATGCTTTTTTCATCATCCCAATCATGAATGATATGCCTGAGTAGATAGGCATCTGCATTTGCTGGGACACTGTGAAAGAAATCACCTGAAACCAACTTAAAGCGATCTAGATTTGATGTTGAAGCAGCAGTGGCTGCGGTCACATGCGAAAGATCAAAAAGAATGCCGTGCAGGTTTGGGTTTTTACTGAGAATTGCCAACAGCATGCTGCCATTGCCGCCTCCGATGTCTGCAAGTGTTATAAACTCAGAGAAATCATAGGCAGCAAGAATCTGATTGGATTCGCTACCATGAATGCTTTCCATGGCTTTATCAAAGACTCTGGCAGAATTTGGGTGATCTTTGAGGTATTCAAAAATGGGCTGTCCATGTGCTATTTCGTAGGCACATTTGCCCGTTCGCACATTATCAATCATTTTTGAAGAGGCTAGGTAATGTTCGGAACCAGACATGACAGCCATGGCATGCTGACTTCCAGGAATATCTGAGCGAAGTTGGTTCGCTTTAGGTGTAAGAGCAAAAGCGCCTGTTTCGTTTTCTGCAAAAACCTCTTCTGATGCGAGATATCTAAGCAACCTGAAAAGAGAGCGTTCATCGGTGTTGGTCTTTTTTGCGAGATCACCCGAGGTTTGTGGGCCATCGCGAAAAATGATGTCTGCAATGTTTAATTCTGCTGCGCAATAAAGTGCTTGCGACAACCAATAACCATACACTTTTTCCTTCATCCACATTTCAGGGGTTTTCGTTTCCATGGTTTGTCCTTGCGAAGTCGGGTTGGCAATCTTGCTTAGTATCCAATACAAAGTCTATTTGAATAATAGCGACCAATTGCAACAATATATGCCAAATTCACAAAAGTCCGCATCAGACTTAAAAACAGGAATGATCTGGGCAGTCGTTGCTTATGCGTTCTGGGGGTCAATGCCCCTTTATGTCTGGCTTGTTCGCAGCGTAGAACCCTTGGAAATTCTTAGCCATCGGGTGGTATGGTCTGCGGTATTAATGCTCTGCATCGTGCATTTTCAAAAAAAGTGGAACTTGGTGAAACAGGTGTTCAGCACGCCTGGCGTTTTGTTTGGCCTGATGGGAAGTTCTATCCTAGTGGGGATTAACTGGGGCATATACATTTACGCAGCAGCCAACTCGCAGGTATTGCAAACGAGTTTGGGTTATTTCTTTCTGCCTTTGTTGAGCATTCTTTTTGGCATGATTTTATTCAAGGAAAAGCTGAGGTTGATGCAATGGGTTGCTCTGGGCGTAGCAACGCTTGCGATTGGATTAAGAATTCATCTTGAAGGCAGCTTGCCTTGGATCTCTCTCGGGGTTGCCTTTTCCTTCTGTTTTTATGGGGTTTTTCGCAAAATCATCCCGGTTGATGCCAGTGTTGGCTTGTTTCTTGAAACTATGTTTCTACTTCCGTTGGCAGGTGCAGCCCTTGTTTATTGGTGGATTGAGGGCACCAACGATTTTGGGCACACTTGGCATATGGATTCTTCGTTGGCTCTTAGTGGTATTGTTACCGTGATTCCCCTTTATTGTTTTGGGATGGCTGCAAGGTTGGTGCCTTTATCGGTGATGGGGTTTATGCAGTACTTTTCACCCTGCATCCAGATGGTTCTTGGGGTCTACTTGTTCAATGAATCTTTTTCGCAGGAAAAGCAGGCTAGCTTTTATCTCATCTGGGTGGCTTTGGCAGTATTCTCTTTCGATTCTTATTATCAAAGCCAGATGGTACGAAAAAAGGATGACCCTAGTTAAGGATCATCCTCTTATTTATTAATAAGTGTGCGAAGTCTGATTTACTTTTTGAGCGCAGCTTCGATTGCGCCAACCAAGTTGGCATCATCAAGATCAACGCTTGATTCAAATCTACCTAGGATCTCACCATTCTTTCCAAGCAGGAATTTGGTGAAGTTCCATTTCACATCGCCTGAAGATTTTGGGTTCGTTTCTTTTGAAGTAAGGTGCTTGTAAAGGGGGGAAGCATTCGCACCTTTGAC
>CAJCCR010000107.1 GCA_903960945.1 uncultured Planctomycetaceae bacterium
AAATCGTCTTTACTTTTATTAATACCTGCCATGAATTGACCAGGCAATCCAACGCCATAAATATCAAGCCCGATACCTTTGCCTAATTCAACAAAAAGAAGGGATAAGGTAATAGGTAACCCCTCCCTATCGTCCATAACTTCAGAAAGGTAACTATTGGAGCGATGGTAGTAATCCTGCCTGCTGCCGTGAAATCCCTTTTCAAGGAAAAAGAAGTCTGAAAGCACTTTGATTTTTTGATCGATATTAAAATCTGGTTTAATTTTAGAGGAAAGTTTAAGTTTCATTTTGTTGATTTCGTCTAAATAAAAGGAAGTTTCGATTTCGGGGTTATCGATTTTTGCAATAAGGAAAGCCGCTTCGAGGATTGAGAAATCCGGAGTTGCGGAAATGGTTTTATTTAGTTTTGAAAGAGTGCTTCGATGGAAAATATCTGCTTGGAGAACTTTGAGGTCAGTTGTTTTTTTTTCGAGTAATTTGATTTTATCATTGATGATTGTTCTTGTGAGGTTTTCGTTTTTTAATATTTTTTCTACAAGAGAAGGGTCTTCTTTTTTGTCATCTTCAAGGGTTGTAAAAAATTTATTGAAGGTGATGGAAAAATCTTTGTCAGGGAAGACGGGACTAAGTTTTTTAGAGACATGAAAGCCTTTAAATTCAGCAATAGTGTTTCTGAATTTAGCCAAACCAACTTTCTTTGAAGCGGAGAAATCTTCCATGTGTTCGTAGGCAAGTTGGCCGTTCAAAAAAGTAGAAAATCCTTTAGAGTGGATGCTAACTTTAAGGTGGTTCCAATCCCCCGGAACATAAGAATTAAGTTTGTCTTGGCGTAAAACTTGCCAAGAATAGACATCCGGTCCATTAAATTTTGTTAGTCGCATTTGCCCATTAGAAGGGTAAAATCCAAAATGTTTATCTTTGCCATCTGAATCGAATATTAAACCTGCTGCGCCTGTTCCGTCTTTAAATTTAACCCAAACTTCAGCTTCGAAAGGAATGGTGGGAGGATCAATTTTTGAAAGCAATAATGCCCTTCCCCCGATGCCATTGCCTTGCCCTTCTGAAATAATTCTGCCTGCCCGTTGTCTCCAGTTACCTTGGAAGATGGGTTCCCATAACTCTTCGTTAAGTGCCCCAATGGTGGCCCAAGCTTTCATGGGAATAGAAACAGGGTTGGTTTTAAGGAGTGTACTTAATTGTTCGGCTGGTATAGCAAAGCCAAGATTGTTGGTAACAAGAGATTTGATCGTGAGAATACCTAAAACTTTTCCTTCTAAATTAACGATGGGTCCTCCGCTATTGCCAGGCTCAATGGGAATAGCAACTTGAAGCATTTCCCTGCCTTCTATTTCGCGTTTACCAGAAATGACTCCAGTTACGACGCTATGTTTTAGCCCTTGAGGATTTCCAACTGCAACGACACTGGTGCCATCTTGGAATGTGCTGGAATCTGAGATAGTTAAGAAAGAACCACTTGGGTTAACCGCTTTAAGTATCGCTAAATCATTTTCGCGGTCGAAAGCATGAACAGATGCGATATCGATTTCTTTACCATCAGCAGTTTCGAGAGTAATTTTTTTACCTTCGCCGATTACATGGTAATTGGTTACGAGAAGGCCATCTTTTGAAATAAAGAAACCAGTGCCTAAAGCTTCTTTACCGTCCGATCGGCCCTTGCTTTTGATGACAACAATCGAAGGTTTAGTTTTTTTTGCGATAATTTCGATATCGCCTTCTTTGGCATTGATAGATAGTGGGAGTGAAAGAAAGAAACAAAGAAAAGCGAAATATTTGCCCATGGTTCACCTGCGAGAAAACAGTTTTCAGATAGAAATTTCAAACCTAAAATGATCATAACAAATTTTTGAATAAGTAGAAGAATTGAGTTGGATTTAACGATTATAATTAATAAAAGGGAAATAAGCTGGTGAAACAGTAGGGTTTGTAGGGTGAGTTGAGATGTAGATAGTGGATTAAGATGTTTTTTTGTTAAAGTTCATCTGGATTATTTGCTTTCCGGGCTTTCTGGTTTAGAATCTAGCTAGAATCGTTTAGTTGCGGTTCAGTAATGTTTTTTCCATCCAATTCAGGTTAACGCCATGTCTCAATTTTATACCTTGGAAGAAGCTGCATCAAAACTCAGTATGAGTGTTGATGAGTTAAGAGAACTCGCTAAAAAGCGCGAGGTTCGATCTTTTCAAGATCGGGGTGTGTTGCGATTTAAAAGTGAAGATATTGATGCTAGATTAAGCGCACCTGTGGTTTTAAACCTTGATACAGATTCAGAAGATTACACATTAAATCTAGAAGATACTCCAACTGACAATCCTGCTACTACTCCAAGTGATGATAATGCACCATTAGTTCTTGATACTGGCGATTCAGACGAATTTACACTTTCACTTGATGACAGTAGTACTAATCCACCCGTATTTAATGAACCAATTGTTAATAGCTCTGATTCCGATGGTTTGCTTGGGATTCAAGATAGCCCTGATATTTTAGGTTCTGATTTTAGCCTTTCAACAGAATTGCATAGCAATGGGCCTGAATCCAATTCGACATCATCAAGTATAATTCTTCCGCAAGATTCCCCGTTTGAAATTTCTGAACCTAATATTGATTTAGATGGAAGTTCAGATATTCAGCTTTCTGGAAATGAATTGGATTTTATTCCCACGGTTGATGATTTGCACGTCGATGGTGAGCCAACCCTTCAGCTTGATGATAGTAATGCTGTTGATCTTAGTTTAAGCGGTTCGATGGAACTTCAATCGGAAGCTGGTGGGGATTCGAGCGAATTTGAGCTATCTGCGGATGAATCTGGTTCGGATATTTTATCGTTAGATGGTTCGATATCTGGTGAAGGTGAAGGGACACAAGTTGTTGACGATTCTAGTTCTGACAGCGAGTTTGAACTGAATCTTGACGAGGAAGCTGGAACTAATTCAGATGTTGAAGCTGGTTCAGAAGGTGGCTTAGATAGTAGTTTTGAACTCGAGCCTAGCGATAGTGATTCGGGTTCCCAAGTGGTAGAAGTGGATGATGGTAACGATGCTGACCCGATGGGTGCGACTGCCGAATTTAATGAACTGGAAGTTGTGGAAGATGGTAGTTCAAGTCAGGTTGTTGCAATTGATGAAGTTGAAGAAGTGGAAGAGATTGTAGAAGAAGTATCTGAAGTTAGTGAAGAGGTTGAAGAAGAAGTAGAAGGGCCTAGGCCTCTAGCTTATGCAGGTGAGGCACCATGGGGCCCACTACCCACCATTTTTCTTATCCCTGGGGTGTTGATATTATTTGTAGTTAGTTTAATGAGCCTTGAATTGATGAGGGGAATGTACGGTTTTAATAAGGGAACGGGATTTACAAGTATAATTATAAAACCCATTGCAGAGATGTTTACAGAATTTCCGAAGAACTGATTCGTTCTTAATTAACTTATTTTAAAGATCGTTTCAGAATTACCACGAAGTAGAAGTTTTCCCAGAGCGACTGCTTCGTTGATATTATTCCGCTTTGTTTGAACAAAATCTTTTGACAAAATATTTGAAAGTATCTTTCGATACATATTGAATTTAGGCAATCCAAATTCAAGTTTGTACATATCGCTGTAATAACCAATCTGCTTTGTTTTTGGTACTGCCTGAAGTCTTGCGCGCGTATCTTGTTCAATATGGGTGGGAATATTCGAATACCACCAATGCCCATGAGTGATTACATTAGGGAAAATCCAGCTATAGCTGGCTAACTCTTGGTTTTGGTTGCTGGTTAAAACTGAAACACAAAAGGTGACTTTGGGAAAGTTATTAAACAACGGCGCATATTGGATTAATGAAGTACGCTGGTCGTAAAGATCTTTACCTTGAAAAACACCATCTTGATAAACATTGCGGTTAACGCCAATCATTAGATCGAAAGGCAGCTTCCAATCATTACAGGCTTCAGCTAGTTTCCAAAAGATACCATTTTTCCAGGTAGGGGAATCGAAATCTGAGGATTTGAAGCATATGTCAATCGCTTCATCTGAAACTTTGATTGGGGAGAAATCAGGGGGAAGAGAAATCGCACAAGCGCGCGCGCCTTTCTGGGTGAAGTGCTTGAATAGATTATGTAAAGCTTTGTTAAGTTCAGAGGCGCTGCCTGGATTTACACCTGATATTTTTTCAAGTCTGCTACGGACATTATTTCTTGCGAAATGAAAAACAAGTTCATCGGTTCGCAGGCAAGGGATATAAAAGCTAGTATCAAAACTTTCAAGTGTGTCATCGAAATCGTTAGTGAGGAAGATTTTTTCTAGGTTTGATGTTTTTAAGACATGAGATTCCCAAGAGGGCGAGGACATTTTTTTCTGAGCAGTTTCCCAGAGGTAGTCAGTGTCCTTGGGTAAAACTCTATCGCCTTGGAAGTCTAAAAAAGTTTGGGCAATTTCGAGGAACCAAGAGTATTGTGCGGTGTTGTCGAATTGATTCATATGACGGATGATTTCGCGGACTTTATCTTGCCCGGGGATTTCAGGTGCGAGGAATTTCTTGTCCATCCCACAAGAGTAAGCCAATTCTGTGTAGTAATGATACCCCAATATATCTTCCAAAGATTTCGAAGCTGCCGCATGAGGATTAATATGGGAATGCGGGTCTAATATCGGAATTTCCATCAAGGCATCATAAATCTCTTTGCTTGTGTTGTCTGTCAGCATTTTATATCTACCTATCGAATTAGAATTTAAAAATCATAACCCGTTTGAAGTTGAAGAATTGGAGTTAGGAATTACCAAAACGAATTCTTCCAAGAGTAATCCAAGTAATACTAATTAATATAAATCCCATTGCAGTGAGCACCAAGGTAGATTTCCAAATAAGTTGAAAATCTGTGGTGGTATCAAAAGAGGAGGGCATGATTTCTCTGAAAGCATCCAAGGCCCAGCCTTGAGGTGTAAGAAAAGCTAATGTTTTGGCATTATCTGGCATCATTTCCCAAGGGAAGATACACCCGCCAATCAAAGCAAAAAGGCAAACAGGTACCGAACTGAAAAGCGCAAGTTGGGTTTCATTTTTTGATAATAACCCGATGAGCATAGAAAAAGATGCAACGCAAAACGAAGTAGCGAGTGGAAGGACAATCAAAGCGATCATCCAATCTGAAAGTGTCCAAGATGGAAGGCCGATTTTTAAGCCTAGCAAAACCTTCCCCAAACCCAAAAGGAAGAAAATTTGGAATAAAGAAATGATTATGGTCGGAAGAAATTTGCCTAAAAGAATACTAGGTGTGGAAACAGGGGTGGAAAGTAAGCGATTAAAAGTTCCCTGTCTTTTTTCTGCGACAAATATCCATCCCGAAATCAGGATAAGGCTGAATGCAAACATCACGGTGAAAGAAGGGACTAGAATTTGATAACGAATAGCCCCACGTTTGAGAATGCCGGTGCCATCTTCATTTTTAAAGGTTGTTAAAGTGTTTACAGTTTCCGCATTATTGACAGACCGGGTAAGTGAAGCCCAAGATTTACCTGTAAGATTGTAGTTTTTGAATTGCCCGGTGAGTGCTGTTTGTATTCCTGCGCCTACTTTTTCACGGTAGTTTTTTGCTAGAGCAACATCTTTTCCTGAAGCCAATTCAAGTAATTCCCCCAGAGGGATTTTGTCTTTTGGGATTAACAAGCGTAATGATGGGGGAACTGGTAGAGAAACTTCTTTTCCCAATAGTTCGATAAATTCCGGATCCCCAAGCTTTTCAAATGCTTTTCCGATCATCCAAGGCATGACAATTCTTAATAATGCAATCTGGCATACGCTTTCAATAATTGCAGAAGTCGCAGGTTGTTTGTTGTCTTTGACGATTGAAACTTGGAGTTTCTCAAGATAGATGCCGTCTCGGTGAAAAGGGTTGACTCCCGTTGAAAGAAAAGAGCATTCGTTGACTCGATCGCTAAAGTCTGGATTAAAAATGATAACGGCAGCCCTCTTCCCGGTTTTTACCAGTTGTTCCGCAAGTTCCTTGTTTTGAATGATTTCAACTTTGATATTAGGAGTTGAAACCATATCTTCGATGGCATGCTGAGCCCAAGGCTTGTTGTTTAACCCGAACCCTTTATCAAGATTTAAAACACTAATGCGCATTAGATCATCAGTTTTCTGTCCAAATCCTTCACCTAGAAGAAGGCCAAGGATGAGAATCATAGCAAATGGCAGAACGAATAAAACAGTAGCAGTGAGTTTATCTCTGATTAGTAGTGTCAATTCTTTTTTCGCAATGATAAAGCTTTGCATGGTTGGTAAATTAATCTCTAAGATGTCGCCCGGTAAGGCTAAGAAAAACTTTTTCCAGATTAGGTGAATCTAGATGAAGGTTTATTATCTGGATTTTTTCATTTACTAAAAGATTTATAATGTCGGGAGTTGAGTTCTTGTGTGAAGTTAACGAGTAACTTCCCTTTAGAGGATTTGATTTAAGTTCAGGAATCTTTTTTTGCAATATCCCTGATTTTGTTAGGTCGTTTTCATGGATACTGAAGTTTATTGTGGTTTGAGTGAGTGAGAGTAGATTTTGCAAAGTATCGCAAGCGATAATTTCGCCATGATTCAGAATTGCAATTCTATTGCAAAGGGCTTCCGCTTCTTCCATGTAATGCGTGGTGTAAATAACAGTAGTGCCCATTGCGTTAATGATTTTTATAGCTTCAAAAATTCTATTTCTTGATTGGGGATCGACCCCAACGGTTGGTTCATCGAGCATCAGAATATCGGGTGAATGAACTAGTGCGATGCCCAAGTTTAATCTTCTTTTCATGCCCCCAGAAAAATACTTCGAGTATTGGTAAGCTTTTTCATCATCAAGTCCGATTATCTGAAGTATTTCGTTGACCTTGTTGGTAAGAACGTGGCCTTGTATGCCAAAGAGTTGGCCAAAAAAGACGAGGTTTTCTTTAGCAGTTAAATCTTCGTAGAAAGCGAAGTCTTGTGGTACAAGGCCGATGCGTGCTCTTAATTTGAGATTGTTTGGCTGGATTTCCATGCCATCGAGCCATGTAAAACCAGAAGAGGGCTTACTAGCGCCAGCAAGGATGGAAAGGAGGGTAGATTTGCCTGCGCCATTAGGACCAAGTAGGCCGAAAATTTCTCCTCGATTGATTTCAAGAGAAATCGTATTTAAGGCTTTGAATTGCCCATGCAATTTGGTGATGTTATCAATTTTAAGAATTACCGAATGAGCTTGCGTCATTGAGTCTCTCAAAATAAAAAAAGCGGAGGGCTAAAAATAGCCTGCCGCTTTTTGCAAATGAAACTGAGAAGGCTAATTACTTCTTGTCTGCCTTCTTTTCTGGAGCAGCTTTTTTATCCCCAGCAGCGGCCTTTTTGTCTCCAGCGGCAGCAGGAGCAGCGGCGCCCGCAGCAGCAGCTTCTTTACTTGGTTTCTTCACTTTTTTGCCAACCTTCAAAATCCGAACCTTAGGCAGATTAAACGGGCCCATGCCTTCTACCCAGCGGTCTTCGGACTTTAATACTGCGATTCTTTCAGCCCTGTTCAGCACATTTCGTGAACGAGCCAAGGTGTTTTTGCGCTTTAAACTTTTATCAATTGACATATTAACCT
>CAJCCR010000108.1 GCA_903960945.1 uncultured Planctomycetaceae bacterium
ACACGGAAAAGAAGAAGAAAAGACATTTTTGACACGCACGAACACTGCATTCAGAGCCGGAAGCGTGAGCGACGGTTGACTAATTGTCTAAGCAGAAGAATTAGCCACGGACGAACATAGAAAAGAACCCCAATCTATTGATCAGCGAATGTTAATCCTATCTTGCTTTACGTTCTATAGGGCTTTATAATAGGCTTTTATTATAAATCTTTTTAAAATTGAAAATATATTTATGAACACAGATGTTTCTGTAAAATCTTGTCCTTCAAAAGAAGAACTAGCTAAGTTTTTAAAGAAAACCATTGATAACCCAGAACGAATAAACTTCCTAACAGATCATGTTTCCAATTGCGCCAAATGCCAGGCGGAAGTCGCTTCTGCCAGTGAGGTTTCGGCCCATACCACTCTATTTTCTTTACAAAATGCTGAAAACGACACACAGGTAAATCAGGAATTAAGTGTACCTACCCAAATCCTTGGCCAAAAAGAGGGCAATGTATCCAAAGACACCCAACCGGGGTCTGCAACCGAGATTTTCAAATCGGTGACCCTTCCAAATATCCCTGAAAAAATAGGGGATTTCATCATTCGTAGAATACTCGGCAAAGGTGGAATGGGCTTGGTGCTTGAAGGCGAAGATCCAATTCTTAAACGAAAAGTTGCAATAAAAATCCTTCATCCCGAATTTGGGTTGGTAGAGAATAATCGATTACGATTTATGCAGGAAGCAAGAGCCGCTGCTGCAATTGAACATGAAAATATCATCACCATTTATCAGGTTGGTGAACAAGACAAAACCCCCTTCATTGCGATGCAATTGTTGCGCGGAGAATCCTTGGCTGAAAGGATTAAGCGTGGCCCCGTTCCCGTGAATGAAATAATCAGGATCGGGTTGGAAATTTCCCGTGGCCTTGCTGCCGCACATGATCATGGCCTGATTCATCGCGATATCAAACCCGATAACATATGGCTTGAATCCACCGGTTCAGATTTGGTATGGACCCGGTTGAAAATTCTTGACTTTGGCTTGGCAAGAGCCGTGGAACATACCGACAACTCCATGACCGGGGCAGGCATTATAATGGGCACCCCCTATTATATGTCACCCGAGCAAGCCTCTGGTTTACCCCTTAACTCAAGCACCGATATTTTCAGCCTGGGCGTTTTGCTTTATCAGTTGGTTACGGGTTCCTACCCCTTTGAAGGCAGGACAACCTTGGCCGTCTTGAATGCTGTGACCAGCGCTTTACCGAAACCAATTACAAAAACCATTCAACCGACGCCCCCTGCGTTGGTTCAATTAATTTTTAAAATGTTGGAAAAAACTATAACCCTCAGGCCCAAGGATTGCCATCAGGTTGAATCCATGTTGCAGGCTATTCAAGAAGGCCAAAGCCCCAAAGTCCCAACGGCTAATTTGGGCAGTAAAAAAATTGCAGCATGGGCAGGTGGAACCTTTTGTTTGATGCTTCTAAGTTTGTTTGGTTTCTTTTATTCTGCAATCTTTCCGCAAGAGCCGATTCATGTGGGTCTTCTTCATGATCTTACGGGCTCCCTTTCACAAAGTGGAAATTCCGTCAAGGATGCAACCATATTCGCAATCGATGAAATCAATGCGCGGGGTGGAATCCGAGGCCGAAAAATCTTGCCTTATAACGAAGACGGAAAGTCCAAGCCATCACTTTATCCAGAACTTGCAACCAAACTCATTAACGACAAAAAAGCTTCTGTAATCTTTGGTTGCTGGACTTCCGCGAGTAGAAAAACCCTTCGGCCTACTATCGAAAAACTTGATGGTTTGCTTCTTTACCCAGTTCAATACGAAGGAATGGAAGAATCAAAAAACATCATGTATCTTGGCCCATGCCCTAACCAGCAAATTCTTCCTGCTGTTTCCCATGCTGTTAATGTAATGAAAAAAAAGAAGATCCTGATTGTTGGGTCGGAATATGTTTTTCCTGTTGCAGCCTCCGAAATCATCAGGCTTCATGTGAAATCCCTCAATGAAACTTCTCAATCAATGGTCGAGATTTTAGAACCGCCGGTTTATCTTCCTCTTGGGGAAACCCAAATGGATGAAGTCCTTGCAAGAGTTGTTAAAGATGAACCTGATTTAATTATCAACACAATCAATGGCGACACCAACACACCTTTTTTTCGTGTTCTTCGTGGGCAACGAAAATTTGATAAAATCTCTACTATTTCATTTAGCATCGGAAAACAAGAATTGGGGACTTTAGATCCTGCGAGCTTGGTGAATGATTACATCGCTTCCAGCTATTTCGAAAATTTAGAATCAGATATAAACAAACGGTTTGTTGCTGAGCTACACAAAAAGTCAATCGTTTCAGTAACCGATGCGATGGTTACAGCTTATTGCAGCGTGCATTTGTGGGCGAAGGCAGTAGGGGTTGCGGGAACGGAAAAATCGCAAAAGGTTTGCGAAATTCTAAAAGATCAATCCTTTGAAGGCCCTGTTGGAAAGATATGGTTCGACCCCGAATCGAATCACGCGTATCGAAAGTTTTTGCTTGGGAAAATAGAACCGGATGGTTCGTTTAAAATCATCAACCTTGAAAATAACAATCCGATTCGCCCAGAACCCTACCCAAGGTATAGATCGAAGGAAGGTTGGGATAAGTTCTTGGACGACCTATTCAACAAATGGAATAAAAATTGGCAACCAATTGTTGTTAATACCGCAGCTAATTAAATTGAGGGCCAACTAAGCATAAGCATTAGCCACGGACGAACACGGAATTTCACGGAAAAAGACAGAAGCAGAAACACGGAAAAGAATTAGCCACGGACGAACACGGAAAAACACGGAAGTAAGCAAAGAATGGATCCCCGCATTCGCGAGGATGACAAAAGTGCGGAGCTAGTTCGACCCTTCGACAAGCTCAGGGACCAGGTAACAAAAGTGCGGCCGTGCGCCCTTCGGCAAGCTCAGGGCCCGGGTAACGGAGGCTCTCGCCCGTCATTCCCGCGTATGCGGGAATCCAGAGAAACAAGCTGCTAAGCATGGATCCCCGCATTCGCGAGGATGACCAAAGCGCAGAGCTAGTTCGACCCTTCGACAAGCTCAGGGACCGGGTAACGAAAGTGCAAAGTCCAAAGGTGCAAATGGAGTGGTTGCAGTGGGGCTTCCCCA
>CAJCCR010000109.1 GCA_903960945.1 uncultured Planctomycetaceae bacterium
AAGGCCATGAGGACTTGACGTCATCCCCACCTTCCTCCGGTTTGACACCGGCAGTCTCTCTAGAGTTCCCGGCATTACCCGCTGGCAACTAGAGACAAGGGTTGCGCTCGTTATCGGACTTAACCAGACATCTCACGACACGAGCTGACGACAGCCATGCAGCACCTGTGGTAAGTTCCGGACTGGATACCGTTCATTGGCCGTTTCCGGCAATTACTTCCTACCGTTTTCACATATGTCAATTCCAGGATAAGGTTCTTCGCGTAGCCTCGAATTAAGCCACATGCTCCACCGCTTGTGTGAGCCCCCGTCAATTCCTTTGAGTTTCAGCCTTGCGACCATACTCCCCAGGCGGGGTACTTAACACTTTTGCTTCGACTGTGAACCCATGAAAGTCCACAATCTAGTACCCATAGTTTAGGGCTAGGACTACCGGGGTATCTAATCCCGTTTGATCCCCTAGCTTTCGCGCCTCAGCGTCAGAAGAGGTCCAGCACATCGCTTTCGCCACTGGCGTTCCTTCAGATATCTACGCATTTCACCGCTCCACCTGAAGTTCCACATGCCCCTACCTCCCTCTAGACAATCAGTATCAAAGGCACTTCTCCAGTTAAGCTGGAGGATTTCACCATTGACTTGATCACCCGCCTACGCGCCCTTTAAGCCCAGTGATTCCGAATAACGTTTGCACGGTTCGTCTTACCGCGGCTGCTGGCACGAACTTAGCCCGTGCTTCCTCCAGGGGTCACTCAACCTTACGGCTTGTTTCCCCTCGACAGTGCTTTACAACCCGAAGGCCTTCATCGCACACGCGGCGTTGCTCGGTCAGACTTTCGTCCATTGCCGAAGATCCTCGACTGCAGCCTCCCGTAGGAGTTTGGCCAGTGTCTCAGTGCCAATGACGCGGGTCGTGCTCTCACACCCGCTAGACATCTTTGCCTTGGTGGGCCATTACCCCACCAACTAGCTAATATCATATGGGCCCCTCTCGAGGCGTAACCTTTACTAAATCGTCGATGCCGACAACTTAGGCCGTCCAGTATTACCCATCCGTTAGAATGGCTATCCCAGACCTCAAGGTAGGTTACCCATACATTACTGCCCCTTTCGCCACTTTCCTCTAGGAGTTACCCCCCAGAGACTCGTTCGACTTGCATGCCTAATCCACGCCGCCAACGTTCATTCTGAGCCAGGATCAAACCCTTCAATAATATATGCGTGAAGCCCGAAGGCTTCTGAATAACGGATCCACTTTCGACATGCGAAAGTTTCACCGGTTCAAATCGCAGAAGAGTCTGATGTTCGCTTAAAATTGGTTTTCGCTCAAAGAACTTGAAAGGTTATGAATTTCTTCATAACTCGCAAGGATTGCGTCTACCTAACTTTAAGCAGACACATCCTCGCTATTTGGCTATAATCATCGAATTGTCAAAGATCCATTAAATGTGACCAAAGGTCACACTGCCTAATCACTTCCGCCAGCCGAGGCTGACTTCGATGCGTCGACATTTTTTCTTTCCTCAGTTATGAGGATAATTTGAGTATAGGCTTCATTTCCGTGGAGTCAACAGTTGGAATAAATATTTTTTAAAGCATTCATTTTTAAGCCATTTTATTGCTGTTTCTCTTCATCTTTCCTGCATAATATTTTTTAAGCACTCCGATTTTTCTAAAATAACAAAGGGTTTATTTCATGGAATTAGGGTAAACAAACATGGCTTCTCCAAAAGTTTTCATTCTTCGAGCTCCTGGTTCCAATTGCGATATGGAAACCCATTTCGCTTTTGAAAAGGCAGGCGCCCGCCCCGAACGCATACATATCCTTCAACTTAGGGAAAACCCCTCCATTCTTAAGCAATTTCAAATCCTTGTTATTCCAGGAGGATTTACCTATGGGGATGATGTCGCTGCAGGCAAAATACTTGCCTCTCAGCTTACCCATTTTCTCCAATCTGAGCTTCGAGCTTTTCGAGATTCCGAGAAACTCATCCTTGGGGTTTGCAATGGCTTCCAAGTACTACTTAAGGCGGGACTTATTCTTCAACCGGATCAAGATGGCCCTGTTGCCACTTTAGCCCACAATACTTCAGGTAAATTCGAGACTAGATGGGTCAACCTTGAAGTTCGACCCGCTAACTGCCCATTCCTTACTGGGCTTTCTTCCCTTTTTGTTCCTACCGCTCATGGTGAAGGCCGTTTTGTATCCCGTGAAGAGTGGATGCTTGATGGCCTCGAAAAATCAGGCAGAGTTGTGCTTCGTTATGTCAACCCGCAGGGCAAACTTGATGGCTTCCCGCATAACCCTAATGGTTCCCAAGGAAACATTGCAGGGCTTTGCGACCCATCTGGCAGGGTTCTTGGCTTGATGCCACACCCTGAACGGCATGTATTGCCAACTCAACATCCAAGTTGGACCCGTAACGGTTTGCAAAAAGAGGGCGAGGGTTTCGCTATTTTCAAAAACGCTGTAAAATACTTTGAGTAATGTCTTTTCTAATGAGGCTCACCAAATGCTATTTAACACTTTTGAAGACAAGGCTTTCACACAGTTACTTGAAATGGCAATCGCTGAAGATATCGATTCTTCTGGGGATTTGACCAGCAAAGCCACATTGCCTGCGGATTTAAAGGGAAAAGCAACTTTGGTAGGACGTACAGATGGGGTTCTTTCAGGAATCGAGGCTGGCGAAAGGGTGTTGCGAAAAATTGCCCCTGAAGCCGAATGGTTTTCACTTATGGAAGATGGTGACCCATTAAAGCATGGAAGTTTGATTGCTAAAATTCAAGGTCCGATGCGAGGCATTTTATCTGCGGAGCGAATCATACTGAATTTCATGCAACGACTTTCAGGGATAGCAACTCTAAGCGCAAAATTTGTCGCTAAGGTACATGATCTTCCCGTAAAAATTTTAGATACGCGAAAAACGACCCCTGGTTGGAGATACCTCGACAAATATGCAGTGAGATGTGGCGGCGGGCATAATCATCGAATGAATTTATCCGATGGGATTTTAATTAAAGATAATCATTTGGCAGCTTTAGGCGGTGGGCCGGTTGCGATTCGGCAATCAATCTTGTTATCAAGGCAATACTTTCCCGGCACATGGGATATCGAGATCGAAGTTGATAATTTGGAAATGTTTGACTGCGCATTACAATCTTCACCGACGATAATTCTTCTGGATAACATGAGCAATGAAGATATGAAAGCGGCGGTACAGCGTAAAAATGCTATAGCGCACGATGTTTTGCTTGAAGCCTCGGGCGGAATAACTATCGCAAATGTACGGGAAGTAGCATTAACAGGAGTTGACCGGATAAGCATAGGCGCAATCACGCATTCTGCACCAGCATTGGATTTAGCGTTGGATTACAATTTTTCATGATGCCAACGAAGCCAACAAGCATCTGGAAACTCGACCACAAGTTGATTGGAAAATTAACCTGGCACTTCGATGAACTTGATAGCACCTCGAATCATGCTGCAAATCATTCTGCTGAAGTAGCAAATAATGGGTTGGCAATAATCGCAGACAGCCAAACTTATGGAAGAGGCCAGCATGGGCGGGTTTGGAATGCAAATAAAGGGCAATCGGTTTTACTTTCGATATTGTTATTCCCGCCTGATGGTTTGAGGCGCCCTTCAATACTCACTGCTTGGGCTGCAGTTGCTGTATGCAACACGATTCAAGATTTTCTTGGCATAAGAGCGAGTATAAAATGGCCCAATGACATCTTGATGGATGGCAGAAAAATCTGTGGTATTTTGATTGAGCAATCTGCTGGCACCATTGTTGGAATAGGCCTTAATATTTTGCAAACGCCTTCAGAATTTGCAATCTTAGGATTACCTTTTGCTACTTCGATGCAGCAATTCACTCCGCACCCATTAAACACCCATGAAATCGCAAAACGACTTCTTTCAAACCTTGATGAAATCTACCATCAATTACTTGATGGAAACGTACAAATGCTTGAAAAAGACTGGGTTTCCGGGATGGGATTATTAGGCAGAGAAGTGCTGCTTGAAGAACATGGAAAAAAGCATGAGGGAAAGCTTTTACAACAATCGTTTGCACATTTAGAACTAGAATCATCAATAGGAACGAGGCAACAATTTGTTCCCGAAAACATTTTGCACTTAAACGAATTTAATCCCTACGCAGAGAGTCAACCTTGATCAACCCACTCAGCCTAAGAATAACCGCTGAAGAGGCATTTAAAATAAACAACAATGACACAAGTTGTTGTATTTTGGATATTAGAAGTAGGGTTAGCAAACAACAAAGCAATTGGAAAATTTCTAGCTCTGTCAGTTTAGAAGCAAAAGCTGAAGAAATTAATTCTTGGGCTTTAGGCATTGATAAAAATAACTGGGTGTTTTTTTATTGTGCCTGACCGGATGACGCGAGCGCGGCCAGTTGGGCCAAGCATCTTAGAGGCATTGGGTTTTCGAAATCTTTTGCTATTCGTGGTGGGTTAGAAACGTGGAAACAAGCGGGTGGATTACTCGAACCTTTGAAAAAGAAAATGTTATTCCTCGATAAAACTTTTGCTGATCCCTACGAAAATCTTGCGTTCGATGAGGCGCTTTTGCTTCAGGCTGAACTGGGGCAGTTGGACGAATGTCTGCGCATCTGGGAAATACAAGAAAACGCTGTAATTCTAGGCTCTGGTGGCATATTTCATGATGATGTAAAAGAAGCGGAATGCCTAAAATTCAGGGTGCCGATTTTAAGGCGATCTAGCGGCGGAGGCACCGTTTTACTTGGAAAAGGCTGCCTCCTTTTTTCCCTTATTCTTCGAACCGATACCCGGCCAGGTTTGGCTACCATCAAAAGTTCTTATGTCAGCATCATGGAACAAATCGCAAGCTCTTTAGGTATTTCTGGCATTACACATGATGGCACCAGCGACCTAGCTTGGGATAATAAAAAGTTCTCAGGCAATGCTCAACAACGAAAAAGTGTTTTCATTTTGCATCATGGATCCATCCTTTATGATTTCAATATCGGGATGATCCCAAACTATTTAAAGCACCCTACAAGGCAGCCCGAATACCGCCTCGATAGAGTGCATGAACAATTTTTAACCAACCTGCCCATAGCCAGAAGCGAGATCGTCTCACGATTGCAAGAGTCGTGGAAGGCAACGCAAAACTTGCAAGATCTTCCGATTGATACGATGAACAAACTGGTGCATGAAAAGTATATATTAGATAGCTGGACCCGAAGAAGATGAGGATTTTTGAGGCAATTTATCAACCAAGTTAAGCAATTCTTGAAGCCTACTAACACATGCGGCAAGTGAACTTGCAGCCATTTGGAAATTAG
This sequence comes from uncultured Planctomycetaceae bacterium, assembly GCA_903960945.1. GTDB lineage: Bacteria > Planctomycetota > Planctomycetia > Gemmatales > Gemmataceae > UBA969. The sequence goes on from CAJCCR010000109.1 coordinate 5,334, forward strand.
TATGATCCGAGAATGTTTTGAAGTTTTCCTGATAATAAATGTTAGCTTTTTTCAAACGACTAAACTTACCATTTAACCTATGAAAAAAGTCGGCCCAATCCGCACGCTGATAGGCGGGTTCGGTGGCACGAATGTAGTCAAAAAGGGTTCTGGGAACTTCTAGCATATTTTCATCGTCTTGAATTTCATCCGCATGCTTTAAGAAGGTTCGAATCATCCAGAGGTGTGCAAGCACACCCTGGAATGAAGCTATCAATTCATCCTGATTCATAAGGTTCACCTAGCTGGGGCAGAGTTGGGCTTTGCAGCAGGAGGGCCAGCTTGAACTTCGGATTGCTCCTTGGAAAGGAGAACCAAAAAGGCACCTGAAGCCACAGAAATAATGCCAATCCAAAGCAATGGCCCGGGGGTATGCTCCATACCAAAGTGGAGGAAATCTCCATTTTTAGAAGGATGCCATAACAGGCTGACAAGGGTATTGATCACGGGTGCGAGGCCAAAAATCAAAGGGGCAATGTAAACCCTGAAAGAGGCTGGTGGCAACCCGCTTTTCTTTGCAGCATCCACGGCTGCCTTCGAGGCAAAAATCACGCAAATTGCACCAACAGCACCCGCAACTCCCGCAAGGCTTGAAAACACCAAGCCTGGCGTACTTAATTTGGAGGGCCATGCAAAGCTTGGAATTCCAGCCCCCATAAGCCCTGCAGGAATTAGCACCGCCATCAAGAAGTAAGCCAATCCAACGCAAAGTATCGACATAAGCCTGCCGCCTAATTCGCCCGGTTTTCCGGTTAGTTCCAGCCCGCCATAAAATATAATCGGAACATAAGTGCCCCAAGCAAGGCCGGCCAAGACAACAAACAAGATCCACTCAGAAACGAACTCCACTTTCTCAACTGCTTTAGTTTCAGCAACAGCAGAAGCAGAAGGTGCAACTATCGGGGCAGCGGGTTTAATTTCAGAAACTTCCTTGGAGTAAAGAACTAAAAACGCCCCCACACCTACAAGAATAATACCAAGGAATAACTTATAGCCAGGCACTTTCTCCAAACCAAAATGCCAAGGTTGATCAGGTTTTGGATGCCAGAAAAGGCTAACCAAGGTGTTGATCACAGGGGCAAGGCCAAAGATTAGGGGGGCGATATAAATGCGATAAGTATTTTCTGGGAGGCCCAAGGCATTAGCAGAATCAACAGCAGCTTTAGAAGCAAAGATCACTGAAATGGCACCAAGGGCGCCCATAACCCCAGCAAGCCCTGAGAAAATCAAACCTGTCTTTTTCATTTGTGGCCAAGCTTGCTGCTTAGTCAGAAACAATACCAATGGAATGAGAACTGCCAGTACAAAATAAGCCATGCCAACGCAAAGGATGGAAGTCAGCCTACCGCCCATGGTGCCGCGCTCTGTGGTTAATTCTCTGCCACCATAAAAAACAATGGGAACATAAGTCCCCCAAGCAAGGCCAGCAAGAATGACATAGAACAACCAACCAAAATTTTTCTGCATGAACCAACTCCTAATTAAACTGACTCTTTAAGCTAAACTTACTCTTTACGCATGGCTGCGACAAAATTATTTGTACGAATCGACCAAAGGCTTGCAACGCAAACCATCAACCCAAAGAAAAACATACCACCTTGCAATAAAGCAAGAACACCCCAGCGGGTTGCTGTGGAATGTTCAAGCGGAAGAACAGAGACAAGCGCGGCAAGGGTACCGATCCCCAAACCAAGAAACAAAAGCAACGCATGTTCCAAAAGCATAACAAGCACAACATCGACTTGGGTAAACCCAAGTGCCGAAAGCAAGCCAAGCTCTGCTCTTCGTTCCCAAACCGAGCGTGCTAGCACCGCAGCAACTCCCATAGTACCAATAAGTAGGCCAATGGTGCCAAGCCCCTGAAACATTGATAAGTAAGCATTTTCGACAGATGCAAATCGTTCGACGAGATCTTTTGATTTAGAAACTTTGGCCCCGTAGTCAGACAATCCGATTTTAAAAGCCTCTTCGATTTCAGAAAGGTCTTTGGAATCTGCATCAATTAAAAAATACTGATAGCCTTGCTGCTGAGGATAGAATTTCAAAAACTGCGATTCACCTATGAGGATTTCGCTTTGAAAAACAGATCCTTGAAACAAACCTGCAAACTTAAGGAGTTCATCTTTCCCAGAGGCATCCTGAATTTTATAATCTTTACCCAACCCAGAATGAATCATCCATTCCACGGTGTTTTTTTCCACAAAAGCATTTACGAAAGGGTTGCTGGAATCGAGAAGCTTCCAAGGGTTTTCCAAAGGTTCTGTGGTAGCAGAAAACAAAAAACCGCCCCGTTGTTGCAGAGAATTGGGCACACCTAAAATTCTAGGTTTAGAGGGTGCAAAAAGGTTCAAGCAACTTGCATCATCGCCAGGATTGAATCTTAGGCTGAAAACCTTAACATCCTTCAAAACATTTTTGAATCGATCAACTTGCTGCCGGGCGCGTTGTGGATTTCCCCGATTACTTTTTTGTACACCATCGAGAATGGTTTCGATCCCCGAAGGTCCATCAAGCCCTGAAAGGACCGGAATATTAGTTTCTACGACAATACTAAATCCGCCAGTACCAGAATTTTTGCCAGTGTTGCTATCAGCTTCTTTTCTGAATGGTTCAACTGCAATAATGAGAAAAGCAGCGCTGGAAAGCAGCCCTGCGGTAAGAAGGGATCGGGTTTTATTACGCGCCATGTTTCGTAAAGCAAGCCTAGCTAAGCCATCAAGTCCATGGCCAAAAACCATGATTTTATGGACATAACGCAAGAATGCGCCAAGGAAAAATAACCCAGAGGTAAGTACTAACCCGCCTGCACCAAAAAACTTCAAGGCTTTTAATTCATGATCCTGACTCGAGGGAGGAAAAAGCATACCAAAGCCCAGCATCATAAATAGCGAGCCATAAATCAAAAGCGAAAGAGGTTGTTTGGAATTTAAAACAGTCGAATCAAGATAACCACCTTTAATCAAAGTCATTACCGATGTTTTCACCAAGGTTCGTGAAGTTCGAAAAATAGCTACTGCACTCATAATGAAAGCCAGAGCGAATCCAAAGCAAAGGGTTTTAAATGGAATGTGTAATTTAAGGATTTGTTGAAGCGAGTTATCAGGCCAATTGGATTTCAGATATTGCAACAGCCCGATAGCATAAACACAAGCAACCCCTAAACCCAATAGCACGCCCAACCCAGCAACAAGCAAGCCTTCCAGAAGCAACAAATGCGCAACTTGCTTTTGGGTAGCGCCAAGGGCAAGAATGGTGCCCACCTGCGAGGCCCTGCGTTCAAGGTGCAAGCGAAAGAGTAGTGCAACAAGAATTAAAGCAGAGAGGATGAGAAAAAAGCTGAAGCCTACGAAAAGCCCAGAGAAATCAGTGCCCGACTGGCTAGATTGTTGAAACCTGGTGCGAAGATCTTGAAAAACAAATCCAACCGAGGTGGGGTCGATCGATTTAAGCAACCGAGACTGAAAATCAGCAGCAAAACCATCTGGGAAACTTAAGTTTGTAGGATAAACCCTGATGGAGGTAATTTTTCCAAACCTGCTACCCCAAAGATTCTTTGCAACATCAAGGTCAATAAAAGCCTTGGGTACCGATCTAAAATCCTGCCAGTATTTTTCATCTCGTGGCTTGATCCGCTTGTTGTCGTAAGGGAAAGGCGGGTTCCAAGAATCCAGCGAAAGCTTATCAGTAATACCCGGAAAATCTGGAGTAATTTCAGGGTCCACAAGATTAATATCTGCTGGAATATACCCTGCAAATTGGAAAGAATCTTTTTTCTCGATTGGTTTTCCAACCACTTCGGGAAGAAAATACTCAAGGCCAACAGCATCACCAATAGCAGGTTTTAAAGGTGATTCATTCCAGTCGAGCAACCAAATTTTCTGCCCCGGCTTCTCATTTGCTGCAAGCTTAACTCCCAACTTTTTTTGCAAGTTTGCATCGATTCCCGCAATGACGGAGTAAGGAACAGCGTTGCTCTTTTCTTGAATATTATTGGCCAGATAAACCATGATTTGCGAAGACTGCAATCCCATCTCTCGAATTAAATCATCTGCTTTTTGGGCAAGATTGGGCGAAACCAACATTTGACTACTCTCGAGGGAGTAATAATTTCGGTTGGTACGAAAAAACTTTTGCACACTTTCGATGTCGATTGCGCCAGCTTGTGATTGAAGTAATGGAATGAGCTTTGCAGGCATTTTTCCCTGATACTCTCGCTTTTCCAAAACTTGATTCTTATCACGATCAAATTTCGCAAACAAATCTAATGCTCGATCTTCAGGGCCTTTGAATGTCAGTTCATAATCTGAAAGTGTCAACAACGAACGAAATTTATCCTGCAGCCCCGATTTACTTGTAAGAATCGAATTGATTTTAGAAGTGATTCCCAATTTTTCCTGCACCAGTTGCAATGGTACAAAAATAGTTGCAGGCGCATCCATCCCAGGAAACAAATTGAAACCCGCATACTTATCAGAACGATCCAACACTTTTCCTACTTCAAGGGTGATGGAGTCAACCACATCCTCACGATTGCCCAGAAAAGACTCTCTGGGAATAGCGCTCGGTTTTTCGATTCTGAGCACCACATTTTGCTTCTCGGAAATCTTTAACCCTATTGCAGCTTGATGATTAAGCCATGCACCCTTTAGGTTTTTCCACTGCGCACTTTTTCCTTCATCTTGCCAGAACTCTTCAGGGACTGCGACAACTTGGGCACTACTAATTTGTGTTACCAAGCAATCTTGATCATCTCGAACTTGAATAGAAGCCTTAAGAATAATGGCGGGGATGGCCGTTTTCTCTCCAAGCTTAACGATGATTTGTTCATTAAAGAATCTTTGCGCAAGGACAGCTTCATTAACCCAAATAAGTTTATTTTTAACAGTATCCGCCAAACTTCCGCGAAGAGAATCCCCAACAAGAAGTGCACCGGTCAACGAAGCAGTGGCAATAACAATGCCCATAAGAACCGCAAGGTTGCCTTTGAGATGAAATCTGGCAGTGTTGACAACAAATTGGCCCAAGCTAAAAGACATAGAATTAGTTCGCCTTTAAATCAGTTGGAAGTTACTGCTTCAGCAAGGATACCATCATCCATGGCCATGACTCGGGGAAATAATTTTGCAAGTTCGAGACTGTGAGTAACCACAATTAGAATGTTTTTTTCTTCTTCATGAAGCTTAAGAAGCAGACGCATAATATTATCAGCATTTCTTTTATCAAGATTACCTGTGGGCTCATCCGCAAGCAAAAGCCTTGGGCGCATAATAAGAGCTCGGGCAACCGCAGCCCTTTGCCTTTCTCCGCCAGAAAGTTCTGAAGGCATATGGTCCATTCTGTTTTCAAGCCCTACCCTTGCGAGCAAATCCTTGGCAAGTTGAATGACTTCAACTTTTGGTGTAGAGCCTAACAATGAAGGCAAAAGAACATTTTCAAGCACGGTACATTGGGGCAATAAATGGTGATCTTGAAAAACAAAACCAACTTTTTGATTCCGGTAATGGGCAAGGTCGGTTTCATTCATTGCGAGAGGGTCAAGGCCATCGAGAAGGATTTTTCCTGCACTGGGTTTATCAAGCCCACCCAAAACATGAAGGAAAGTACTTTTCCCTGAACCTGATTGGCCCATGATCGCAAGAGATTTATCAGAATCGAGATCTAGATCGATGCCACAAAGCACAGGCAATGAGCCCGAGCGTGTGATAAACTCCTTGCGAATCTGCCTAACTTGTAAAGTCATTAAAACTCCTTATTTTCGTGATGCCAAGAGTGCAAGTGCGCCCAAGGCATAAAAGGAATATTCGACATCCCTTCCCGCATCCCAAGAACCGCCATGAAAACCACCTTGGATATTTCCCGTGGACAATACATATTGAGAGATTTTATCTAAAGGAAGCTCATCAAGGGCATCAAGTTCTGCCAAAGACCAAAGCGAAGTAAAAGTGGAAAGGACATCGCAAAAGGGAATGCGATGATTCGCTTTAAAACCATTTTCATCCCCCATCATACCCTTGTAAAAGTTGATAAGATTATTTTTCATATCCCCCTGCAGTAACTGTGGCGCGATGGCACGCAAAATTCCCATGCCTGCAGCGGTAGGGTTGGTGCCACTTTTTCTCATCGGGCCGTATTCAACAAAGCCGCCATCGGTTCGAAGGCGGGAATGAACAAAAGTAACCAGCGAATCAGGGGCAGCGATTTTTTTTCCGATTAATTGATGGCAAAGCAAAGCAAGAAAACTCATGTAAGTGCTGGATTCTTTACCGCCTGGAACTTTACCAAACCCACCATCTGCGCCACGAAGTGAAGCAAGAAAAGTCCCTATGGTATCGGTCCAATCTCCACTGGAGGCAAAAACATCGGGGCCCCCGCCCATGGAAACAATCACTGCGGAATAAACGAGAGAAAAGAAATCAACCAAGCTGGTCTGGGAGTGCAATCTTTGGGAAAGAAAAGTTCCGACCTTATCGCAAGTTGGGGTGTCAAGCGCGTTCAATACCAATAAGGAACGTAGGGCAAAGCCAGTATAATACAAATCGCTTTCGGGGTCGCGACCGTAAAAACCACCATCAGAATTTTGGCACGAAAGAATATAACGAACATGCTTGTTCCTGATATTTTCAGGAATCTTCATGGCACCCAGATGAAGGCGATTAGTCAGATTTTCAAGATAATTAAAAGGAGCAATCATTCAACTATACCGCCAATCAAAAGATCCCGCATAGTTTGTGGAATGGGGATAGATTTGGGGGGTAGCTGGTCATTAAGTTCACAAAGAACCGCAACGATATTGCCCGTGGCCAAAATCAGATCACCTTTTTTAATATCGATTGTGTAAGAAAGAGAAGATGTTCCAAGCCTCTGGAGTTTGACAAAAATTTGGAGCGAATCTTGAAATCGGGCAGGATGATGAAAATCACACTTGGCTGAAACCCGAGGCATGCCAAGTTTCTTACCTTCTAAATTCATGACAACAGAAAGGCCAAGCGATTGAAGGAAGTGATGCTCTGCCTCCTCCATATAGCGAAAAAAGCTGCTGAAGTGAACAATTCCGCCCATATCTGTTTCAGCAAATTGAACTTGCCTGTTATAAATAAATTCCGCCATCAACTTTTCCCTTAAACTTTGTCCCCAGAAAGCATTCGCTGATAAAAGGACAATGTCTCTTCAGCCATTCTCGAAGAATTAAAATAATCGATGACGGCATTATGCCCTAAAAGTGCCTGTTGTTTAAGCAATAAACCTGAAGAAAAAGCAAACTCTAATTTTTCGATTAATTCTTGTTGATTGCCGGGAGCATAAAGCCAACCACCACCACCCGCTTTGTTTAAAAGTTCAGGAAACGAGGCATGGTTGGGTTGTAAGACGGGAACATTCTGGGCCCAAGCTTCCAAAACATACAACCCCTTGGGTTCAAGGTATTCGGTGGGAACGCAAAGCAGATCGATGCCATCAAAAAAACGGATCTTCGATTGCAGATCGGGGGACTCACAATGTTCAAAGTCTTCTAAAAGATTAGCGTCTTTGATTTTATTGTATTGCTCCAAATAATACTGTTTGTTGCTTTCCCCCAGCCAACCAGATGCCTTGAACTTAATTTTCAAATTTTGATTCTTTAAACGCATTGCAATCCAAGCATTCACCAGGTTATGAAAACCCTTTTCCGGACAAATCCTCGCAAAGTAACCCAAAACATTTCCTGCTTTCTGAGCATTAGAACCTGCAAGATGATACTTGATGTTGATGCCTGGCTGAATAACCCCAATTTTTTCTCTGGGTATTTTAAGGTAGGCAGCCATGCTATCTGCATAAAAATAACTCGAAGCAACATACCTATTAACCAAGGAAGAATTGGCGGAGATCAATTCAATCGCTTTGGTTCGAAAAGGCTTGGGTAATGCATTTAAAAAAATGTCATCCCCTTGCAAGGAACAAACAACAGGCGCACCAACCTCATTGGAAAGAATATCAGCCATGCCTGAAAGCAGGGCATTAGTAAGATGAATGACATCGGGTTTAATTTCTTTTTTCAACCAAGCAGCAAGTTTTAGTGCCTCTTTAACCTGATAACCATGTTTCCCCTTCAACATGGAAATAGTCAAATCACCTAAATCTTCAGCCTTAGTACTGGAAGCAAACCTTGAAACCCACCGCAGCAAAAAGGGCGCATCTAATAATCGATCAAAAAAAGATGGTGTCCAACGAAAGAATCTGGACTTCTGCTGCAGGTAGACATTGATGCCCCCGAAGAAAACCCGATCTAGACTTTGACTGATCTCATCAGTGCGAATCGGGGTATAGGTGGGGATCAGCAGTGCATCATGACCAAGGGCACAAAGAGCGGTAACGAGGGTATTATCATTTAAGCAACTGCCACAGAACATTCCTGCTGCACCAGCGGTGATGTAGGCAATTTTCATGGTTAAGCCACATTAAATAATAAGCTTCGTAGCTTATTCGGGGGAACCTTCCACCTTTGGTTCAAGAAGGAAAAAGCTGGTGACAAAACCGATTGCAAAAACCAACACGCCAGTAATACCAGCAGCGTAAGCAACTTTTTCAAAGTTGTTAGAACCAATGGTAAGCATAGGGGCAATCAGATTTGTGGTTAAAAACGCTGCAGAGGTTCCTATCATTCTGCCACCAACATTGGTCGCGAATGCACTTCCAGTACCGCGCAAATGGACAGGAAAAACCT